>NZ_CP131913.1:2400000-2702752 GCF_030704205.1 Halomonas alkalicola | reverse complement strand
CTCGCGCAGCTGGGGGGTGTAGCCACAGCGGCTGGCGACGTTGACGATGAGCAGCACCTGGCCGCGCAGCGCGCCGAAGTTGAAGGGCTCGCCCTGGGCGGTGCGGCACTGATGATCGTGGAGGGACATGCGCGCGCCTTCATGGTCGATGACCTTCACGATGCCACGCCACCCGCCTGCGCGCCACCCCTCCGGCGGCGTGGCAGCCGACGCAGCCGGCGTCGCACCTCCCTCTCCCGCCGGGCCAGCTGGCGGCGGCGCTCGCGACGCTCGGACCGCCCCAGGGGGGCGTAGCGCAGCCGCTCCAGATGGTGGGCGCAGTCGCGCAGCGCTGGCCCCGCATCGCCCGCCGCCTCGGCCACCCGTCGCAGATGGGCCGAGGGCGACTCCCCGGGCCGCACTCCCAGGCCGCGGCGACCGAGCCAGGCCTGGAGGCGAGCGATGCGCAGCGCCTCGTCGTGCGCCTCCCGCTGGCGTCGCCAGGCCAGACGCAGCAGCGCGGCGAGCCCGGCGGCGGCCGCCGCCGCCATCAGCAGCCCCAGCAGCCCCCCCAGCCAGCCGCGGCCGGGGGCCAGCGCCACCAGGCGGTCCCACAGGGCGTGCAGCCGCGCGGTCACCCGGGCCATCAAGGCATTGCGCGCCTCGCGCTGGTAGCCGATCACGCCGCGCTGCCAGCGGTATTCCAGGCGCTCCCAGTCCAGGCGCAGCCGATTGACCCAACCCACCTCGCGCATGCGCAGCGGCGAGAAGGGGGCATCGGCCAGGAAGGCCTCGCGGCCGTCATCGACGGCCTGGGGCCCCTCCTCGATGCGCTCCGGGGCGATCGCCGCGGTGGGGTCGAGGCGCTGCCAGGCGCCATCGAGCCACACCTCGATCCAGGCGTGGGCGTCGTAGTCGCGGATGGTGAAGTGGCCGTCGGGGTGACGCTCGCCGCCCAGGAAGCCCGCCACCACACGGGCTGGCAGGCCCACCGAGCGAGCCATCACCGCCATGGCCGAGGCGTAGTGGGTGCAGTAGCCGGCGCGGCTCTCGAACAGGAACTCGTCGACCCGATCGGCGGAGGTCAGCCGCGGCGGCGACAGGGTGTAGCGAAACGGCGCCTCGCCGAAGCGCGCCATGATGGCGGCCAGGAAGGCCCGTGGCTCGGCGCCGCTCTCCCGCCACAGCCGCTCGGCCAGCTCGCGGGTGCGAGGGTTGCCCTCGGCCGGCAGCATGGCATGCCAGGCGGGGCCCGCGGGATCGGGGTTGGCCGGCGCCTGGCCGGTGCTGCTCATGCGCAGCAGGCTGCGCGAGGCCAGCGGCGAGGTGCCCTCCAGGGTGCCATCGGCCAGGAAGCGTAGGGGCTCCTCGGTGGCCAGCGGCGCGCCCAGCGACGGCCGCCAGGGGCGGCTGTCCGGTTCCAGCAGCAGCTCCACCTCGAAGCGCGGCGCCCCATCGAGCCAGGGCGAGCGGCGCCCCTCGGCAACGAACTCCTCCAGCGGTCGGCCCAGGGTGGCGGCCAGGCGCTCGGGAGTGGTCCGCCGCCAGCGCTCACCGTCGAAGTCGGAAAGCGTGTAGACCCGCCAGTAGCGCTCGGCGGGTGTGGGCTCGGCGCCCTCGAAGCGCGCCCGGAAGGCGCGGGCGTCGCTGCGCGAGAGCTGGGCGATGTCGCCCGGGGCGATCTCGTCGGTGAGCCCGGTAGAGGCGCGATCGGCCTGGGGCAGGTTCCACAGCGGCCCAAGGCGCGGAAAGACCGCGAACAGCAGCACCATCAGCGGCGCCGAGAGCAGCAGCAGCCAGGCGCTCTCGCGCCAGGCCCGGCGGGCATCGCCCCCGGAAAGCCACACCAGCGAGTGCACCAGCCAGGCCAGCACCAGCAGCCCGCCGGCGGCCATGGGGATGCCCTGGTCGTGCAGGAAGGCCACGGTGGTGGCCACGAAACCGATGGCCACCACCACCCGCCCGTCGCGCCGGTCATGGGTCTCGAGCAGCTTGAGCAGGTAGACCCCGAGCAGCAGGCCGATCATGGCCTCCATCTGCCCGAGGGTGCCGTAGTGCAGCCACAGGCCGCCGGTGAGCGCGCCGACACCGGCCAGGCGCAGCACGACGCCGGCGCGGGGCAGGCGGCGGCGCAGCTGAAGATGGCGATAGCCGGCCACCAGGGCGGCAAGGGCCGCGAGCCAGGCCGGCATCCAGGCCAGGTGCAGGGCAAGCACCAGGCACTGGCCGAGGAAGAGCTGGCGCAGCATGGCGCCGCTCAGCGCCTGGCCATCGGCCAGCACCGCCTCGCCGCCGCGGCCGGCCATGCCGGGCCTCATGACTCCGCCCCCCGGTCGCCCGAGGGGGAGAAGCGCGCCAGCGCCTCCAGGGCCACACGGCGCTGGTGGGGGCCCTCCCCCTGGGGCAGGGTCACCCCGGGCAGGCGCAGGCCGTAGCGGTCGCCGGCCCGATGGTGGGCCAGCACCCGGGCGCAGAGCAGGGAGAGCCGCCGCTCGGGGTCGCCGCGACAGGCGTCATAGTCGAGCCACAGCTGCTGGCGGGGCGGCAGGCTGAAGGCCTTGGCGGCCAGCACCCCGGTGCGGCTCCACTGCTTCCAGGCCAGCCGGGCCGGGCTGTCGCCGGGCTCGGCGCGGCGCAGCCCGGCGAAGTCGGTGGCCTCCAGCCCCGCGCCGGCGTGGCGGTGCTCGGGTTCGTCCTCCGCAAGCGGACGGGGATAGACCAGCAACCGCTCGTCGCTCTGCAGCCAGGCCAGGGCGCGCACCAGCCCCAGCGGCCAGCGGGTCTCCAGGCGCAGGCGCGGCAGCGGCTGCTCGCCGCGCCGCTGAGCCGGCAGGGCCAGGACGGCCTCGCCCTGTCCCTCCGGCAGATCGAGGCGTGCCGAGACGCCCGCGCCATGCAGCTCCAGCGCCGTGCGCGGGCGCCCCCCGGCGAGCACCACGCCGAGACGCGCCTCGCCGCCGGCGAACACCTCCTGGGGCAGGCGCAGGGTGGGGGTGACGCCGAGCAGGTTGCGCCAGGCACGCAGCAGGGCCACCACCCCCAGGCCGAACAGCCAGAAGGCCAGCACATAGGCGAGGGTGTTCTGGTAGTTGATGCCGAACAGTAGCAGCAGCAGGACCAGCACTGCCCAGCCCAGCCCGAAGCGGGTCGGCAGCAGGAAGAGCTGGCGCTGGGGCAGCGGCGTGCCCGGCGCCATCGCCAGGCGTCGCCACCAGCGCTCGCCCAGCGTCAGCCGCGCCATGCTCAGCCCGCCACCGGCACGCGCGCCAGCAGGTGGCGCGCCAGGGCCTCGCCCTCCTCGCGCCGGCCGCTGCTGAGGCGGTGGCCCGCCACCGGCCCCCACACCGCCTGGACGTCCTCGGGCAGCACGTGGTCGCGCCCCTCGAGCAGCGCCCAGCCGCGGGCCGCCTGCAGCAGCGCCAGGGCGCCGCGGGTGGAGAGTCCCCAGGCCAGCTCCGGGTGGTCACGGCTGGCGGCCACCAGCGCCTGGACATAGTCGAGCAGCGCATCCGCCACGTGGATGTCGTCCAGGCGCGCCTGCCAGGCACGCAGGCGCTCGGCGTCCAGCAGCACCGGCAGGCGGTCGAGGCGCACGCGCCCGGCGCGGCCGCGCAGGATCTCGCGCTCGGCGGCGCGGTCCGGATAGCCCAGGGAGAGGCGCATCAAGAAGCGGTCGAGCTGGGATTCCGGCAGGGCGAAGGTGCCCGCCTGCTCCTGGGGATTCTGGGTGGCGATCACGAAGAAGGGATCGGGCAGCGCCCGGGTCTCCCCCTCCACGGTCACCCGCCCCTCCTCCATGGCCTCGAGCAGGGCGCTCTGGGTCTTGGGGGTGGCGCGGTTGATCTCGTCGGCCAGCACCAGGCCGTGGAAGATCGGCCCGGGGTGGAAGGTGAAGCGCGCCTCCCGGGGGTCGAACACCGAGACCCCCAGCACGTCGGCGGGCAGCAGGTCGCTGGTGAACTGCAGGCGCTGCATGTCGAGCCCGGTGACCCGCGCCAGGGACTGGGCCAGGGTGGTCTTGCCGAGCCCCGGCAGGTCCTCGATCAGCAGGTGGCCGCGGCACAGCAGGCAGCACAGCGCCAGGCGCACCTCCCGGGACTTGCCGAGCACCACCCCCTCCAGCGCTGCCACCACGGCCTCCAGCTCGCCCAGCCGAGCCGGGCGGTTCATGGTGCGGGCTCCAGCAGGCCGGTCTCGAGCAGCACCTGCAGCGCCTGGCGGGTGTCCGGGGTGACCCCGGGCAGCGCAAGGGCCTCGGCGGGCGGCCGCCAGAAGACCTCGGCCACCTCCTCCGCCTGCAGCGCCAGCGGGCCGTCGTGATCGACCAGGAACAGGCTGCCGAAGATATGGTGGCCTCCCTCGGCGTGGATGAAGCCACCGGCCGGGCGCAGCGGCACGCCGCGGATGCCCAGCTCCTCGGCCAGCTCACGGCGCGCCGCCAGGTGTTCGGCCTCGCCGGCGCCCACCACGCCGCCGGCGGCCAGGTCGAGTCCGCCGGGGAAGACCTCCTTGGTGAGGGTCCGGCGCTGCACGCAGATCTCGCCGCGGGCGTTGCGCACCACGATGTAGGTGGCCCGGTGCCAGAAGCGGAAGCGCCGCATCTGGGCGCGCCAGGCGCTGCCGCAGGGGCGATTACGGGCATCCACCAGCTGGATGCGCTCGCGGGCGACGTGCGGCGTCGGCAGCGGCTCGTCGCGAAGGGCGTCGGTCATGGGCATCTCCCGGGGAAATGCCTCAAGCCTACCCAGTCGGCGCCGCGGCGTCACGTTGACCGGGCCCCGCGGGCCCACCATGCTCAGGACACCCCTTCGATACTGGAGGTGTGCCATGTCCGACCACGCTCCCCGCACCCGGCTGGCCACCCATCGGGTGACCAACCAGCCCGCGCCAGGCGCTCGGCGAGGCCGCCGACCGCCACCCGCCGACGCTGCGGCTCTTCGACCGCCATGGGCGACGCCTCGACGAGGTCAGCTACCACCCCGCCTACCACGAGCTGATGCACCTGGCCATCGACCGCGGCTGGCACGCCGTGGCCTGGCAGGAGGAGGGCCGCGGCGGCCACCAGGCCCACGTGGCGGCCCTCTACCTGCTGACCCAGGCCGAGCCGGGGTTCTGCTGTCCGGTGACCATGACCCATGCGGCCATGCCGGTGCTGCGCCACTCCTCCCGGGCACAGGCGCGCTGGGCGCCGGGGCTGCTGGCCTGGGACTACGACCCGCGCCCCCTACCGGCCACCGAGAAGAGCGGGCTCACCTTCGGCATGGCGATGACCGAGAAGCAGGGCGGCAGCGATCTGCGCGCCACATCCACGCGAGCCGACCCCCTCGCGGCCACGCGAGCCGAATCCCTCGCCGCCACGCACGCCGAGCCCAGCGACGACGGCTGGCGGCTCACCGGTCACAAGTGGTTCTGCAGCGCGCCGATGTCCGACGCCTTCCTGACCCTGGCCCGCACCGACGAGGGGCTCGGCTGCTTCCTGGTGCCGCGCTTCACCCCCGACGGGGAGCGCAATGCCATCGAGCTGCAGCGGCTCAAGGAGAAGTGCGGCAACCGCGCCAACGCCTCGGCGGAGATCGAGTACCGCGGCGCCTGGGCCGAGCCCATCGGCGCGCCGGGGCGCGGCATCGCCACCCTCCTCGAGATGGTCCAGCAGACCCGCCTCGACGCCGCCACCGCGCCGGTCGGCATGATGCGCCAGGCGCTGCGGGTGGCCTGGCACCACGTGCGCGAGCGCCACGCCTTCGGCCGGGCGCTGGCCGAGCAGCCGCTGATGCAGGCGGTGGTGGCCGACCTGGCGCTGGAGGTGGAGGCGTGCCTCGCCCTGGTGATGCGTGCCGCCCGGGCCTTCGACGGCGCCGCCCGGGGCGACGAGAACGAACGCGCCCTGGCCCGTCTGCTGCCCGCGCTGGCCAAGTACTGGCACAACAAGCGCGGCCCCGGCTTCATGGCCGAGGCCATGGAGTGCCTGGGCGGCATCGGCTACGTGGAGGAGTCGCCGCTGGCGCGGCTCTACCGCGAGGCGCCGGTCAACTCGATCTGGGAGGGCTCGGGAAACGTGATCTGCCTGGACGTGCTGCGGGTGCTGCGCCGCCACCCCGAGGCGCTGGCCGCCTGCTGGCAGGCGATGGCGCCCGCCCGGGGCGAGAACCGCCGGCTGGACGCCGCCCTGGCCGAGCTGGAGCGGCTGCTGGCCGAGCCCGCCGAGGGGCTGGAACCCCGCGCCCGCTGGCTCACCCAGCGCCTGGCCCAGTGCCTGCAGGCGGCACTGCTGGTGCAGCACGCGCCGAGCGAGGTGGCCGACGCCTTCTGCGCCACCCGGCTGGGCGACGAGGCCAGCCCCGCCTACGGCGTGCTGCCCAGCGGCTCGCCCTGCACGGCACTGCTGGCACGCATCGAGTCCTGAGTCGATCCCACCTCGAGGATCGCCTCGGCCGGCATCGGCCGGGCCAGCCCGTAGCCCTGCACGTGGGTGCAGCCGAAGCGATCGAGGAGCGCCAGGCTGGCCGGATCCTCGACCCCCTCGGCCACCACCCGGATGCCCAGGCGTCGACCCAGCAGGGCCACCGCCTCGACGATGGCCGCGTCCTGGGTTTCCTCCTGGAGATGCTGCACGAAGCTGCGATCCACCTTGAGTTCGCTGATCGGCAGCATCTGCAGCCGCGCCAGTGACGAGAAGCCGATGCCGAAGTCATCCACCGATACCTCAAGCCCCCCCAGGCAGAGCCGCGCCGCCACCTCGCTGCCCAGCAGTTCATCCTGCATGGCGGCGGTCTCGGTGATCTCGAGCACCAGGGGCGGGTCCTCGGGGGAGCGCAGGCAGGCCAGCTCCAGCAGGTCCGGGCACATCAGGTCATCGGCGGTCACGTTGACCGAGACCGATGCCGAGACGCCCTCGCGCAGCCAGACGGCCGCATCGGCCTGGGCCCGCGCCAGCACGTGGCGCGTCAGGCGCTTGCCCTGGTCCAGGGAGAGCAGGGGCAGGAAGCTGGCCGGGCCGATCAGGCCAAGGGCGGGATGGGCCCAGCGCACCAGCGCCTCGACCCCGCTGAGCCGGCCGGTGGCGAGCTCGAACTGGGGCTGGTAGTGAAGGGTGAGCTCGTCCCGGAGGAGGGCCTGCTCGAGATCGTCGGCGCTGAACAGCGGCTCGCCTCGGGCCTCGAGCGGTGCCCGACAGCCCACCCTCAGGTTGTCCAGACAGCGGCGCAGCTCGGAGAGTCGCATCGGCTTGTCGAGGCAGCCCAGCATCTGCAGGCCGAGGGTATGTCCCACCCGCTCGGCGATCCGCGCGATCTTGCGCTCGACCCCGGAGAGCAGCAGCACCCAGTCGCGGTAGCCGGTCGCCGCCAGGTGGCGCAGCAGGGCGAAACCGTCCTCGCTGCCGAACTCCAGCCCCAGCACCACCAGGCGCGGCGGCCGCGCGGCCACCGCCGCGAGGAGCGCGGTCGACTGCTGGAAGTAGCGGGTCTCCAGACCCAGTACCTCGAACTGCAGGGAAAGCACGGCGGCGACGTCCGGGTCGGCCTCCAGGACCAGCGCGAGTGGTGCAGGCGAGGAGTCGTACATCGGCGGGATTCCGGTCAGCAAGTAACCAGAGCGTAACACCGCCTGATGAAAGTCACACGACAGGTATGATGACCGGCATCAACGTTGCCTACGCCAGCGGCCCGGCCACCACGCGCAGGGCCAGGGCCAGCAGCAGCACCCCGGTGATGCGATTGACCCAGTGGGAGCGCGCCTGCAGCCAGGGCAGCACCCGGGAGTGGGAGAGCCCCACCGCCACCATCACGTACCAGGCGCCGTCGATGATCATGGCCGTCAGCACGATCACCGCCTTGGCCGCCAGGCTCATGTCCGGGGTCACGAACTGGCTGAGCAGGGCGATGAAGAAGAGGATCAGCTTGGGGTTGCCGAGCGCGACCAGCATGCCCTCCCGGGCCGCCTGGCGCCGGGTGGTGGGCACCGCCCCGGCTTCCAGCGGGCCGGCGCGACCGGCACGCAGGGCCTTGAGGCCGAGCCAGGCCAGGTAGGCCGCGCCGGCCCAGGTGATCACCTGGAACAGCGCCGGCTGACGCACGATCAGCGCGCCGAGCCCCCACACCGTCAGCAGTGCATAGAGACCCACGCCCAGCGCATGGGAGAGCCCCGCCACCACCCCCGGAGCGCGACCGCCGCCCAGCGTATGGCGCAGCACCAGGGCCAGGCTGGGGCCCGGCGACATGGCGCCCATGGCGCAGACCGCCGCCAGGGAGAGCCAGAGGGAAAACGGCATGGTGGAAGGCGGCCTCTCAGCGGTGGAACTGCTTCTCGCGCTCCGGCTGCCAGAAGATGGCATCGACGCGCAGCTGTACCTCGTGACCATCCGGCAGCGGCCAGTCGATCACATCGCCGATGCGCAGCCCGATCAGCCCGGCACCCACCGGCGCCATGACCGAGATGCCATCTTCCGTGGTGGCCAGGGCGTGGGGGTAGACCAGGGTGCGGATCATCTGGCGGTTGCGGGTCAGGTCGGTGAACTGGATCCGACTGTTCATGCTGACCACGTCCTCGGGGATCTCCTCGGGATCGACGACCTCACCGCGCTCGAGCTCCTCCTCGAGGGCCTCGGCAACGAACAGATCCTTGTCGCTGGCCTCGTCGATCAGGCGCTGCAGGCGCTCGGCATCGAGGCGATTGATGATGATGGGGGGGCGGGGTGACATACGACCTCCTGATAACCCGTCAACGCAGAGAGAAAGCCTTGGGCCATCCAATAAAAACAGCCCTCCACCCCCGAAGGGGGGAAGGACTGTCGACTCGGACCATCATAAGCCCAATGAGGCAGCTTGTCAGGTCCCCTCGCCAGGGCCGCGACGCCAGGTGGCCAGCACCACCGCCCCCACCACGGCCAGGGCCAGCCCCACGAAGGCGACCGGGTTCCAGGCCCGCCAGCCGTATAGCCCCAGCACCACGCCCAGCGCGATCAAGCCCCCGGCAAATCCCTTCACTCCCATGACACGCTCCCAGACTGGCCCGACTGCCATCGCCCCAGCATGGTCTCCGCGCGCGAGCCCTGCAACCGCCTCCCACCCCGACGCCCCCAGACGGCAACGCCACTCGACGACGCCGGCCTCACGGCAAGGATTGACAGCGCCGGCCAATCGGCACTATGGATATGATCAAAGGCATTCGCCTTTCCCCGGCCACCCCGGGTCTACCGTGCTCAGGATGCTGTCCATGGACGCCATACCCTGTCCCCCGTCACTGTCCTCCGAACTGATCGACCAGCCGCTCGCCGACCCCGAGGTTCCCGACGCCTGCCTGGTCTTCGATACCGCCCTCGCCCGCCGCCTGGCCCAGGCCAAGGCGCTGCTCGACCGCCTGGAGCGCGACAGCGACTCCCGCGACCTCAGCGCGCTGGGCGCGGCACGCATCGAGTTTGCCCAGGCCTCCCGCGCCGTGGCCGACGACGTGCTGAGCCGCGGCCTCGGGTAGCCCGTCCTGCCCATGCGGGCGGAAAGGCAGGCATCAGACATAACGCCTCATGCTGCAATGCAGCAAGGAAGGAGCTATGGTGATAGGTGTCCCACTCAGGAGGACAGCTATCATGAATGATTACACTTCACCTACCCTCGACACCGAAGTCCTGGCGTTCTGGTATCGCCAATCACAATGGCAACGCACCGCCTTCGAAGCCGTAGCGGCCTACCTGGGCTGACGCCCCCAGCGGCCTGCTTGGCGCTGCACCCTTTACCTGCATGAAGTCGCCCCTCGGGAGAATGCCTTGCCCCGAGGGGCGCCCTTGCGTCGGAGAGCGGGAGCACCAGCATCGACCGACAGCGTGGCCCGGGCGAGATTGACCCGGGCACCTCTCCCTAGTTTAGACTGGCCCACTCCCCGCCACGTGAAGGAAGGACACCATGCAATCACGCTACTTCACCATCAACGACTTCCCCCAGGGGACGCCGGGGCGCGAGCTGTTCGAGCTCCGCGAGACCGAGCTGCCCGCCCTGGCCGAGGGCGAGGTGCGGATTCGCAACACCTGGCTATCGGTGGACCCCTACATGCGCGGCCGCATGAGCGGCGTCAAGACCTACATCGACCCCTTCGTGCTCGGTGACCCGCTGGAGGGCGCCGCGGTGGGTGAGGTGATCGAATCCCGGGACGCGCGCCTGAGCGTGGGCGACCGGGTCCGCCACATGGCCGGCTGGCGGGACATCGCCCAGCTGCCGGGCGACCAGGTGGAGCCCCTGCCGGGCATCGATGTGCCCGAGCAGGCCTACCTCGGCGTGCTGGGCATGCCCGGCATGACCGCCTGGACGGGCCTGAACCGGATCGCCGAGATGCTGGCGGGCGACAACGTGCTGGTCAGCGCCGCCAGCGGCGCGGTGGGCTCGCTGGCCGTGCAGCTGGCCAAGGCCCGCGGTGGCACCGTGGTCGGCATCGCCGGCTCGCCCGAGAAGCTCGCCTGGCTGGAGTCCCACGGCATCCAGGCGGTGAGCTACCGGGACCGCGACGCGGGGCAGCTCACCGAGGCGCTCCAGGCGGCCTGCCCCGAGGGTTTCGATATCTACTACGAGAACGTGGGCGGCACCTGCCTGGAAGCGGCGCTCAACACGCTGCGCACCGGCGGGCGCATCGCCGTGTGCGGGATGATCACCCGCTACAACGCCCAGGAACCGGCCCCGGGGCCGAGCAACCTCGCCATGGTACTGATCAAGCGCCTGCGCATGCAGGGCTTCATCATCTTCGACCACTGGGCCGACTACCCCCGTTTCCTCGAGGAGGTCGGCCCGCTGGTCGCCAACGGCGAGATCGACTACGCGGAGACCATCGAAGAGGGCCTCGAGCGCACGCCGGATGCCTTCCTGGCGCTGTTCGAGGGGGCCAATACCGGCAAGATGCTGGTGCGGCTCTGACCCGCGTCCCACGGCGGCAACCAAGGAGCGACGCCATGAACGCCATCAACCCCGAGAAGCTGCACCACAGCAAGTGGACCGCGGCGAAGCCACGGAACAAGGAGAAGCACTTCCTGGTGACGGCGCTGGAGCGCGACGAGGAGGAGAACGTGGTCGCGGTGGTCCTCGAGGCCGTCTACACCCGCCGCGAGACCACCCTGCCCTGGCAGGACCTGAAGGACGACGCCACCTGGCTGATGGGCTGGCGGTGATCGTCCACGCCTGGCTTCAGGTTCTAGTCCGGCTTGCCCACCAGCCAGTGGGTCACCCCCAGCGCCAGCACCACGGCGGCGATGGCGAGCATTTCCATCGCCGTCACGGTGGCGATATCCAGGATGATCACCTTCCGGGCGATCGCCATCAGCGCCGTGGCCACCACCAGGCGGATGGGCAGGATATTGGTGCCCAGGTAGAGGCGGATGTTGATGAAGATCTCGACCGCGATCAGCACCACCATGAAGGCGCCGAAGATCACGAAGATGTCGCTGACCTCGAACAGCAGCACCGGCGGCGAGATGAACTTGGTGTAGAGCACATAGATGACATCCAGGACGCCCCAGATGATCACCAGCACCATCAGCACCGCCAGCACCTTGATCGCCTGGCGGATGATGAGATGCAGCCGCCGGATCAGCGGGTCCTCGTGCTCCTTGGGCAGCTCGTCGTGCTGCAGCCTCGGTCCATGTCGTGCATCCTGATCATGCTGTTCCATCGCCGCCTCTCCCGGTAGCCCCCGGCGGGGGTCGAGTCCATTGATGCCCGAGCGCGCGACGCTGTCAATCCATGCCGTGCATCAGCATGGTGTAATGATCCCGTGGTTTCTTCTCACCCTCACGATATGTAGTTCACCTGTTCAGGGTCGGGCGCCTCGAGGAAAGCTACGATGATGACCAACTAGATAGCCAGAACATCGCCGAAAGCGTTGGGGTGAATGGCAGGATATGGTTTGAAGTGTGACGGTATTCACCTGACAGTCGGCCGCTGAAAAGCAAAGTGGTCATAGTGCCCCCCGTGGGTTATAGAACGAGTGTCTGACGCTCGGCTGTAACACCATGAGGAAACGACTATGACCACCGAAGAAAAGGTAGCACGTCGCAAGCTCAGTCTCCTAGAACTGGCCAAGGATCTGCAGAATGTCAGCAAGGCCTGCAAGGTCATGGGCTACTCCCGGCAGCAGTTCTATGAGATCCGTCGCAACTATCAAACCTTCGGCTCCGAGGGGCTCGTCGACAAGCTCCCCGGGCCGCGGGGACCACACCCCAACCGCGTCAGCGAAGAAATCGAAACGGCCATTCTCGAGCACAGCCTGGCCTTCCCCACCCACGGTCCTGTCCGCGTCGCTCAAGAACTGGCGCTACGTGGCATTCAGGTCAGCTCTACGGGCGTCAGAGGCGTATGGGGACGCCATGACTTGCTGACCCGGCATGAGCGCCTCCTGCGGCTCGAGAGGGCCATGCGCGAGCAGAAAATCGAGCTGACCGAAGAACAAGTTCGCCACCTGGAGCGGTTCAGCCCTGAGTTCCGCGAGCGGCATATCGAAGTCCACCACACCGGCGAACTGGTCGCTGTCGATACCTTCTTCGTCGGTACCCTCAAGGGGGTTGGCAAGGTCTATCTGCAGTCCGTCATCGACTGCTTCAGCCGCTACGCCTGGGGCCGCCTCTACACCAGCAAACTGCCCATTACGGCCGTGCATGTACTCAATAATGACGTGCTGCCCTTCTTCGAGGCTCACAACGCCAAGGTCAGCACGGTACTCAGCGACAACGGCCGAGAATTCTGCGGCCGTAAGGATCAGCATCCGTATGAGCTGTTCCTTCAGCTCGAAGAGATCGAGCACCGCACCACCAAGGTGCGACGGCCGCAGAGCAACGGCTTCGTCGAACGGCTGCACCGCACCTTGCTGGACGAGCACTTCCGCATCCAGGGACGCACCAAGTGGTACGAGGCCCTGGAAGAGATGCAGCAGGACCTGAACGACTATCTGGTCACCTACAACACGAAACGGCCGCATCAGGGCCGCAACATGAAGGGCTCGACGCCCTATGCCGTGTTCAAGAAAGGGCTCCCCAAAGCGACGAAGAAGGAACCCAGGAAAACGGCAGAAAACACTGCTTAACTATAGGGAGCCCACGGGGGCATGTGTCAGGCGAATACCATCACTGTACATATGGTTGTCGTCACGGCTAGGGCCTCTTGCAGCCGACAGTCTTTATCATGGCTGATTCACATACTAAAAGGCTGAGAGTCTACCCCTGAAAGACCTCGCAACTTTCGTAGAAACAGCTCACCTCTTCCCAAACTCGAGAACTTCATCCATTTCACGACTTGAAATAGGAGCAATACCAGTCAGATCGACATCAAACCGCACATTTTCGATTGGCAATGCCTGGCCAACTTCTGGAACAGGTATATTTAAAGAACTAAACATGACTAAAGACGTCTGGTCGGGAAAAGCGCTTAATTTTAGACTATTCCGATAGATGTCCCGACCGCCTTTGACAAGGCACTGCGCCAAGAACCGAGCACGTAGCTCGTCATCGGAAATCTTGATGCACAGTTCATCCATGAACTCCGATGCGGATTTTCCGGAATTTACCTCTACGACTGCAAGGGATGCTACATATACGCTAAAACCACCAGCAGGACGAAGCTGCTCGAGGGAAAACCGATGCTTACGCTTGGAACGCACGGTCGTCTTGGCTTCCAGAACAAAACCGTCAGCCACGTAATCATACTTTGCCTTCTTGTGGCAGCACCAGCTATGAACGGCGGCAGCCAAGTTACTTGAACGGGAGAGTATATATAACTCGCCCCACAAGCCGACAACATCACCGATGGAACCCTCGACTTTCTCGAAAAGGTCAGCAAGCTCAAGAATTCTTATAGAAATTTCCTTATTTGTATAATACCTCCCCCGCACCCGAAAGCTTTCCTCAAAAACCCTGAGAAACATTCGGATAATATCCGGATCATTTTCGTTCAAGCGCACAATCGTATATATCCCTGATGCCCCAACCCCACTGGCATCCTCTATGACGCAATCGCGTGAGAAACGTATGGAGATTGAGCGAAGTTCAATATCGCTTCGGGGAGCGTCCCTCCGCACACTAAAAAGCAAGGATGGGCACGTATCGCCATCCACCGATAGCCACAACGAATTATCTGCCGCCAAAGGTTGCCCGAGCAGCTGGTCGCAGCCATCAGGGAATTCACTCACCAGACTTTCGTAGAATTCGAAGAACATGTCAGACCTGCCTCTCGACCCAAACCCGCTCCATTAGATGATCGGGAACATAAACGGCAAGTATTGGCACGTCCATGATCGTCCGCTTTTTATCCGATGCTTGAACATCGTAACGGTGAACTTGAAAGGTTATCGTCTCTTCAGAAACCAGTGCTCTGGCACCGGGGTAGTTCGTTTTGGCGTTCTTGCCCTGGAACAGGTTCTTGATTTTTGGCGGCACCTTATCACTAAGGGTACGGACAGCATCGACACCAGACCACGGCCCAGACAGGGCGTAAAAACAGCACTGCATATCTGGCTCTTCGCTTGCTAAACGCTCAAGGCCGAGCATGAGGGCCGAATGCTGTAAATTGTCGTCAGGCCACTTGTAGCGAAGCTGGCCTATCTTCTGGAGCAGGTCAGCCAGTCTGATACCGCCGCTAAATTTCGGCACTACCTGCTTAGCATTCCAGCCCTCTTCAGAATAGCTTCCCAATTCAAAGCTGGCGATGATATCGTCTACTACTTCTCGGTTTTCTGAAACAATCTCCGAGTCCTCGAAAGGATGGTCGGGAATAATCCAGCCACCACGCCCCTTTGACTGATACATTTCCAAAAGTATGACGGAACTTCGTGTGGGCTTGAGGCTTTGATCAAGAAAATAGGTTCGGCGCCATTCCTTTAAGGTTTTTCCGCCCTCAAGATGGTGGCGAATTGATCGGCGAATGGACTCCTCATGTGTCACATAGTCAGTGAACGCATCAATATTCTCTGATGTTAGATAAATTCTGCACAGGCCAAGATAGCCTTTTTTGTACCCGAAGAACCGTGCTCGCTGTTGAATATTGTCGGCGTTACCTACGCCAGTCGAACGCGGCATATAGCTTACAGTAAGCCCTTCGACCGTAAATCCACGATCCAGCCCAATACCACCAACCAGAATCCAGCTATATTCACCCTTCCAGTCAACGCTAGGAATCCGATTCTTCTCACGGGTATTGAGTTCGACAACCGCCGTTTCCTCAACGGCATCGAACAACACCGAAAGCACGTCATCAAATGTATAATTTGTGACGTAAGTTTTAAAAATCTCTAGAGCAGACCCCTTGAACTCTTCAACCAGCTCGGAATAACTTTCGTGGCGTTCATCCTGAAGGATGATCGACCAGTTCTGTTTCGTCTGTTTAACCCATCGTGCGAACATCAGATGTTCATCCTTAGGCACAGCGGGGTGGATCATCATCGAGCGATTACGCCCTTTATGGTCATCCTCTTCTAGCAGTCCGATGGCAACGCCTATAAAATAGTCCCGTAATCCCGCCTTATTCACGAGGGCGCTGATTGAGCGGTCTGAAGGTACTGGCTGTTGGCATTGCTTATCAGGATTCGCCTCTTCAGCGCGAGTGGCTGTTGAGTAATGCCAGAACGCAGCCCTTTTCCTACTTACTTATAGCTCTTTGGAATCAATGGCGGCCGTCCAAGCAGCCGTGATCGCCGACCGCCGCTCCGGTCGCTCGCTTTCTGATGCTGTGGTGGTCTCGCAGGAGCGTCAGCTCAGTGCGGTCAGCTTCGGTAGCCCCTTCAGCAGCGTCGGCCACCACTTGTCGGCGGCGGCACCCAGATGAACGGTGATTCGCCGAGCGTGCAGCCTCAGCGTGGCGGCGACCTTGAGCACCTGCTCGCGCATCCGGCTCAGGCTCCAGCCTTGTCGGGTTTGCCGCTCCAGGAGGCAGCGCAGGCCATGCAGGACCTGGTAGGCGTAGAGAGAGACTGAGCAGCAAGCTCACCTCGTTGCGCGCCATCACGTCCTGAACGGTGGAGGCGCCGCGATCGGTCGACGAGAGGTGCACGTCGAGCGCCGACTTCACTTCGCCCATGTGCGCCTCGGCGCTGCCGCGCTTGCGATAGAGTGCTAGGACCTTCTCTGGCGGCCAGTCGAACTTGCTGAGGTTGGTGACCAGGAAGAAGGCATGCAGCAGCAGGTCATCGGGGCGCTCCTGCACGACCAGCACGACGCGCCGTGGTGCCGGCCAGGAACCGGCTTGGTACTCAAGGTCATGGCACCATTCTCGAGGCTGTTCAGGCGGTCGGCCGCGGGGCCGCTTCAGGTAGGGCGCCGCCAATTTTTGCAGGCCCTTGTGGCTGCGTAACCGGCCCAGATACTCGATGTCGCGCTCTTCCAGCGCCTCCAGCGTGTCGTTGTCGGTGAATCCGGCATCGATGCGCACCCGAACCTGGGCGCCAGTGCTCTCGTTGAGCCGCGCGTCCAGATGGGGGATCCATGTATCGGCATTCTCAGCCGGGCCGGCGTTGCCCTCGCGTAGCAGGCCACCGACCATGTCGCCTGTTTCGGCCAGCGAGGCGACCAGCGGCGAGTAGATGCGGGTACCGTAAAGGCCATGGTAGGCCGAGCCACCTTG
The DNA here is from genome assembly GCF_030704205.1 of Halomonas alkalicola. Lineage (NCBI taxonomy): Bacteria > Pseudomonadati > Pseudomonadota > Gammaproteobacteria > Oceanospirillales > Halomonadaceae > Halomonas > Halomonas alkalicola. The sequence goes on along the minus strand of NZ_CP131913.1, from coordinate 2,686,193 downwards.
GTGACCGTGGACCTCGATCGGCAGGCCGTCGATGTCCAGCGTCAGCTGCTTGGGGCGCTCGCCGTTCTTCAGCGAGGTCAGGCGCCAGAGCACCAGCCGCAGCAGGCCTTCGTGCACGGCATCGATGTTGTCGTTGCGGCCGAGGCAGGTCAGCAGCCGCGACAGCGTGGCTTGAGACGGCCGGTCCTGCGCCAATGGCGTCGTCCCGCGCGCGTCGCTACAGGCCAACTGCCAGAGCGGGTCACGGCGCAGCGTGTCGGTATCGCTGAGATCGATCCAGCCCATCGCGCGCTGCAGCACCAGGGTGCGTAGCTGACTGGCCAGGGAGTGGCGGATACGCAGCGGGTGACCGGATCGACCAGGTTGTCTTCGAGCGCCTCAATCACGCCGCTGTTGTCGAGGGCTTCACGCAGCAACAAAGCGCCGCTGTCGCTGGTGGTGCGGTGGCCGCTCAGCTCGACACGGACAGAGCCGTTGCACGAGGGCGTCCAGGTGGATAGGCTTTCACCCATAGCGGATGGCTCCCTTGGATCAGGTTCTTGGCGGAACACACTGAATTTTCAAGAGGATACCATCCGCTATCTTCGTTTTCAGGCCGGTCTCATGAATAAGGCGGGGTAATGCGGCAAGCAGGCTTTTTGGAGGTCTATGAGGCGGGTCGTTCTTATCCGGCACATCGCCAGGAGGAATGGGCTCAATGTATTTACCCACACCTTCGACGAAAAACTCCTGCCCACCCACATAATTGCTGCCAGGGGTCAGGACGCGCCCGAAGTCAGGTGATAGTGTATCAATCCGGCTGATCAAGAGCGGCGCCTGCGGCGTAGCAGTATAGAGTAGATAGCTATGGTGGGGAAATAAACGCCGGAGTCCGACGATCCGCGAGTATGTCGTACTCTCCTCGTCTTGCTTGGCCTTCGTATTTATCCCTGCTTGATCACCCTCATCATCGATGATAAGCGCCGGCACATCGGACAAGTCTATCTCCGAAAGTAGCGCAACAAGATTATCGATATGTTGGTGCTGCTTCATAGAGACAATCAGGATTGTGCGGGCTCGAGAATTCCCCCGCCGCCACTTTGCAAGCTCCATGTTTACACGATCAAGCTCGCTTTGCTGAAAACCCATCTGTTGAGTAGAAAACAGCTTCCACTCTCGCGTACCTTCGACATCCAGATCATCTTTCAGGCGTGTATAGGACTGTTCGACCAAGTTATTCGTCGTGCCTGCCAGCAAGATGATGAGGCGGTATTGATTGTCACGCGCTAGCGCTGCAAGGCTGGTAAATGAAAGAGTCTTTCCGCTTTGAACATACCCGATCACCAAGCCAGTATTTTGACCTTCTAACTTCTTGGGGTCGGCGCATTCACTTAAAATCGAGGCCGTCTCTGCTGTGAGCCTATCCCTCTCTTCGTAGGATAGCGCTTCATTAGAGTTTAGCATTTCTGTGAACGAACGCCCCTGTACTGGCGTCCACCGCCCCTCGTTTGAAGCCGCCGCCAGCGCGACGTTAATAATACTTTTTTTTTCAGTCATTGATTATTCTCTTGGACATCTGGTTCTTCAAAATCTCATTGGTGTAGCGGCGCACTGCGGCAGGTTTTTTATCTGCAAGCTCAGCAGCAACCACTTCGGCAAGCGCCATAGCCGCTGCAATATTAAGTATGGCCGTAAAACTCTCCGAATCCATTGTCGGGAACTGCGCCATGAATGGATGAAGCATTGCTACGCGTACAGTGACCTGCCGAGGTTCTGGATCGGTGATAGAAGGTCGATCGCAAATGGTCAGCCAGTCGGCCTCATCATCCACATATGAGAGCTCAATAGTGATAATCCATGTTTCACTACGGAAGTGAAGCTTGAACTGCGCCTGCTCCTTTTCAGAGCTACCAATATCAGCCAAGGCATCATATCGTGGTGGTGCACCGTCGCCCACAACGGCAGGTTCGAGATGCGGATCTCTACTGGATACTCCCGGCGACAACGTGGCGCCTTGAAGGCTCGATGCAGTCGTGCTCAAAGCAATGGCAGCATCTTTTCGCGTAGATTTAACGCTAGCCTTGGTGCGGTGTTCTCGTGCCTGCTGTAGAAGAGGAAAGTCGTGTTCTGATAAGGCTTTCCTAAGCTTACGCAGAAACTCGTCTTCGCTCTCTTCCCACTTGATCCCATCCTTGGTGTGAGAGACAAAGAAGCCTTTAAGGTGAATTTCCCCAAATATTCTTTGATAGGAATAGGTATTTGATCGCCCAAATATTTCTTCAGGCCGATAGGCCTCATCGGCACTTCCCATGATGAGGCGCTTTCGTCGAAACAGCGCTAGCCCAGCAAACCGCGTGCTGGCTATCTCCCGGATCGCCACAAATCCTGATGCCGATTTTCCGTCACCGAGATCGATATTGATTTCTTTTTTCCATTCTACGGCCTCCCCATCGGGGTCGCGATAGCTAGGTGCCTTTAGGATTGACGGAGCTTCATAGGCTAGCTTTTGACCATCAACATAGAGAACCAGAAAACCCTCTCGAATATAGACTCGATAAATACTAGAAAGATGCTCTTTAATCTTCTGAATTGTTTTTTTTCGCGTGGAAATCGTCGAATATTTTCAAGCCGAACCACTGTATAGTGCTTATCTTCAGAAACCTTCATGGACAACACGTTTAGCTCTTCTATGCTGTCGTTAACGATCTCATCGATATTAAATATTACTGTGCGCTCCTCACTCTCTCCTAGCGCACTTGATCGAACGCTCCAATTCGGAGAAAACCAACATGCAGCGCTCTTCATTCCCATACCAAACTCAGACAAACCTGACGCATCTGGTGGTATCTCAGCCGGACGAAAAGCCCTATGATAATCTTCCGATGAAATTCCAGCAGCATTATCCCTAACAACAATCGTATTATTTGGGGCATCAAACTCGATGTCGACGCGGAGCTTATAATCAACTCCATCTACGGCTTCGAGCCTCGACCTTTTAGCGACGCTACTCTGAATCGAGTTATCAACAAATTCTGCCAGCGCGAACCAAGACTTATAATTCAGATGAGGAAGTACAGATAGAACATTGACACCAGGCCGAATATTAACAGAGCTGACCTTTGCCATCACGCCTCCGCTATTGATAAAGTCTCTGACACCTGAAGGTTCGCTCGATTGACCAAGGCATCATAGATGTGTAAAACCACATCTACATTCACCGCATTGCCAAATGCCTTGTATGCTCCACTCTTTGAGCCTGGCAGATGTTCAAGTTTACCCATACTTTGCAATCGACTACATTCACGTATCGTCATGTAGCGACTCTGCCATGTGATGACCGGCACTTGACTGGTAGTCATCGCAATTAAAGACGGGGCTGTGTCGGCTTTCTTCACGCGTATACCGCTAGCACGAAACTGAAGCAAATGTTTCCAGATATTGCGTTCACTGCCTTTGCAGTTCCATTCAAGCTTTTGAAAGCTTGGAGGAAACCCTTTAATCTTATGTACCCAGCCATCAATTAGCTTCTGATGTTGCTCATAGAAATTGCGATTTTTCTGTATGAAGTCTATCTTCCAGTCAGGAAATTTATCGAGCTCGGTTCTGGCGTAACCGGGAAGGGCACCTTTAACCGCTTCAGGAGAAAGACCTTTAAGCGGTTCGCCGAATGCACCTTTAAACCCCCCGAGCCCTTCATAACTGCGCTTATGAGGCGTCAGACCATCAAGCGGGTAATCAGCACCAAACTCCATCGCCCATATTGGAAATGTAGGCAACTCCTCATCTTTTGGGAAAGCGGAAACAAACTCCTGCCAGGCTTCTAGATAGTTGATGTGGTTATCAGTCAATACATGCGCATCTTCAGGGTTATCATCGATGATCGAGTGAATGGAAGTCTCTGGCAATTCTTTCGGTATCTTCCAATCGAAACCATCCAGCCCCAGCCTGTCACCGACGATAAAAGCACGCTCGCGCTTTTGCGGAATGCCGAACATATGCGGAGATAACTTTGCGAAGGATATATCATAATCTTTTCGCAGCTTTTCACATATACCTGAATCCGTGAGACTGGCCCCCGGAAGCACTTCTAACCCACTGACCTGCATGGCAATATAGCCATTATCGCCATTCACCCAGACAGTGCCATGCCCAACATAAAGTTCCGCGCCAGTCGCCGCACCCTCACCAGCCACGCCGGGCTGTCCATCATCGGGCAATGCTTCGAGATCGCTGGCGTCGACAGCATCGACGGCCGCTTCCCCACCACGCTGGGCATGCGCACCAGTGACGTGATCAAGAGCTACCTGGGCCTGCTGTGTCTGGGCATGAGCGACTATGACGCTGTCGAGAACTTCCGCCGCGACAAGCCCTTCCAACAACTGCTGACCCTGCAGAAGGTGCCGAGCGCGGCGACGTTGCGACAGCGGCTGGAGAAACTTGCCGCCAACGACCTGCAGGCGCGCACCGCCACCTGGTCCACGACCCTGCTGTCACTGATCGAAGCACCGATCACCGCCGAGACGACGCACGTCTGCCTGGACATCGACACCTTCGTCATGGACAACAGCAACTCGAAGAAGGAAGGCGTCTCGCGGACCTACCAGAAGGTCGATGGCTACACCCCGATCGCCGCCTATCTGGGCAACGAAGGGTGGTGCCTGGGTCTGGAACTGCGGCCTGGCAAGCAGCACACCATGAAGGAGAGCAACGCCTTCCTGGAGCGGGTACTGCCTCGCGCCCAAGGCCTGACCAAGCAACCGATCCTGTTACGCGAGGACAGCGGCTTCGACAGCCAGGCGCACCTGGCGCTTCTCGAACAGCAACGCCAGGTCTTTGCCGACGAGGGGCGCCGGCTCGACTATATGTCGTCAAATGGAACCCGCGCGGCTCGGCCACGGCGGATCAGGATACCTGGTTGGCTGTGGCGGCGGACTACTGGGAAGAGCTGCGTCCTGGCAAGCGCCAGGCGCTGTGGCCGCAGACCGTCTCGATCCACGACGACAACAAGACCGAATACGTCGTCCAACGCGTGATGCGCCTGGTAGAGCGCACCGCCGATCGCGATGGCCAGTTGCTGCTCGAACCGGACTATGAGTTGGAAGGCTGGTGGACCAGCCTGGACGAGGCGCCGGAGGCGGTGATCAAACGCTACCAGGCGCATGCCACCCACGAGCAATTCCACAGTGAGATCAAGACCGATCTCGACCTGGAGCGGCTGCCGTCGGGCAAGTTCGCCACCAACGATCTGATCCTGCACCTCGCCCAGCTGGCCTACAACATCCTGCGGCTGATGGGGCAGCTGGGCATGACCGGCGAGCTGAGCCCGGTGCGCCATCCCGCTAAGCGGCGCCGGATCCGCACCGTGCTACAAGAGCTGGTGCATCGTGCGGCGCTCGTGATTCACAAGGCGCGGCAGATCATCCTCGACTTCGGGCAGGACATCGGGCGCATGACGGTGCTCAAGACGCTGCGGAGCCGACTGCGTTATCCACGAGGAACGCCATGCTGACCGTCAATCGGCGACACTCTATCCACAAGCAGTTCCAGGCGACACGCGATCGCCAGATATGTCGTGCCTGGCGGGTGGAAAGGCATGACAAAACGGGCCGTCAGCACCGATCAGCACGGTGGGTTTTGGCAATAACGGGCTTGCGAAAGCCAACTTGCACGGGGCGAATGATCAAAAAGTGCTCGCTGGCGGTGATAGGGAAAGTGTCGGCGCCGGCTTCACGGATTCAGGATATAGTTTTCCACGTCGCTCCGCCATTATGATTAATCAGATTGGGAACGTTCTCTATGATAAAATAACGCGGTTTCTTTAGCTCCAGGATTTCGACAACGTAGTCAAAGAGATTCCCCCCTTGCGGACACTCCAGTCCCTTTTGACCTCCAGCCTTAGAGAACGGCTGACAGGGAAAACCAGCGCACAAGAAATCATGATCTGGGATAGAAGAAAGGTTCACCTCACGAATATCGCCACTCGGCTGAAATCCGAAGTTCTTTTCGTACAGGCCCGATAGATGCGCATTAAGCTCGGATGCAAAAACACACTCTGCTCCACGCTGCTTTAACGCCTGGTGAAAACCACCAAGCCCTGCGAAAAGATCAATAAATTTCATTAATTTGACATACCCCGCACTTTCTTCTTTATTACTCAAGCGGATCAATTCATCGATGCATAGAGCATAGCATGCGGTTAAACCGCATGCCATTTATTAACAATGACTAACTTTCAAATCTTATACGACGTTCACTCCCACTCGATGGTGGCCGGCGGCTTGCTCGAGACGTCGTAGGTGACGCGGGAGACGCCGCTGATCTCGTTGATGATGCGGTTGGAGACCGTTTCCAGCAGCTCGTAGGGCAGGTGGGCCCAGCGGGCGGTCATGAAGTCGATGGTCTCCACGGCGCGCAGGGCGATGACCCACTCATAGCGGCGGGCGTCGCCCACCACGCCGACGGACTTCACCGGCAGGAAGACGGCGAACGCCTGGCTGGTCTTGTGGTACCAGTCCGCCTTGTGCAGCTCCTCGATGAAGATGGCGTCGGCCTCGCGCAGGATGTCCGCGTACTCCTTCTTCACCTCGCCGAGGATGCGCACGCCCAGGCCCGGCCCCGGGAAGGGGTGGCGGTAGACCATGTCGTAGGGCAGGCCGAGCTCGAGACCGAGCTTGCGCACCTCGTCCTTGAACAGCTCGCGCAGCGGCTCCACCAGCTTGAGCTTCATGGTCTCCGGCAGGCCGCCCACGTTGTGGTGGGACTTGATCACGTGCGCCTTGCCGGTCTTGGCGGCGGCGGACTCGATCACATCCGGGTAGATGGTGCCCTGGGCCAGGAAGTCCACGCCCTCGATCTTGGCCGCCTCGGCGTCGAAGACGACGATGAAGGTGTTGCCGATGATCTTGCGCTTGGCCTCGGGGTCCGCCTCGCCCTCGAGCCGCGAGAGGAACTGCTCCTCGGCGTCGACGCGGATCACCTTCACGCCCATGTGGCGGGCGAAGGTCTCCATCACCTGGTCGCCCTCGGCCTTGCGCAGCAGGCCGTTGTCGACGAAGACGCAGGTGAGCTGGTCGCCGATCGCCTTGTGCAGCAGGGCCGCCACCACCGAGGAGTCGACGCCGCCGGAGAGGCCGAGCAGCACGTGGCGGTCGCCCACCTGGGCGCGCACGCGCTCGATCTGGTCCTCGATGATCTGGGCCGGGGTCCAGTTGCACTCGGCCTGGCAGATCTCGACCACGAAGTGCTCGAGAATGCGCTGGCCCTGCAGGGTGTGGGTCACCTCGGGGTGGAACTGCACGCCATAGAAGCGCTTCTCCTCCCAGGCCATGGCGGCGATGGGGCAGCTCGGGGTAGAGGCGGTCACGGTGAACTCGGCCGGCACCCGGGCCACCTTGTCGCCGTGGCTCATCCAGACGTCGAGCAGGCTCTTGCCTGTGTCGTGGTCGATGTGGTCGGCGATGTCGCGGAACAGCGCGGTCGGCTCGTCGATGCGGATCTGGGCGTAGCCGAATTCGCGGACGTTGGAGCCTTCCACGGCGCCGCCGAGCTGCTCGGCCATGGTCTGCATGCCGTAGCAGATGCCCAGCACCGGCAGACCCATCTCGAACACGCACTGGGGCGCCCGGGGCGAGCCCAGCTCGGTGACCGACTCCGGGCCGCCGGCCAGGATGATGCCGTTGGGGGCGTACTCGCGGATCTCGGCCTCGGTGATGTCGAAGGCGCGGATCTCGGAGTAGACGCCGATCTCGCGCACGCGGCGGGCGATCAGCTGGGTGTACTGGGAGCCGAAGTCGAGGATCAGGATCTTGTGGGCGTGAATGTCGGTCATGTCTGGTCCTCAGCCCGCCCGATATTTCGGGGCTTCCTTGGTGATCTGCACGTCGTGCACGTGGGACTCGGCGAAGCCGGCCCCGGTGATCTGCACGAACTGCGGCTTGGTGCGCATCTCCTGGATGTCGCGGCAGCCGGTGTAGCCCATGGAGGCGCGCAGGCCGCCCATCATCTGGTGGACGATGGCGCTCATCATGCCCTTGTAGGGGACCCGGCCCTCGATGCCCTCCGGCACCAGCTTCTCGGCGCCGGCGTCCTTGTCCTGGAAGTAGCGATCGGCGCTGCCCTGGCTCTGGGCCATGGCACCCATGGAGCCCATGCCGCGGTAGGCCTTGTAGGTACGGCCCTGGAACAGCTCGACCTCGCCCGGGGCCTCCTCGGTGCCGGCCAGCAGGCCGCCCACCATCACCGCGCTGGCGCCGGCGGCGATCGCCTTGGCCAGGTCGCCGGAGAAGCGCACGCCGCCGTCGGCGATCAGCGGGATGTCGTAGGGCTCGAGCGCCGCGGCCACGTTGGCCACCGCGGTGATCTGCGGCACGCCCACACCGGCGACCACGCGGGTGGTGCAGATGGAGCCGGGGCCGATGCCCACCTTGACGGCATCGGCGCCGGCCTCGGCCAGGTCCTTCGCCGCCGCGGCGGTGGCGATGTTGCCGCCCACCACCTGGATCTGCGGGAAGTGCTCCTTCACCCAGCGCACCCGGTCGATCACCCCCTTGGAGTGGCCGTGGGCGGTATCGACGATGATCACGTCGACGCCGGCCTCGGCCAGGGCGGCGACGCGATCCGGCGTCTCGGGGCCGGTGCCCACCGCGGCGCCGACCAGCAGGCGGCCGTCGGCGTCCTTGGCGGCGTGGGGGAAGGTACGCGCCTTCTCGATGTCCTTGAAGGTGACCAGGCCGCGCAGGTGGAAGCGGTCATCCACCACCAGCATCTTCTCGACGCGGTGCTCCTGCATCTTGGCCTTGATGATGTCGAGGCCGGTGCCCTCGGGCACGGTGACCAGGCGCTCGCGGGGGGGCATGATGTCGGAGACGCTGTCGCCGTGGTTGGGCTGGAAGCGCATGTCGCGCTCGGTGACCAGGCCCACCAGGGTCTCGCCCTCCACCACCGGGAAGCCGGAGAAGCCGTGCTCCTGGGCCATGGCCAGCAGGTCTGCCAGCTTGGCCTTGGGCCCCACGGTCACCGGGTCCTTGACGATCACGCTCTCGTGCTTCTTGACCTTGCGCACCTCGGCGGCCTGGTGTGGGATCGTCATGTTCTTGTGGATGATGCCGATGCCGCCTTCCTGGGCCATGGCGATGGCCAGGCGGGCCTCGGTCACGGTGTCCATGGCCGCGGAGACCAGGGGAATGTTGAGGAAGAGATCGCGGGTCAGGCGAGTCCGCAGGCTGACGTCCTTGGGCAGGACCTCGGAATAGCCGGGAACAAGCAAGACGTCATCGAACGTAAGAGCTTCTTGGGCCATACGTAACATAATCGGCAACACCCAGTGAGCTGGTGGGAAGGGGGGGTGTGAGTTAGTTAATCAACCATTATAACGCCCCGAGGCGGGCAACGTCACGGGGGGTGGGGCCCTGTCGAGAGGGTCACATAACATTAGAAAACCATTCATTACCCATTATTACGGTGGCTGCGCTAGGGTGAGAGTCAGCCCCTGCGGGGGCGTAACGCCATGAATCGGGAATCGATCAAAGGAAATGGCACGATCAAGGAGCGAACCATGAGCATGAAGAAGTCCACCCCGACCCTCGCCATCGCCGCCCTGGCCGGCGGCCTCACCCTGGGCGCCCAGGCCCAGCCGGCCTACGAGCCCCAGGGCCTCTACTCCGCCGAGGACATCCTCGACGCCGATGTCTACCTGACCAGCGACCCCCACGAGCGCGTCGGCGAGGTCGAGGACATCCTCTTCGACGAGGCGATGCAGGTGACCGCCCTGGTAATCGAGAGCGGCAGTGTGCTGGGACTCGGCGGGCGCGACTTCATCGTCGAGTCGGGCCAGTTCACCCTGATCACCCATTACGATGACGACGGCGAGACCGAACACCGCGTGATGCTCGAGGCCAGCGCCGAGGCGATCGAGGGCTACCCGGTCTACAGCGACGACTGGTGGGACAGGGCCCGGGAGCGCTCCCGTGAGGCCTGGCTGCAGACCCAGGATGGCGCCGAGAGCGCCTGGCAGACCACCCAGGAGGGCGCCGAGCGCGCCTGGGACACCACCCGCGAGAATGCTCAGCGGGCCTGGGAAGCCGCCCGTGATGCGGTGGGCGCCGACGACTGAGGCGCCCCCACCCCTCAACCCGCCGCGGCGCTCGCCGCCGCCAGGTTCGCCGCCGGGCCCCGTGCCCGGCGGCGCCGTCTCCGGGAGGGGCTCGCGCCACCGGCGGCGTGGTAGGCTGATGACACCGCCCCAGGAGCCCAATCCATGTCCGCCACTACCGACGCCCCCGATGCCCTCTCCGTCAGCGAGGTGAACCGCCGCGCCCGCCAGACCCTGGAGCGGGACCTCGGCGAGCTGTGGGTCGAGGGGGAGCTCTCCGGGGTGTCGCGGCCGAGCTCCGGCCACCTCTACTTCACCCTCAAGGACGACCAGGCCCAGCTGCGCTGTGCGCTGTTTCGCACCCGCGCCCGCTTCGTGGCCGCGCCGATGCGCGACGGTGATCGCGTGCGGGTGCGCGGCCGGCTGTCGATCTTCGAGCCCCGCGGCGACTACCAGCTGATCGCCGAGGCCGTGCAGGCGGCCGGGGTCGGCGAGCTGCTGGCCGCCTTCGAGGCGCTCAAGGCCAGGCTCGCCGCCGAAGGGGTGTTCGCCAACGCCCGACCGCTGCCCTGCCCGCCCCGCCACCTGCTGGTGCTCACCTCCCCCACCGGGGCGGCGATCCGCGACGTGCTGGCGGTGCTGGCGGCGCGCTGGCCCCTGGCCCAGATCACCCTGATTCCGGTGCCGGTCCAGGGGTGCGAGGCGGCCCCGGCGATGATCGCGGCGCTGGGGCTGCTCAATCGCCAGGCGGCGCTGGACCCGACCCGGGACGCGATCCTGATCACCCGCGGCGGCGGCAGCCTGGAGGACCTGTGGGCCTTCAACGACGAGCACCTGGCCCGGGCGATCTTCCACTCGCGACTGCCGGTGATGTCGGCGGTGGGCCACGAGGTGGATGTGACCCTGGCCGACTTCGCCGCCGATGCCCGGGCGCCGACCCCCTCCGCCGCCGCCGAGCAGCTGGTGCCGGACCAGCGCGAGCTGGCCCGCCGACTGGACGCGCTGTCGACTCGCCTGGCCCGGGCCGCCGAGCGTCATCTGGAGCGAGAAGGCCAGCGGCTCGACCACCTGCGTGCCCGTCTGCGCCACCCCGGCGAGGTGCTGAGCGGCCGCCGCGAGGCCCTGACGCGGCTGCAGGGTCGGCTGGCCCGCTCCCTGGCCGGGTGCCTCGCGGCCGAGCGTCGTCACCAGCAGCAGCTGGCGGCCCGCCTGTCCGCCCACGCGCCGGCACGGCGCCTGACGGAGGCCGGCGAGCGCCTCTCGCGGGCCCAGGCGCGACTGCACGCCGCCATGCCCCGTCAGCTGGCGGGCCACCGCCAGCAGCTGGTGGCGGCGGCACGCGAGCTGCAGGCGGTGAGCCCCCTGGCCGTGCTGGGGCGCGGCTATGCGATTCTCGAGGATGAGCGGGGCCAGGTGGTGCGCCGCGCCGCCGACACCGCGCCGAGCCAGGCGCTCACCGCCCGGCTGGGCGAGGGGCGCCTGGTGCTGGAGGTGACGCGCCAGCTGCCGGAGTGATCGCCGGGCTCAGCGATCCGGCTTGAAGACCCCGGGCTCCAGCTCGTGGCGCCCCAGCAGCTTGTAGAAGTCGGTGCGGTTGCGTCCGGCGATGCGGGCCGCCTGGGTCACGTTGCCCTCGGTGATCTTGAGCACCTTGATCAGGTAGCTGCGCTCGAAGGCGGCCCGGGCGTCGTTGAAGGTGGGCAGGGCACTGTCCTCGGCGATCAGCGCCTGGGAGACCAGGGCCTCCGGGATGATCGCCGTGCTGGTCAGCGCCACGCACTGCTCCACCACGTTGACCAGCTGACGCACGTTGCCCGGCCAGGCGCTGGCGGCCAGCAGGTTGAGCGCCTCCGGCGAGAAGCCCTTGACGAAGGGCTTGTGGCGCTCGGCCGCCTTGGCCACCAGGTGCTTGGCCAGCAGCGGCACGTCCTCGGCGCGCTCCTTGAGGGCCGGCAGGCGCAGGTTGACCACGTTGAGGCGGTAGTAGAGGTCCTCGCGGAACTCCCCCTCGCGCATGGCGCGGTCCAGGTCGCGGTGGGTGGCCGAGATGATGCGCACATCGATGGGGATCGACTGGGTGGAGCCCAGCGGACGGATCTGGCGCTCCTGGAGGGCGCGCAGCAGCTTCACCTGCAGCGGCAGCGGCATGTCGCCGATCTCGTCGAGGAACAGGGTGCCGCCGTCGGCGGCCTGGAACAGACCGTTGTGCTCGCTGACCGCCCCGGTGAAGGCCCCCTTGGCATGGCCGAACAGCTCGCTCTCCAGCAGCTGCTCCGGCAGGGCCCCGCAGTTGATCGCCACGAAGGGCTTGTCGGCGCGGCGGCTCACCCGGTGGATGGCGTTGGCCAGCAGCTCCTTGCCCGAGCCGGAGGGGCCGGTGATCAGCACGCTGACGTCGGAGCCGGCCACCATCCGGGCCTGCTCGAGGATGCGCTCCATCACCGGGCTTCGGGTGATGATCTCGGCGCGCCAGGCGTCGTCCCCTTCGAGGGCGGGGCCAGGCGCCTGGGCCAGGGCCTGGTCGATGGCCGCGAACAGCTCGTCGCGGTCCACCGGCTTGGTGAGGAAGCTGAAGACGCCCTGGCGGGTGGCACTGACCGCATCGGGAATCGAGCCGTGGGCGGTGAGCAGGATCACCGGCAGCCCCGGTGCCTGGCGCTGCACCTCCTGGAACAGCGCCAGGCCGTCCATCTCGTCCATGCGCAGGTCGGTGAGCACCAGCTCGGGGCGATCGAGCTCCAGCACCCTGAGCGCCTCGCGGCCGCTCTCGGCGGTGGTGACCCGGAAGCCGCGGCTCTCCAGGCGCATGCCCAGCAGCTTGAGCAGGCTCACATCGTCATCCACCAGCAGGATATGCGGGCCGGTGGAACCGCGCGGGCCCGGCGCCAGGCCGCCCGCCATCCGGACACCCTGAGTGTGGGCCTGCAGGTGCAGGGAGGTCGCGTGTTTCACGGTCGTTCTCCTGTCATTCGGTCTGCTGTCGCAGGTTGATGCTCTGTTCGATGGCAGTGAGCGCCTCGAGCTTCTCGGCCAGGTCGGCGTTCTCCTCCTCCAGCGCCGCGCGGCGCGCTTTTCGCATCGGCCAGCTCGCCCCGCGTACGCTCCAGGCGGCCGACCATGGCGCGGCGCCCCTCCAGCTCGTTCAGCCAGTAGCGCAGCAGCGGCTGCAGCTCCACCGGTGCCGCGGCGAGGTCGGCCTTGAAGAGCTCGGAGGCCTGGTCCCACTCGCGCTCGTTGCCCCAGGCAAGCGCCACGGCGCGGGCCAGGCGACGCTCGTTGGCGTTCCCCTGGAGCCGGGTGAGCATGCCGTCGCGCCAGGCACGGTCGCCACGCTGGGAGACCAGCCCGAAGGCCACCCAGTCATGCAGCAGGCACGCCTCGTCGTCGAAGCCGGGAACCTCGGCATGGCAGCCGCTGACCGCCGACGCCGCCGCACTGAGCGCGGGCCGGGACGGCTGGGCAAAGGGCGATTGCGGAAGCAGTTCGCAGCCGGCAAGCCAGAGCACACTCGCACAGGCCAGCAGGGGGCGTAGTCGCATGAGGGTCAGTTCCTTGCATGGTGGCCCGCCTCCAAGGCGGGCATCCGGGAATGGGGAAGCGCCTCGGTCGGTATCCCGAGCGGCAGGGTCAACCGGAAGCAGACCGCGAGGCGGTCATCCTCGACCAGCTCGAGCCGGCCATGTTGGAGCCGGGCGCAGTCGGCGGCCACCGAGAGGCCGATGCCGGACCCCTTGAGCGGCCCCTTGCGTCGGGCGCGGCCCTGGTAGAAGGCCTCGAACAGCCGGTGGCGGTCCTCCTCGGCGATGGGGTCGCCGCTGTTGGCCACATCCACCTCCAGCCGGTCGCGCAGGCGCTTGGCGCGAATCTCCAGCTCGCCGCCATCCGCCCCGTAGGCGATGGCGTTGGAGATCAGGTTGTCGAGGATGCGGGCGGTAATGGTGCGATCCAGCGACCACTCCAGGGGGGCGTCGAAGCAGGTCACCCGCATGCCCTTGCTGGACAGGGCCAGGCGATGCTTGGCCAGCACCTCCCGGATCACCACGGTGATGTCCAGTCGCTCCGGGGCAACCTGGCGGTTGTGCTGCAGCAGGTTGTAGTCGAGCAGCTGCTCGATCAGCCGCTGCAGCTCGGCACCGCTGGCGTCGATCAGCCCGAGCACCTCGAGCTGGCGCGGAGTCAGCTCGCCGGCCACGCCGTCGGCGAGCAGCGCCGTTCCCTCGCGCACGCTGGCCAGCGGCGTCTTGAGCTCGTGGGACATGTGGCGCAGGAACTGCTGCTTCTCGGCCTCGAGCTCATCCAGCCGCGAGGCGAGCCAGTCGAGGCGCTCGTCGAGCTGGACCAGCTCGGCCGGCCCCTGCACGGAGCGTGTCACCTCGCGCGGCGCCCCGCTGCCGATGCCCAGGATGCGCCGCTCGAGCTGGCGCACCGGGCGGATGATCAGCCAGGTGAAGAGCAGCATCAGCACCAGGCTGGCCGAGACCAGCGCCGCGGTCTGCAGCCACAGCCGGGTCTGCACCCCCTCGGCGCGCTCGCGGATGCTCTCGATGCGGATGTCGATATGGCGGTTGGTGGCGCGCCGAATCGCCTCGGTGCGTTCGGCGAAGGGGGGAAACAGCACCAGCTGCTCGCGAAACGCCTCCAGGGGCAGCTCGGGCAGGCGCTCCAGCACCTCCAGCTGGCGCTCCAGCACCGCCACATCGGGCTCCTCGCCGAGCAGCAGGCGCTGGTGCGCGAGAATCGCCCGATACTCCTCGAGGCGCTCGGCATAGATCTCGAGCAGGCTCTCCTGCTCCACCACGGCATACTGGCGGGCGCTGCGCTCCATTTCGAGCGCCAGGGCCCCCTGGGTGCGCGCACGGCGGGTCTCCTCCACCGCCTGGCGGGCACTGACATCGGCCAGGCGCGACAGCTCCGAGAGCGCCTGGCCGGCCTGGAACATCAGCACGCCAAGCGGCAGCATCACCACGAGAAAGGCGAGCAGCACGAGCTGAAACAGTGAACGGGGGCGCCAACGACGCGTTACACGAGTAGTCATGTCCAGCGTTCTTTGCAGGATGAATCGGGGCAGAAAAGCAGGAGATACCGCCATCTTCTTGACCTGTAGGATACCAGAGTTCTGCCAGCCGACGCGGCACCAAACTTCCTGCTCGCTTCCCGCCAGCTGCCGGTTCGGCGAGCACGAGGCGGGAAAAAAAAGGGCCGGCGGAGCCGGCCCAAGTACGCAGGGAACTGAAGGGTTTGGAAAGTGGGCCAAAGGACCGCCTGACCGGTACAGTCGACACGCTTTCCGTGGGCCCTGAGGCCCCGAAGCCATGTGGATCCCTTCGCCGCCAGGGGCTGGCTCCACATGCGGGTGGCGTACCATGGAATGGCCCACCGCCCTGCTTCGTTCCTGGCACCACCGCCTCGGCCGGACCGATGGCGATGCTGCGCGATTCGATCCCCCCCGAGGGGGAGAGGCATCCATGCCAGGGCATCCTTGCCCAAAGTGGTACACGTCCTTGACTGCGTCGGTACCCGTCTCATCGCAACCTTGAGTCACACATCGCTAGGAGCAGACGCTGATCGCCTTGGGGGGCCGGGCGCACAGGGCAGTGATTGCCCGAACTCCCTTGGCGATCGAAAGCGGTTCGAGCCGTAGTGAACCGCTTCCGTTGCTCACCTAGACTATTGCGATCCACGTGCCAGAAATGACAATACATATTAAAAATCAAATAGTTAAAAACGCTGCGACCGAGGGGAATCGGCCAGGAGAGGGAAGCGGGGCCCTCAGGGGGCCCTGGAGGGCGCTTTTCTGTTGCCAGTTGGCGACGGCTTTGTTCGCAAAGAAAAATATCCCTTTATAATCAAATGCTTTTGATGTCACCCTCTGGCGACATCGAAACCCGAGGCGACGCAGAAATGCGACGCCCCGGCTTTCGGCCAGCGGTCTGGCAGGGGGAGATGGCGCCTCAGCCGCGCCCGGGGGCGAGCGGCTTGACCAGGATCTTGGACTTGCGCGCGTGGTTGTAGGTGTCGCGCTTGAGCGGCGGCAGCGCGTCGATATCGGCCAGGCGGAAGCCGTGCTCGAAGAACCAGTGGGTGGTGTGGGTGGTGAGCGCGAACAGCGCGGCCAGGCCGAGGCGCCGGGCACGCCGCTCGACCTCGGCGAGCAGCAGCTCGCCGCGGCTGCCGCCGCGATAGTCGCCATGCACCGCCACGCAGGCCAGCTCGCCCATGTCGGCGGCGTCGAAGGTGTGCAGGGCGGCACAGGCGATGATCATGCCGTCGCGCTCGATCACCAGGTAGTCGTCGATCTCGTGCTCGAGGCGCTCCCGGGAGCGCGGCACCAGCATGCCGCGGTGCTCGAGGGGCTCGAGCAGCTCGAGCAGGCCGCCGATATCGGCCAGCTCTGCCGGGCGCAGCTGCTCGTAGCGATGCTGGGTGATCATGGTGCCCACCCCGTCGCGGGTGAACAGCTCACCGAGCAGGGCGTCATGGTCGTGCCAGGAGAGCAGGTGGGTACGGGCCACCCCGTGGCGGGCGGCCTGGCAGGCCGCCTCCAGGTGGCGAGCCAGCTCGCTGCCGGCCAGCGCCTGACCGAGCAGCGGCTCGGCCTCGCCCGGGGTGAGCTGGCGCTGCATCTGGCCGCTCTGGTCGAACAGGCCGCTGGCCTCGCCGAGCAGGATCAGCTTGTCGGCGCCGAGCGCCATGGCGGCGTGCTGGGCCACGTCGGAGGCGTTCAAGTCGAACACCTCGCCGGTGCTGGAGAAGCCCAGCGGCGGCAGCACCACCAGCGAGCCCCGCTCCAGCAGCCCCTGAATGGCCGCGGCGCGCACCCGGCGCACCTCGCCGCTGCGGTCGAAGTCGATCCCCTCGCGCACCCCCAGCGGCTTGGCCATCACCAGGTTGCCGGAGACTGCGGTGAGCTCGACGCCGTGCATGGGAGTGTTGGGCAGCCCAAGCGACAGACGCGCCTCGAGCCACAGGCGCTGCTCGGCGGCGACCCGCTCGATGCAGGCCATCACCGCCTCGTCGGCGATCCAGCGCCCCTGATGCAGGCCGGGCGAGATGCCGGCCTCGTCCAGGGCCTGCTGCACCTGGGGGCGGATGCCGAACACCACCACCAGGCGCACGCCCAGCGTGTGCAGCAGCGCCAGGTCCTGGATCAGCTGCTCCCCTCGCCCGCGCGCCATGGCCTCGCCCTCGATCAGGATGACGAAGGTGCGCCCGCGGTGGGCGTTGATGTAGGGCGACGAGTTGCGGAACCAGTCGACGAAGGGGAAGCGTGTTTCCAAGAACCTCTCTCCAGGGGCGATGAATGCGGGGAAGCGAGAATCGAGAATAGCAGAGCCGCGAAAGCCGCGGCACCACCGCCACAAGGACGAGGCCCGCGCGGTTGCGCGGGCCTCGCCTCGGGGCACCTCGCCGGGGCGGCCTAGCCGAAGATCCCCTTGAAGGTAAAGAAGAACAGGATCGACAGGCCGGCGCCGGCCGGCAGGGTGATCAGCCAGGACATCACGATGGTGCCGATCACGCTCAGATTGAGCGCCGCCATGCCGCGGGCCAGGCCCACTCCCAGCACCGCCCCCACCAGGGTATGGGTCGTGGAGATCGGCAGGCCGGTGCCCGAAGCCAGCACCACGGTGGTGGCGGCGGCCAGGGTGGCGGCGAAGCCACGGCTGGGGGTCAGCTCGGTGATGCCGGTGCCCACGGTGGCGATCACCTTGTGGCCATAGGTGACCAGGCCGAAGACGATGCCGCCACCGCCCAGCATCAGCACCCACCAGGGCACCAGGGCCGCGCTGTCGATCACGCCGTCGCTGCGCACCACGCTGATCACCGCGGCCAGCGGGCCGACGGCGTTGGCCACGTCGTTGGAGCCGTGGGCGAAGGCCATGGCACAGGCGGTGAAGATCATCAGCACGCCGAACACCCGCTCCACGTTGCTGAAGCCGAAGTGGTCATCGGCGCGCCGCTCGTACTTGATCCGCCGTTGCAGGGAGATGCCGGTCCCCATGATGACGGCGCCGATCAGCAACGAGAAGAGGAAGCTCTGGCCGAAGCTGAGGTCGAGGCCGACATGGGTCAGGCCCTTGGTCAGGGTCACCATGGCGACGATGAAGCCGACCAGGAAGGTGTAGACCGGCACGTAGCGCTTGGCGGCGGCGAAGGGGTCGTGGGACTCGAAGATCAGGTGCTGTACCGACTTGAAGAGCACGAAGGCGATGGTGCCGGCCAGCAGCGGCGAGACCACCCAGCTGGAGGCGATGGTGCCGACCCGGTTCCAGGCGACCGCCTCCATGCCCAGCCCCACGGCGCCGAAGCCGACGATGGCGCCGACGATGGAGTGGGTGGTGGAGACCGGCCAGCCCTTGGCGGAGGCCACCAGCAGCCAGATGGCGGCGGCCAGCAGCGCGGAGAGCATGCCGTAGACCAGCAGCTGGGGATTGGCCTCCAGCAGCGCCGGGTCGACGATGCCGCCGCGGATGGTGGCCGTCACCTCGCCGCCGGCCAGCCAGGCGCCGAGGAACTCGAAGATCACGGCGATGATGATCGCCTGCTTGATGGTGATGGCCTTGGAGCCCACCGAGGTGCCCATGGCGTTGGCCACGTCGTTGGCACCGACGCCCCAGGCCATGAAGAAGCCGAAGAGGCAGGCCAGGATGATGAAGATTTCGCCGTGCTGCGCGATGATCGACATAGGGAGTGGTTTCCTATGTGGCTTGTCGTGAGTGGCGTGTGGGTGGCAGGCCCTGGATCGGCGGGCCGGCAGGAGGGGAAAAGGGCTCAGCGAGCCGTCAGGATCTGCAACCGGCTGCCTACGCGCTCGGCGCGGTCGGAGAGTTCGCCGACCCAGTCGATGATCTTGTAGAGGAAGATCACGTCCACCGGCGGCAGCTCGCTCTCCAGCTCGAAGAGCTGGCGGCGAATGGCCACCTGCTGGCCATCGGCCTGCTGCTCGAGCACGTGCAGCTGGCGGATCAGGCGCTGCATCACGTCGGAGACGTTGCGGCCGAAGCCGGACTCCAGCAGCGCCTCGAGCTCCTCCATGGCCTCCCGGGCCTGGGCCACGCAGGCCACCGCGGTGCGCATGTAGTCGCGCATGGCGCCGGCCAGGGGCTCGGGGATCTGCATGGTGCGGCCGAGCATGATGCCGGTGATGTCACGCACCTTGTTGGCCATCTTGTCCTGGACGCTGATCAGCTCCAGCAGGTCGGTGCGCGAGACCGGCAGAAAGAGGGTGTTGGGCAGGTTGAGGCGCAGCTCGGTCTTGAGCTCGTCGGCCTCGTGCTCCAGGCGCGTGATGGTCTCGCGGACCCTCGCGGCCTCTTCCCAGTCGCCGGCCAGGGTGGCCTCGAAGAAGGGCAGCAGCTGGTCGGCACACTCCTGCGCCTTGACGATATGCGCCAGCAGCGGCTGAAATGGCGAACGACCGAACATGGCCGAGAAGGGGTTGGGGGTAACCATAGGATTCTGTCGGCTTGGCAAATGGCGGCGACAGTATAGAGGGCACCCCTGCCAGCGTCATGGAAAAATCATCCAGAATTCATCGACACGAGGTGGCACCGCCATGAGTCATGAGATAGAGCTGAAGCTCGCCCTGGGCCAGGAGGGCCCCGCGGCGCTGCGCCGCCACCCCCTGCTGGCGGGCCTCGCCTGCGAGGTGCAGCACCTCGGCAACACCTACTTCGACACCCCCCAGGGCGACCTGGAGGCGGCCCGCATGGCGCTGCGCCTGCGGCGGCTGGACGGGCGGGTGCTGCAGACGGTGAAGACCCGTGGCGCGGGCGGCGGCGGGCTGTCGCGCCGCGGCGAGTGGGAGTGGGAGGTCCCCGGGCCGGGGCTCGACCTGGCGGGCCTGGCCGGGCTGCCGCCGGCCGCGCTGGGCGACGGGGTGCTCGCCCGGCTCGAGCCTCGCTTCACCACCGACTTCCGCCGCGAGACCCGCCTCATCGATCACGCAGGTGCGCGCATCGAGGTGGCCCTGGACGAGGGAGAGATCGCGGCCGCCGGCCGGCGGGTGGCCATCCGCGAACTGGAGCTCGAGCTCAAGGAGGGCGAGCCCGAGGCCCTCTGGTCGCTGGCCGAGGCGCTGGCCGGCGCGGTGCCACTGCACCCCGCGGACACCAGCAAGGCCGCCCGGGGTGGCGCCCTGCTGGCCGGCGCCTGGCGGCTGCCCGAGGGGGGCACGCCCAGTGCCTGGCTGCATCGCGCCGTGGTGGCCCTGGATGCCCTGGCCGACAGCGACGATGACACCTGGCGCCAGGCGGCCCGGGAGGCCCTCGCGCGGCTGGCCGAGGCGAGCAGCAGCGACCGCGGAGGCGACCGCGGCGACGCGGCGCGAGGGCTGGCCGAGGCGCTTGGCGATCCGGTCTGGCTGACCCCGGCGTTCGGCCTGGCCATGGTGCGCCTGGCCCGGAGCCTGCCCGCCGACAACGCCCTCGCCTGACCCTGCCCCTTCGCGAACCGGCTCAAGGAAAAGCGCCATGAATCTCGAGTTCAAGCCCGGCGGGGAAGGCCTGCGCACCCGCGCCTTCCAGATCATCTTCGAGTCGGACACCCCGCTGGGCCAGGGGCTCTCGGTGATGGTCATGCTCACCGGCTACTCGATCATCGTGGTGCCCACCGGGGTCTTCTCGGCCCAGGTGATCCGCTCGATCCGCCAGGAGCGCCACTCCGACGAGGCGTGCCCCGGCGGCGGCTGCCATTACTCGCGGAAGGGGGCGACGTCGCCGCGCCCCTCGCGCAGGATCGTCGGCGGCAGGTCGCGCAGGTCCACCACGCTGGTGGGCTCCAGGTGGCAGGCGCCACCGTCGATGATCAGGTCGAGCTGGGCGCCGAAGCGGTCGCGGATCTCCTCGGCATCGGTCATCGGCAGCTCATCGCCCGGCGGGATCAGCGTCACGCTCATCAGCGGCTCGCCCAGCGCCTCGAGCAGGGCATGGGTGATGGCGTGGTCCGGCACCCGCACCCCGATGGAGCGCCGCTTGGGGTGCAGCAGCAGTCGCGGCACCTCGGTGGTGGCATGCAGGATGAAGGTATAGGCCCCCGGCGTGTGGGCCTTGAGCAGCCGGAAGACGGCGTTGTCCACCTTGGCGTAGGTGCCGATCTCCGAGAGATCGGAGCAGACCAGGGTGAAGTTGTGCTTGTCATCCAGGGAGCGCAGCCGCTTGATCTTCTCGACGGCCTTCTTGTCGCCGAGGTGGCAGCCCAGGGCGTAGCCCGAGTCGGTGGGGTAGGCCACCACCCCGCCGGCGCGGATGATCTGGATGGCCTGGTCGATCAGGCGCTTCTGGGGGTTGTCGGGGTGAAGCTGGAAGAACTGGCTCATGGTGTCGCTCCCTGTGCAAAGGCCATGCGGATGATGGTGTGACTATAGCGCGCCGACGCAGGCGACGAGCCTGGGGTGGGTCCACACCGGCGGCGTGGCCGTGCGCGGCACCGGGCTCATGCTGCCCGGCGCCAGGTGGCCGCCGGGAAAGTGGAAGTCGCTGCCCAGCGAGGCGTAGAGCTCGCGCTCCTGGAGCTGGCGGGCCAGGTCGCGGGTGGCATCGGGGTTCTGGAAGCCGCTGACCAGCTCGGCGGCCTGCCCGCCCGCCTCGCGGAAGGCATCCAGCAACAGGCCGCGCTTGCGCCGAGTCAGGCCGTGGCGCAGCGGATGGGCCAGCACCGCTACGCCGCCCGCGGCGACGATCCAGGCCACCGCCTCGCTGAGCCCCGGCCAGTGAGACTTGACGTCCCCGGCCTTGCCATCGCCCAGGTGCTTCTTGAAGGCGGTGGCGACGTCGGGCACCAGGCCCGCCGCCACCAGCGCCCGGGCGAAGTCGGGCCTGCCCAGGGGGCGCTCGCTGCCGGCCTGCTCCCGGGCCCGGGCCAGGGCATTCTCGAGGCCTAGCTTCTCCAGACGCTCGGCGATCTTGAGCGCCCGCCGCTCGCGCGCCTCGGCCTGGGCCGCCAGCCCCTCGGCCAGGGGGCCGCGCACGCCCTGCGGCAGCAGCCCCACCACGTGGATATTGTGGCCGCGCCATTGGGTGGAGAGCTCGGTGCCGGGGATCAGGGTGAGCCCCTCCCGCGCCGCCGCCGCCGCGGCCTCTGGCACCCCGGCCAGGGTGTCGTGGTCGGTCAGCGCGACGTGGGTCAGCCCCCGCGCCTTGCACAGCGCCAGCAGCGCCTCGGGCGAGAGAGCGCCATCCGAGGCGGTGGAGTGCATGTGCAGGTCGATGGCGAGCGGTTCGGGGTCGCCCTCGAAACGGGCGGGAAGTGGGGACATTGGCATGACGCCGGCTGGGGACTTTGTCAGAATGGCTTTCCATGGTGCGCGCCAGGCCCTGCGCGGTCAATCGCAGGCGCATCCTGCAGCGCCAGCCGTCCAACCCGAGGAAACCACTGCCATGCTCTATGCCATCATCAGTGAAGACGTGAACAACAGCCTGGAACGGCGCCTGGCCGCCCGCCCGGATCACCTGGCGCGCCTCGAGCTCCTGCGTGACGAGGGCCGTCTGGTGCTGGTCGGCCCCCACCCGGCCATCGACAGCGAGGACCCGGGCGAGGCGGGCTTCACCGGCAGCCTGGTGGTCGCCGAGTTCGAGAGCCTCAAGGAGGCCCAGGCCTGGGCCGACGCCGACCCCTACATGATCGCCGGGGTCTACGCCAGGGTCACGGTGAAGCCGTTCAAGAAGGTGATGCCCTGACCCCCTGCCCTTCACGGCACCTTGTCCACAGCCGAGTTTTGCACAGAGGCTGTGGATAAGACTGTTGAAACGCCGCGGACGCTTTTCCCCAGCCGGCATGGGGCGCCGCCGCGGCGCCATTGATCAGATAGTGACCAGCCCTCTCGCCTGAGACCACCCCCGCCATGGAGCTCCCGTGACCGCCGCCCCCGATGGCCTGCCCCCGCTCGCCGCCCTGGAGACCGCTCGCCTCGACTGGCAGCGCGATGACACCGGCGAGGAGGCCCCCCGCTCCGCCGCCTTCGACGACGTCTACTTCTCGCGCCACGACGGCCGCGCCGAGACCGAGCATGTCTTCCTCGGCGGCAACCGGCTGCCGCAGCGCTTCGCCGACTGGCAGGCGCGCCGGCCCTTCGTGATCGGCGAGACCGGCTTCGGCACCGGGCTCAACATGCTGGTCGCCTGGGCCTGCTTCGACGCCCATGCCCCGGCGCAGGCGCGGCTGCACCTGGTCTCCACCGAGAAGTTTCCGCTCTCCCGCGAGGACCTGGCCTCGGCGCGGTGGGCCAGCTGGGCCGACCTGGCCCACCGCGCCGAGGCGCTGCTGGCCCAGTGGCCCGAGCCGGTGGCGGGCGTCCACCGGCTGTGGCTCGACCCGCGGGTCACCCTGGACCTGCACTTCGGCGACGCCGCCGAGCGCCTCGCCCTGCTCGATGGCCGGGTCGACGCCTGGTTCCTGGACGGCTTCGCGCCCGCGAAGAACCCCCAGATGTGGCAGCCCGAGCTGTTCGCGGCCATGGCCGCCCGCTCGCGCCCCGGCACCACCTTCGCCACCTTCACCTGCGCCGGGGTGGTCAAGCGTGGCCTGGCGGCGGCGGGCTTCGCCTGGCGCAAGGTGCCGGGGTTCGGGCGCAAGCGCGAGATGCTGGCCGGCGATATCACAAGCCCCCCCGAGGATCCCCGCCGCACCCGCGCCCCCTGGTTCACGCCGCCTGCGGCTCGGCCGCCGCGTCATGTGGCGGTGATCGGCGCCGGCATCGCCGGCGCCAGCGTGGCCGCCGCCCTGTCGCGGCGCGGCATCGAGGTCACCCTCATCGACCGCTTCGACCGGGCGACCCTGGGCGAGACCCACCTGCAGGGGGCGCTCTACGTCAAGCTGGCCGTGGAGACCAACCTCCAGAGCCGGGTCTACCTGGCCGGGCTGCTCCACAGCCGGCGCTGGCTGGCGTGGCTCGACCCGGACCAGCGCCTGTGGCGCCCCAGCGGCGTGCTGCAGCTGGCGCTGAGCGAGAAGGAGCAGGCACGCCAGGCGCGCTTCCTGGCGGGACACCCCCTGCCGGAGAGCGTGGTGCGCGGCCTCGACGCCGAGGCGGCCAGCGCCGTCGCCGGCGTCAGGGTCACCGCCCCCGCGCTGGACTACCCGAATGCCGCCTGGGTCCGCCCCCTGGAGCTCTGCGTTCGCCTCGCGGCAAGCCCGGGCGTGCGCTTCCGCCAGGGCGAGGTCAGGGCCCTGCAGGCGGAGGACGACGGCTGGGCGCTGACCCTGGCCGACGGCGAGCGCCTCGCGGCCGACCAGGTGGTGGTCGCCGGGGCCAGCGAGGCCGCCGCCTTCGCCCAGACCGCCGGCCTGCCGCTGCAGCCGGTACGCGGACAGGTCAGCCAGCTCGCCCTGCCCGAGGGCGCCCCCGCCCTGGAGCGGGTGGTGTGCGCCGGCGGCTATGTGCCGCCCGCGGCGGACGGGGTGCTCAATTTCGGCGCCACCTTCGGCCCCGGTGAGACCGACCCCACCGAGCGCGAGGCCGACCACGCGGCCAACCTGGCCGAGCTCGCCCGCGGCCTGCCCGATTTCGTGGCGGTCCTGCGCGCCGCCGGCGCCGACCTCGCGCCCGAGCGCCTCACCGGCCGGGTGGGCGTGCGGGCGGCGAGCCCAGACAAGTCACCCTACGCCGGCCCGGTGCCCGACGCCGAGGCGTGGCGGGAGGACTACGCCGTGCTGGCCAAGGACGCCACTCGCGTCCCGGACGTCTCCGGGCGCCACCATGCCGGACTCTGGATCAGCAGCGCCCACGGCTCGCGAGGGCTCGCCAGCGCCCCGCTCTGCGCGGAGCTCATCGCCTCGCGGATCTGCGACGAGCCGCTGCCCCTGGAGCAGCCGCTCGCCGACCACCTGCATCCCGGCCGGCGGCTGATTCGCGACATCATCCAGGGCAAGTAAGCGAGAGGCGTCAGGAACGGCTCGTGGAGGGGGCCCTACCCCTCTTCCTCGTCATCAGCCAGGTCCCGCCCAAAGGCCCGCCACTGGGCCAGGGTCATCACCTCGGTGGTCTCGGTCTGCAGGTCGTGGGCGATGATCAGCTCGTCGCGCTCGAGCTGGCGCCGGAGCTCCCCCACCCAGCCGCGCATCCCCTCGCCGGTATCGCTGGTGTCATAGCCCTGGCGGGTGACGAAGGCCTCCAGCAGCGCCTCCAGGGTCTCGGCGGGCAGCATGCGGTAAGGCACCTCGATAAAGCGTCCGCTCATGCTTCGCCCTCCTCGTCGCTACCCTGGTGGCTGGCGCGTTCGCGTTCGCCGGCCTCCCAGGCGGCCAGCCGCTCGAGGAAGGCCGCCTCGTCGAGCACCGGCACGCCGAGCTGCATCGCCTTCTCCAGCTTGCTGCCGGCGGCCTCCCCGGCCACCAGACCCGCGGTCTTCTTGGAGACGCTGCCGGCCACCTTGGCGCCCAGCGCCTGCAGCCGCGCCTTGCCCTCGTCGCGGGTCATGCTCGCCAGGGTGCCGGTGAGCACCCAGGTCTGGCCGGCCAGCGGCTGCGGCCGTTCGCCCACCGCCTCCTCCTCCCAGCGCAGGCCGCAGGCGATCAGGTCGTCGACGGTCTCGCGGTTGTGGGGCTGACGGAAGAAGGTATGCACGTGGGCGGCGACGATGGGGCCCACATCCTCCACTGCCTCGAGATCGGCCTGCTCGGCGCTCATCAGCGCCTCCAGGGTGCCGAAGTGGCGCGCCAGGTTGGCCGCCGTCGCCTCGCCCACCTCGCGGATCCCCAGGGCATAGATGAAACGCGCCAGGGTGGTGGCCCGGGCCTTGGCCAGGGCCGCCACCAGGTTCTCCGAGGACTTCGCCCCCATGCGCGGCAGCTCCGCCAGGCGCTCGGCCTCCAGGCGAAAGAGATCCGCCGGGGTGGTGACCCAGTCGCGCTCGACCAGCGCCTCGATCAGCTTCTCTCCGAGCCCGTCGATATCCAGCGCACGGCGCGAGGCGAAATGCTTGAGCGCCTCCTTGCGCTGGGCGGCACAGTAGAGCCCGCCGGAGCAGCGAGCCACCACCTCGCCCTCGAGGCGCTCGATCTCGGCCTCGCACACCGGGCAGCGCTCGGGAAAGACGATCTCGCGGGCATCGGAGGGCCGCAGCTCCTTCATTACCCGCACCACCTGGGGAATCACGTCGCCGGCGCGGCGAATGGCCACGGTGTCGCCGATCATGACGCCGAGCCGCGCGATCTCGTCGGCATTGTGCAGGGTGGCGTTGGAGACGGTAACCCCGGCCACCGAGACCGGCTCGAGGCGGGCCACCGGGGTGATGGCGCCGGTGCGTCCCACCTGGAACTCCACGTCGTTGAGCCGGGTGGTCTGCTCCTGGGCGGGAAACTTGAAGGCGATGGCCCAGCGCGGCGCCCGGGCCACGAAGCCCAGTTCGCGCTGCAGGCGCAGGTCGTCGACCTTGATCACCACGCCGTCGATGTCGTAGTCCAGCCCGTCGCGCTTCTCGCCGAGGCGCCGACAGTAGTCGATGATCCCCGCCGCGCCCGTAACGACAGCCAGCTCCCGGCTGGTGCGAAAGCCGAAGTCGCCGAGGTGGGCCATCAGCGCGCTGTGGGTGGCATCCCCCTGGGGCGGTTCGATGCGTGCCACCTGGTAGGCGCTGAAGGTCAACGGGCGGGTGGCGGTGACCCTGGGGTCGAGCTGGCGCAGGCTGCCGGCGGCGGCGTTGCGGGGGTTGGCGAAGACCTTGGCCTCCTCGGCCCGGGCCCGGGCATTCATCGCCTCGAAGCTGGCGTGATCGATGGTCACCTCGCCGCGCACCTCGAGCAGGGCCGGGGGAGCGTCGCCGCGCAGCCGCAGCGGGATGGAGCGCAGGGTGCGCAGGTTGGAGGTGATGCCCTCGCCGGTGCGGCCATCGCCACGGGTAGCCCCGGTGATCAGCACGCCTTCCTCGTAGACCAGGGAGACGGCGGCACCGTCGAGCTTCGGCTCGCAGCAGAAGGCGATCGCGTCGCCCTCCACCTCCAGCCGCTCCGCCACCCGGGCAACGAAGGCGGCCAGTTCCTCCTCGCTGAAGGCGTTGTCCAGCGACAGCATCGGCACCGCGTGCTCGATCTCGGGAAATCCCGCGTCCGGCGGCGCCCCGACCCGTTGGGTGGGGGAGTCCGGGGTCACCAGCGCCGGATGAGCCGCCTCAAGCTCCTGCAGGCGCCGCAGCCGGCGGTCATAGTCGGCGTCGGTGAGGCTCGGGTCATCGAGCACGTAGTAGCGATGGTTGGCGTCATCGAGTTCGGCGCGCAGGCGCGCCACCTCGTCGAGAAGCGACTGATCGGCGTTGGTCATGGAAAACAGTGTCTCGATGGTTGGCAGGGCGTCGAGGCGGATGGCCCGCAGCGGGAAGCAATCAAGGCCTGCAAGCTTACCAAAGCAACACCCCCCGGTGGGATGCCGGGGGGTGTCGATGGGGCCTGGCCGATGCCGCTGGTCAGTTCACCTGATAGCGGTGCAGGCGATGGCGGCGCACGAACTCCTGCACGCGCTGACGGGCGAAGCCGACGGTCTGGGCGGTCATCACGCTGTGGTTCTCGTCCTTCAGCTCACCGCCCAGATGGCGCACGATCACCATGGCGGTCTCCACCATGGCCTCGAAGGCGGCCGAGGGGTCGTCGGCACCGGGCAGCGGCATCAGCAGGGTGATGCCCGGGGTGCGGAACTCATCCATGGCCTTGATGGGGAAGCTGCCCGGCTTGACCACGTTGACCATGGAGAACTGCAGGCGGCTCTCCGGGTCCTCGGTCTCGAAGCGGTGGAAGACCCCCATGTCGCGGTCATAGCGCAGGCCACAGGCCAGCATCAGATCCAGCAGGGCGGCGCCGGAGAAGCCTTCCTCATCACGCGACATCACGCTGATGACGATCAGCTCGCTGGCTGCGCTCAGGGTCTCCCGGGCATGCCCGGCGCTGACATCGTGGCGGAGCGCCTTCTCCAGCACCGGGTGCACGCGCACCTTGTCGCTGTTGAGCGCAGGCGCCAGGTCGGGCTCGGGGTCACGGAGGTCATCCGCCCGGGCAGTATCGTACTCGTACTCGTACTCGACGTCGGCGGGCTCGCTGCGGCGGGCGCGGGGCGGCGCGAAGAGCGGGTCGTTGTCGTCGGCCTCGGCGATGGCCTGAGCTTCGAGGCGGCGGCGCTCGGCCTCCAGGGCCGCACGCTCCGCTTCGGCCTGCTCCCGAGCCAGGCGCTGATGCTCGGCGTCGAGGGCGGCCTTCTCGGCCTTCTCCTTCTCGCGACGCGCCTTCTCCAGGCGCTTCTGCTCCCGGCGCTCGGCCAGGGTCTTCTGCAGGGAGGCCCCGAAGCGCTGGACGGAGGCGCCCACGCGTCTGGAGCCGCTCTTCAGGGAGTCCCCCATGCCTTCCAGGTCCACCAGCCGGTAGCGTTCGTCATCCTGCGGATGGCCGTCATGATCGTCGGGATCAGCGGCCAGGGGCTCATCGGTGCCTACCGCCAGGACAGCGTCATCGTCCAGGGCAGAGAGGCCCGGCTCGCGGCGCTCGGCCTGGAGCGGGTCGGCAGCCTTCGGACGGGGCGGCTCGGCCTGAGCGGACTCGGCCTTGACGGGCTCTGCCTTGACGGTCTCAGCCTGATCGGGCTCGGCCTTGGCGGGCTCGGGCTGAACGGCATCCAGCGGTGTGGATTCGGCCTGAACGGGTTCGGCCGGTGCCGCCGCGGCTGGCTCGACCGATGCGACCGAGGCCGCGGCAACCGGCTCGTCCTTCCTGGCCTTGGCGACCTTGACCTTGGCGGCCTTGGCATCGGCGGCCTTGGCATCGGCGGCCTTGGCATCGGCAGGCGTGTCGGCAACCCCTTCGCCGACGCCTAGCCCGGGCTCGCGCTTCGCGGCCGGCGCCTCGCCATCGCTGCGGAAGGCCTCGGCCTTGCGGCGGAAACTGGCCAGCACGCGGGATGGGCCAGGATGTTCCTGGCGCTCCAGCTTGGGCTTGGGCTGCACCTGGCTGTAGTCCGCGGGCCTGACGACTCGCGCCCCTCCGTTGGGCAATTCCCAGTTGATCTCGGCCTCGCGGGCCTGCTCGTCGGGGTCGGTGCCGCGAGTCTCTTCCGCTACCTCATCGAGGCGGGGAACTCGCCGCTGGCGCTGAAGGCGACGCACCCCATCCACCACGATGAGGGTCACCAGCGCCAACCCCAGGATGATCAGCCACTCTCTAAGTTCCATGGGTCGTCAGCCTTTCGCTTAGGCGCCATGCCTGATGGTTGTCCGTCCATAGCATAGCGCGATCGCCAAAAAAGGGGCCACTTTTTTTATTTGTCAACCCTCCGGGATTTCCTGCCCTGAGTCGACGATGCCCCGCGCAATCGCCCTTCGATGATCCCCTAGCATCCATGCAATGCAGCATGACCACTCTCCTTGTTACCCCTTTTATTCCTCGGCATCAAGCCCGTCAGGCTTCGGCGAGGGCGGCGGCTTCCTCGACATCCACCGATACCAGCCGCGACACCCCCGGTTCCTGCATGGTGACCCCCATCAGTCGATCGCCGGCTTCCATGGCGATCTTGTTGTGGGTGATATAGATGAACTGGACGCTCTCCGACATCTCCTTCACCAGCTTCGCATAGCGACCCACGTTGGCATCATCCAGCGGCGCATCCACTTCGTCCAGCATGCAGAAGGGGGCCGGGTTGAGCTGGAAGATGGCGAAGACCAGCGACAGGGCGGTCAGCGCCTTTTCGCCACCGGAGAGCAGGTGAATGGTGCTGTTCTTCTTGCCGGGCGGGCGCGCCATGATGGCGACCCCGGTCTCCAGCAAATCCTCCCCGGTCAGGGTCAACCATGCGGTTCCGCCGCCGAAGACCCGGGGGAAAAGCGACTGCAGGCCGGCGTTGACCCGCTCGAAGGTGTCGCGGAAACGGGCCCGGGTTTCCTGGTCGATGCGCCGGATCGCCCGGTCGAGGGTCTCCAGCGCCTCGCTGAGCTCGGCATGCTGGGCCTCCAGGTAGTCGCGGCGCTCGGCCTGCTGGTCATACTCCTCGATGGCCGCGAGGTTGATGGCGCCGAGGCGGCGGATGCGCTCGCCGAGCTCCTCCAGGCGAGTCTGCCAGGCGGACTCGGTGGCGTTGGGGTCGAGCCCCTCGGCCAGCTCGCGCTCCTCGAGGCCCAGTTCGCGCAGCTGCTCGTCCTGGGTCTCGGCCTTGAGGTGCAGGGCCTGAACCTGCATGCGCGCCTCCTGGAGGCGTTCGCGAATGCCCTCCAGGCGGCGCTCATGGCCCTGGCGCGCCTGCTCGTCCTCGCGCAGGCGCTCCACCAGCTCGGCGGAGCGGGCACGCACCGCGTTGAGGGCGCGCTCCTCGCGCTCGCGGCGGTCGAGCAGCTCGTCGAGGCGTTCGCGGCGCTCCTCCTCCGGCTCGCGCAGCAGCTCGCGCTCCTCCTCGAGCTCCTCGCGGCGCCCCTGCAGGCGTTCGCGTGCCTCGGCGGCGCGCCCCTGCTGTTCGGCGAGGCCGGTGCGCTCGGCGGCCAGGCGCTCCTGCTCGAGGGCCAGGCGCTGCAGCTGTTCGGCCAGGGGGCGCTGGCGGGCCCGCAGCGAGGCGAGCCGCTCCCGGGCGGCCTGCCGCTCGCGCTCGAGCCGCTCGCGGCGCTCGGCGCCCTCCTCGAGCCGCGTCATGGCCTGCTGCCAGCGGTCGCGCGCCTCCTCGATGTCGAGCCGCGCCTCCTCGCGCGCCTCGGCGAGGCCAGCGAGCTCCTCGGCCAGTTCGGCGGCGCGGCCCTCCAGGTGCTCCAGGCGGCTGGCCAGCCCGCTCTGCTGCACCGCCAGCTGCTGGCGCTGCTGATCCAGGTCGCGCTCCTCGAGGCGGCACGCCTCCAGGTCCCGCTCGGCCTGCTCGGCGCTTTCCAGCTGCTCGGCCAGCCGCCGCTCCTGCTCCTCCAGGCGAGACTCGACGGCCGCGCAGGCGGCCTCGGCCTCGGCCTGGCGGCGACGGCTCACCAGCAGGGCATCGGGGCCATCGCCCAGCCCGCGATGGCGCATCCAGCCTGCGCCCAGCCAGAGGCCGTCGGGGGTGATCAGGCTCTCGCCGGGGGCGAGGGTCTCGCGCTCGGCCCAGGCGGCCTCGCGGCTCTC
Source organism: Halomonas alkalicola (assembly GCF_030704205.1). NCBI lineage: Bacteria > Pseudomonadati > Pseudomonadota > Gammaproteobacteria > Oceanospirillales > Halomonadaceae > Halomonas > Halomonas alkalicola. The sequence continues at coordinate 2,655,082 of NZ_CP131913.1, read as the reverse complement.
GACGCAGCGGATGGTCGCCAGCCAGCGGGCGGCGGCGCCCGCGCCCCGGACGCGGCTCGCCAGGGTGCCGGCGGGCGCCTCGCTCTCGCGCGCCTCGACCAGCCCCAGCTCCGCCGGAGGCGCCGTCAGGGCGGCGGGGTCCAGGGAGGCCAGTCGGGCCCGCAGCCAGGGCGCCAGCACCCAGGACACCGCGGCCTCCCAGCCGTCATCGACCGAGAGGCACTCGCCGAGGCGCGGAGCCTCGGCGAGGCCCAGCCCGGCCAGGTGGGCATCCAGCGCCTCGTCGTGATCGGCCAGCCCGGCCTGGATCAGCGCCTCCAGGGAGGCGAGCTCCCCCTGCAGTTCACTGCGGCGCTGACGCTGCTCCTCGCGGGCGGCCTCGCTGTCGCGGGCCGCCTCCCGGGCCGCGTCGCGGGCCTGCTGCAGGCTCTCGCGGCGCGCCTCCAGGGACTCGCGCCTGAGCTCCAGCTCGGCCAGCCGCTCGGCGAGCTCGGCCCGCTGCTCGGCCAGCGCCGCGATGTCGGGCAGCTCCGCCTGCTGCTGGCGGCGGCGCTGTTCATCGGCGCCGAGGCGCTCCAGGCGTGACTCCTGCTCGCGCAGGCGATCCTGGCCGCGTTCGGCCTCGCGACTCGCCTCGCGCCACTGCTCACTGAAGGCCTCCCAGGCGGCGTCGGCCTCCTCCGCCTCGGGCTCGGCCTCCTCGAGGGCCGCCTCCAGCTCCTCGAGCTGCTCGGCCAGGGCCTCGCGCTCCGGGGTGAGGGTCTCCAGGCGCTCCTCAAGGCGCGCCAGCCGCTCGCCGTCGTCCTCGCCCAGGCGCGCCAGCTCCTGGAGGTCGCGGTGGGCGGCCTCCAGGTCGCGGGCCAGCTGGGCATCGCGGGCGCGGGCATGCTCGAGATCCTGCTCCAGCCTGGCGATGGCGGTGGTGGTCTCGAAGAAGCGTGACTGCTCGGCGTCGAGTTCGGCGGCCAGGCGGTCGTGGTCGACCCGGGCCTCCTCGAGGCGAGTCTCGCACTGACGCAGTCCCAGCACCTCGCGCTCCACCGCGGTCTCGAGCTCGCCGACCCGGCTCTCCTCCTCGCCCTGACGGGCGCGCAGGGCCCGGGCGCGCAGCAGGGCCAGCTCGCCCTTGACCCGGTGCTCCTCGTTCTTGAGCTGCTGGTAGCGGCGCGCGGCCTCGGCCTGGCGCCGGAGGCGCTCGAGCTGCTTGTCGAGCTCCTCGCGGATATCCTCCAGGCGATCCAGGTTCTCCTGGGTGCGGCGCATGCGGCTCTCGGTCTCTCGGCGTCGCTCCTTGTACTTGGAGATGCCGGCGGCCTCCTCCAGGGTGGCACGCAGCTCCTCGGGGCGCGCCTCGATCAGGCGCGAGATCATGCCCTGGCCGATGATGGCGTAGGAGCGCGGACCGAGGCCGGTACCGAGGAAGAGGTCGGCGATGTCGCGGCGGCGACACTTCTGGCCGTTGAAGAAGTAGGAGGACTGGGCGTCGCGGGTCACCACCCGCTTGACGGCGATCTCGGCATACTGGGCGTAGATGCCGCCCATGGCGCCGTCACGGTTGTCGAAGAGCAGCTCGATGGCGGCCTGCCCCACCGGCTTGCGGCCGGTGGAGCCGTTGAAGATGACGTCGGTCATCGACTCGCCGCGCAGGGTCTTGGCGGAGGACTCCCCCATGACCCAGCGCACCGCGTCGATGATGTTGGACTTGCCACAGCCGTTGGGCCCGACGATGGCGGTCATGTTGCCATCGAAGGGCACCGTGACCGGGTCGACGAAGGACTTGAAGCCAACCAGGCGGATCGACTTGAGGCGCATCGGCGACTATCCGCCGAGGCTAGTCGAAGACACGGTCGACCACCACCTCGACGGGCTCGCCGTCGGTGGCACCCACCGGCACCCCCTCGCGATCGCCGAACAGGTCGCCGGCCTGGGGGGCCGCGTCGCCGCTGGCCGAGACGCGCACCATCAGCCGCGCCTCGCGCACCTGGGCGAGGCTCGCCTCCGGCGACATGGCGTGGCGCTCGTCGAGGACCACCTCGGTGGGCAGCTCGCTGACCGGGAAGCGGGCCACGGCCAGGGGGGGCAGCTCGCCCTCCATATCGCGCGCCACCACGAACACCGTGGCCTGCTCGCCCAGGCGCCCCTCGAGGGCCTCATCCAGGCTGACCCGGACGCGGATGCCGTCTCCCTGGGCCTCGCCCATGGTCGGCTCCCGAGCCTCGGGCTCGACGCCCAGCCGCTCCTGAGCGACGCGGATGCCTTCCCGCAGCGCCTGGCCGGAGGCGGCATCCGACATGCCCGCGATGGCGCGCCGCCAGTAGTCGATGGCGCCTTCGTAGTCGCTGCGGTCGAAGGCCTCGATACCCAGCACCCCGAGCACCGTGGGCTGGCTGGAGTCGCGCTCCAGGGTCTCGTCCACCAGCGCCTGCACCCGGGGGGTCAGCTGGCGGTCGGCGACGAAGAACTCGATCTGGGCCAGCTGGCCAAGCAGCGAGGGGTGGCGCCCTTCGAGCTCGATCAGCCGCTCCAGGGCGTGGATCGCCTCACGGCCCTGGCCCATATCCCGGTAGAGCGGAAACAGCGAGGACCAGACGTTGGGATTGCCGGGCTGGCGCACGGCCTGCTCCTCGAGGCGCTCGATCAGCATCTCGATGGAGCCATCGGGGTGGTTCTGCACCTCCTGCTGCAGCGCGAGCAGGGTGAGGTCGCCCTCGGCACCTTCGCGCTGGTACCAGAGCACGCTGGCTGCCACCACCAGCACCATCACGATCGGCACGACCAGGCGGCCGGAGGCGGAGGCCTTGAGCGGCGCCCGCTTGAGGCCCTCGGTGTCCTCGAGCAGGCCGCGCTCGAGCTCCAGGCGATCCTCCTCGTAGCGGGCCTGGTCGATATCGCCACGCTCGAGGGCCGCCTCCAGGGACGCCAGGCGCCGCTGGAAGATCGCCACGTTCTGCTCCGCGGTACGGTCGTTGATCTCGTGGTCGCGCTGAGCGTCATGCACGGCACGCGCCCGGCGCAGCGGCGCGACCAGCAGCCAGAGTGCCGGCAGCAGCAGGACGGCGAAGGCAATCCATAACAGAGTCATTCGGTTCTCTCGCGGTTGATCAGGGCTTGCAGGCGGGCACGCTCCTCGGCAGAGAGCGCCTGCGCGGAGGCGTTCTGGCGGGACCGCACGATCAGCACCACCAGCAGGGTAGCGAGCAGCACCAGGCCGGCTGGCAGCCCCCAAAGCAGGAAGGTGCGGCCCTCCAGGCGCGGGTTGTAGAGCACGTAGTCACCGAAACGCTGCACCATGTGGTCGCGGATCTCGATGTCGGAAATGCCTTCATGCAGCAGCAGGTAGACGCGGTCACGCATGTCGCCGGAGACCGGTGCATCGGAGTCGTTGATCGCCTGGTTCTCGCAGGTGGGGCAGCGCAGCGAGGCCGTCAGGCTTCGGTAGCGCTGCTCCAGCACCGGGTCGTCGAACTCGCGCACCTCGATGGCCCCGGCCTGGGCCAGGCCGGCCACCAGCAGCAGGGCGAGCGTCGTGATCAGGTTTCGCATCAGCGCCATCTTTCCACCTCCGGCAGGATCTTTTCGCGCACCTCGCCCGGCGAGATGTAGCCCACGTGGTGATAGCGAATCACCCCGTCGGCATCCACCAGGAAGGACTCCGGCGCACCGAACACGCCGAGCTCGAAGCCCAGCTCGTTGTCCGGGTCGAAGATATTGATCTCGAAAGGATTACCGAACTCCTCGAGGAAGCCGAGGCCCTTCTCGCGGGTGTCCTTCCAGCTGATGCCGACCATGCGGACATCGTGGCGATGGGAGAGGTCGAGCAGCTGCGGCATCTCGCGCTTGCACTCCGGACACCACTCGCCCCAGACGTTGACCAGGGTGAGCTCGCCGGTAGTCAGCAGCGAGCGATCCACCCGGCGCTCCGGGTCCTCCAGGGTGGGGAGGTCGAACTCCGGGAAGTCACGGGCCATCAGCGCCGATTCCCGGTGGAAGGGGTTCAGCGAGAGCCCCTGGTAGAGGAACAGCGACAGCGCCAGGAAGCCAACCAGCGGCAGCAGCAGCAGCAGGCGACGATTCATGCAGCCGCCTCCTTGCCGGGGGCACCCGAGGCGGCCTTGAGCGCGGCCTCCTCGGGATCCGGCGCGGTGGCCAGGCGGCGGTAGCGCTTGTCGGCCACGGCCAGTACGCCGCCGATGGACATCAGCAGGCCGCCCAGCCACAGCCAGCGCACGAAGGGCTTGTACTGCACCCGCATGGCCCAGCTGCCGTCGCCCAGGTCCTCGCCCATGGCGACGTAGAGGTCGCGGAACAGGCCGGGGCGCAGTGCCACCTGGGTCATCGGCATGCCGGTGGCGATGTAGAGGCGCTTCTCGGGGTTCATGGTGAAGCTGCGCTCACGGTCGCCACGCTGCACCTCGATCACCGCGCGGTCGGCCAGGAAATTGGGGCCGCGACGATCGGTGAGCTCGATCATGGTGAAGGTGTAGCCGGCGACCTGGACGCTGTCGCCCGGCCCCATGCGCACATTGCGCTCGATGTTGTAGTTGGAGACGATCGCCACGCCGACGATGGTCACCGCCACGCCCAGGTGGCCGAGCTGCATGCCCCAGTAGGCCAGCGACAGCTTCTTGAGCCCCGCTCCGAGGGAGCTGGCGTGGCGGGTCTTGTCATAGAGATCGCGAAGCATGGGCAGCACGATCCACAGCGCGGCGATCAGGCCGATGGCCACCGGCGCGCTCCAGCGCTCGGCGAAGATCAGCGGCAGCGCCGCCCCCAGCACCACGGCCACCGCGGCGGAGAGCCACAGCCGCTGGATCAGCAGGCTCGGCGCGGTGTCCTTCCAGCGGGCGATCGGCCCGAGCCCCATGAACACGCACATGATCAGGGTCAGCGGCACGAAGAGCGCATTGAAGTAGGGAGGCCCCACGCTGATCTTGCCCAGGTCCAGGGCATCCAGGATCAGCGGATAGACGGTGCCCATCAGCACGGTGATGGTGATGATCACCAGCATCAGGTTGTTGATCAGCAGCAGGGCATCACGCGAGAGCCAGCCGAAGCCCACCTTGTGGCTGACCCGCGGGGCGCGCAGCGCGAAGATCAGCAGCGACAGGCCCACGGTGATCCCCAGCAGCATCAGGATGAAGAAGCCGCGGGAGGGGTCATTGGCGAAGGCGTGCACCGAGGTGAGCACCCCGGAGCGCACCAGGAAGGTGCCGAGCAGCGACAGCGAGAAGGTGGAGATCGCCAGCAGCAGGGTCCAGCTCTTGAAGGCGCCGCGCTTCTCGGTGACCGCCAGGGAGTGCATCAGGGCGGTGCCGGTCAGCCAGGGCAGCAGGGAGGCGTTCTCCACCGGATCCCAGAACCACCAGCCGCCCCAGCCCAGCTCGTAGTAGGCCCACCAGCTGCCCAGCGCGATGCCCACGGTGAGGAAGGCCCAGGCCAGGTTGGTCCAGGGGCGCGCCCAGCGCGCCCAGGCAGCATCCAGGCGCCCGCCCAGCAGGGCGGCGATGGCGAAGGCGAAGACCACCGAGAAGCCCACATAGCCCATGTAGAGCATCGGCGGATGCAGGATCAGGCCGATGTCCTGGAGCAGCGGATTGAGGTCCGCGCCGTCCGCCGGCATGTGCGGCAGGATCCGCTCGAAGGGGTTGGAGGTGACCAGGATAAAGAGCAGGAAGCCCACGCAGACCAGGCCCATCACGCCCATCACCCGGGCGACCATGTCGCGGGGCAGCTCCCGGGAGTAGCGCGCGGCGAAGTAGCCCCAGCCGGCCAGCATCAGGCTCCACAGCAGCACCGAGCCCTCGTGGTTGCCCCACACCGCGCTGAACTTGTAGTACCAGGGCAGCATGGAGTTGGAGTTGTTGGCCACGTTCATCACGCTGAAGTCGTCCAGCATGTAGCTCGTGGTCAGGCAGGCATAGGCGATGGCCACGAACAGAAACTGACCGGCCGCCATGGGCCGGGCATAGGCCATCCACAGCGGGCGACGGGTCGCCGCACCGGCCAGGGGCATCACCGCCTGCACCATCGCCAGCAGCAGGGCGATGACCAGGGCGTAGTGGCCGATCTCGGGAATCATCTTGGTCAGCATGGGCACTCCTGATCAGTACGAGCTGCTGGTGGCGCCGTCGCCGTTGGCTTCCTCGGCCTCCAGGCGCTTGGCCACCTCGGCGGCCTTCTGCTGGAAGTCCTCGGGCTTGTAGCCGGCGTCCACCAGCGCCTGGGCTACCTCGGGCGGCATGTAGTTCTCGTCGTGGCGCGCCAGCACCTGGTCGGCCTTGAGGTAGCCCTCGTGCTGCAGCTGGCCGACCACCACCACGCCCTGCCCTTCCCGGAACAGGTCGGGCAGGATACCGCTGTAGTGCACGCGCAGGTCGTCCACATAGTCGGTCACGTAAAATTCCACGTCCAGGCTGTCGGGGTTGCGTACTACCGTCCCCTCCTTGACCATGCCGCCGGCGCGGATCTGGCGCTCGAAGGGCGCCTCGCCGGCGGCAATCTGGATAGGGCTGAAGAAGAGGTTGATGTTGGCGCGCAGGGCATAGAGGGTCAGGCCCACGGCCACGGACGCCAGGGCGATCAGGCCCAGGATCACGTAGAGCTTCTGCTTGCGCTTCGGTGTCAGGCTAAGTGTCATGGCGATTACCACCCGTGTGATGTGAAACTCCAGCCATCTCGTTCTGGTTGGCACCCAGGCGCTCCTCGCGCCGCACCCGGCGCTGCAGGTTGCGCAGCAGCTGGCGACGCTCGGCGCGGGCGTGCAGGACGATCGCCACCAGCAGTGCGCCGGTCACGCCCCAGGCGGCCCAGACGTAGGGGGCATGGCCCCCCATGGCAATAAATTCGTTGAAGGATTCGAAGGTCATCAGCGTTCCTCCCCGGCCAGGTCACGCACCCAGCGCTTGTTGGACTCGCGGCGCAGGATCTCGCTGCGGGTGCGCATCAGGGTCAGGGCAATGAAGAAGCTGTAGAAGCCCAGCACCATGATCAGCAGCGGCGCCCACATCTCCATCGGCATGCCGACGCGCCCGGTGATGGTGAAGGTGGCCGGCTGGTGCAGGGTGTACCACCAGTCCACCGAGTACTTGATGATCGGGATGTTGATCACCCCCACCATGGCCAGCACCGAGGCGGCCCGGGAGGCGCTGTCGCGGCTCGTGAAGGCGCCGCGCAGGGCGATCACCCCCAGGTAGAGGAAGAGCAGGATCAGCATCGAGGTCAGGCGGGCGTCCCACACCCACCAGGTGCCCCAGGTGGGCACGCCCCACACCGCGCCGGAGAAGAGCGACACGAAGGTCATGGCCGCGCCCAGCGGTGCCATCATGGCGGCGGCCATGTCGGCCACCTTGATCTTCCAGACCATGTAGACCAGGCCACACACCGCCATGCTGACGAAGATGGACTGGGCCAGGAAGGCCGACGGCACATGCACGTAGATGATGCGGAAGCTGTTGCCCTGCTGGTAGTCGGCGGGGGCAAAGGCCAGGCCCCAGACGGTGCCGACCAGGATCAGCGCGGCCGCGGCGAGCCAGAAGAACGGCTGCAGCCTGGCCCCGATGGCGTAGAACCACTTGGGGGAACGCAACTTGTTAATAAAGGCCCACATGCTTCTTCCACCTCTCAACCGTTGATGCTGATACGCAGTGACGCCGCGATGGCCCAGGGGGCCAGCATCAGCGCCAGGGCCAGCAGGGCGCCCAGGATTGCCAGATGGGCGACGGCTCCGTCGCCGAGGATTGCCGCCTGTACCGCACCGGCGCCGAAGATCAGCACCGGGATATAGAGCGGCAGCACCAGCAGCGACAGCAGCACGCCGCCGCGGGAGAGCCCCACGGTCAGCGCCGCGCCGATGGCGCCGATCAGGCTCAGGCTGGCCGTGCCCAGCGCCAGCGAGAACGCCAGTGTCAGGTAGCTGCCGGCCGGCAGCGACAGCATGATCCCCAGCACCGGCGCCATCAGCGCCAGGGGCAGGCCGGTCAGCAGCCAGTGCACCGCCACCTTGGCCAGCGCCAGCATCGGCAGCGGCTGCGGCGTCAGCAGCAGCTGTTCGAGGGAACCGTCGTCGTAGTCACCGCGGAACAGGCTGTCCAGGGAGAGCAGCGCCGCCAGCAGCGCCGCCACCCACAGCAGGCCCGGGGCGATGGTGGCCAGCAGCTGCGGATCCGGCGAGATGCCGATCGGAAACAGGGTGATCACCAGCGCGAAGAACACCAGCGGGTTGAGCACCTCGCTGCGCCGGCGCATCAGCAGGACCAGGTCACGGCGTAGGGTCGCCCAGAGTGCGACCCCCAGGCCGCCGCCAGGTTCCCCGTGCCGTGACTCGCGGCTCTCGGCGGCCGCCAGCCGAGTCTCAGAGCCCGCCATGCGGCTGCCCTCCTCTGCCCAGGCGCACGCGGCGCAGCTCGTCGGTCTGCCTGAGCTCATGGTGGGTGGTGACCAGCACGCAGCCGCCGGCGCGGGCATGCACGATCAGTCGCTCCTCCAGCGCCGCCACGCCGTCGCGGTCGATGGCGGTGAAGGGCTCGTCCAGCACCCACAGCGGGCGCGGCGTCAGCTCCAGCCGCGCCAGCGCCACCCGACGCTGCTGCCCGGCGGAGAGCTGCCCGGCCGGCACATCCTCGAAGCCCACAAGCCCCACCGACTCCAGGGCGGCCAGGCGCGCCGCCTCGTTGCCGCGCTCGCCGGCCAGGGCCTGGTACCAGGTCAGGTTCTCCAGCGGCGTCAGGGCCCCCTTCACCCCCGGGGCATGGCCCAGGTAGAGCAGGCTCTCGAGAAAGGCCTGGCGCGATTCACGCATCGGCGCGCCGTTCCAGTAAAGCTCGCCCTGATAGTCGGCGAGCTGGCCGGAGAGGATCTTGAGCAGCGTGGTCTTGCCGCTGCCGTTGGGGCCTTCGATGCGAACGATCTCGCCCGCGTGGATATCCAGATCGAGATCCTCGAAGAGCCAGCGATCATCCCGCTCACAGGCCAGCTTTCGGGCTTGCAGGCTCAGGGTCAAGGCACACTCCGGGATGGGTAATTTGGCTCGAGACTCTACACGGAAAGCGGTTTTGCTGCCAGATTACCGCCTGCGTCAGCCGGTCGCGGTTGACCCGGGTCAAGCCACCCGCCGATGCCCTCCCCTTGCGCGATCGGCCGGCCCTGCTATGCTTGCCAGATACTGTATATACCAACAGTATCCAGCCGACCAGGCTGACGACAGGAGACCCACGCCATGCCCGAGGTCAACGCCCAGTTCCTTCTTCGCCGCCCCAACCTGCCCCTGGCCGAGGCCTGGGCCCTGCTCGACGAGGCGGACGCCACCGACGAACACCTGATCGAGGTGCCGCTGCTCGGCAGTGTCTCGGCGGGCCTGCCCATCGAGGCCTGCCTGGACAGCACCAGCATCCGGGTCCCCCGGCGCATGGTGCGCCGCAACACCTATGCGCTGCGGGTGCGCGGCGACTCCATGATCGATTGCAACATCTTCGATGGGGATGTGATCATCATCGAGCGCCAGGAGAGCGCCGAGAACGGCGAGACCGCCGTCGTGATGATCAACAACCAGGAGGTCACCCTGAAGAAGCTCTATATCGACCGCGCCGGCGTGCGCCTGCAGCCGGCCAACGAGCGCATGGCGCCGATCTTCCTGAAGAACAGCGACATCCAGGTGCTGGGGCTGGTGATGGGCGTCGTGCGCCAGGAGGAACTGGCCGCCTGATGCGTTACCCCGTCCCCGACCTGCCCGCCGGCACCTGGCAGGAGAGCGAGCTGGAGGTGGAGAAGAGCCGCTTCATCACCTGGCTGTGCCACGCCCACGACGCCGCCGCCTTCGAGGCGCTGCTGGTCGAGGCCCGGCGGCGCCACCCTGCGGCGAGCCATCACTGCAGCGCCTTCATCGCCGGCCCGCCCGGCGAGCAGGCCGCCATCGGCTTCTCCGACGACGGCGAACCCGGCGGCACCGCCGGGCGCCCCATGTATCAGGTACTGCAGGGCTCGGGGCTCGGCCAGGTGGGCTGCGTGGTGACCCGCTACTTCGGAGGCACCAAGCTGGGCACCGGCGGCCTGGCCCGCGCCTATGCCCAGGCCGTGACCCAGGGCCTGGAGAGCCTGCCTCACCGCCAGGTAGTGGAGCGCACGCCGCGTCGGCTGCAGGTGGCCTTCGCCGGCGAGGCCGAGGCCCGCGGCTGGCTGGCCAGCCGGGAGATCCCCGTGGAAGCCGCCGACTACGCCGCCGACGGCGTGGTGCTGACCGTGGGCTGGCCCAGCGACACCCCCATCGACCTCAGCGAGCTCGAATCGCGACTGCGCGGGCGGCTCACTCTGCTGGAGAGCTGACGCCCCCCCCCTCGCGTACCCACCGCGCAAACGGCGCCCCGCGGGGCGCCGTTTGCGTGACGGTACCGACGAGCCTCAGCCCAGGTACTTGATCATCACCCCCGCGGCCACCGCCGAGCCGATGACGCCGGCCACGTTGGGCCCCATGGCGTGCATCAGCAGGAAGTTGTGCGGGTTGGACTCCAGCCCCACCTTGTTGGCCACCCTGGCTGCCATGGGCACCGCGGAGACGCCGGCGGCGCCGATCAGCGGGTTGATCGGCATCTTGCTCATCACGTTCATCAGCTTGGCCATCAGGATGCCGGCGGCGGTGCCGATGGCGAAGGCCACCATGCCCAGCGCCATGATCCCCAGGGTCTCCAGGGCCAGGAAGCTCTCGGCCATCAGCCGCGAGCCCACGGCCAGGCCCAGCACGATGGTGACGATGTTGATCAGGGCGTTCTGGGCGGTGTCGGTCAGGCGCTCGACCACGCCGCACTCGCGCATCAGGTTGCCGAAGCAGAACATCCCCAAGAGCGGCGCGGCGTCCGGCAGGAACAGCGCCACCAGCATCAGCAGGGCCAGCGGGAAGACGATCTTCTCGAGCTTCGACACCGGGCGCAGCTGCGTCATGGTGATCTCACGCTCGCGCTTGGTGGTGAGCAGGCGCATGATCGGCGGCTGGATCATCGGCACCAGCGCCATGTAGGCGTAGGCGGCCACGGCGATGGCCCCCAGCAGCTCCGGGGCCAGCACGCTCGACACGTAGATCGAGGTGGGGCCGTCGGCGCCGCCGATGATGCCGATGGCGGCGGCCTGCTCGATGGAGAAGTCCATCCAGCCCAGGGCCGACACAGGGCCCACCGCGCCGAACACCGTGGCGAAGATGCCGAACTGCGCCGCCGCGCCCAGGAACAGGAACAGGGTGCGCGGGTTGGCCAAGAGCGGCCCGAAGTCGGTCATCGCCCCCACGCCCATGAAGATCAGCAGCGGGGCGATGCCCGAGGCGACCGCGACCTGGTAGAAGGTGTAGAGCAGGCCGTCGCCGTAGCCGACGTTCATGGCCACGTCCTTGGCGGCACGCAGCTGGTCCGGCGAGGCGCCGTTGTCGACCAGCGCCTTGAGGGTGGCCCGCCAGGCCTCCTCGCCGGCCAGCGGGTCCAGGGTCGCCCCCAGCGCCATGGCCATCTGGTGGAGCACCGCGGGGCGCGCCACCTCGATGGCCTGGTCCAGGGCCGAGATGGCCAGGCCCGCCTCGGGAATGTTGGCCAGTATCCCGCCGAAGCCGATAGGCACCAGCAGCAGCGGCTCGAACTTCTTGGCGATGGCCAGGTACAGCAGCCCCAGGCCCACCGCGATCATCAGCGTCTGGCCGAGGGTCAGGTTGTAGGCACCCGAACCCTCCCAGAGTGTCAGCAGATTCTCCATGGTCAGGGCCCTTAGAGCTCGATGAGGACGTCACCGACGGCGACGCTGTCGCCCTCGCCGACCTTGACCGCGGAGACGGTACCGGCGCTCGCCGCACGCACCTCGGTTTCCATCTTCATGGCCTCGAGGATGATCACCACGTCACCCGCCTTGACCGCATCGCCCGGGCGCACGTTGACCTTGAAGATGTTGCCGGCCAGCGGCGCGCTGATCACCTCGCCGGTTGCGGCCGGCGCGGCCTCGGCGGCGGGCTGGGCGGCAGTGCCCTGCGCCTGGACATCGGCGATCTCGCCGCCCTCGGCGACCTCGACCACGTAGGCCTTGCCGTTGACCTTGACGGTGTAGGTCTCGGGGCCGGCCGGGGCGCCTGCGCTGACGGCCGGCGCCCCGCCCTTCTGGGCAGCGACCGGCAGGTTGGCACCGGCGGCGTCCTTGCCCGGCGCCTGGGGCGCCGGCTCGAAAGCATCGGGGTTGTCGCGGTTCTTGAGGAACTTCAGGCCGATCTGCGGGAAGAGCGCATAGGTGAGCACGTCATCGATCTCGCGCTCGCCCTCGGCCAGGCGGATGCCGTCGGCCTTGGCCTTCGCCTTGAGCTCCTTGGTCAGCGTATCCATCTCCGCCTCGAGCAGGTCGGCGGGGCGGCAGGTGATGGGCGCCTTGCCCTCCAGCACGCGAGCCTGCAGCTCCTTGTTGAAGGCGGCAGGCGCGGCGCCATACTCGCCCTTGAGCAGCGCCTGGACCTCCTTGGAGATCGACTTGTAGCGCTCTCCCATCATCACGTTCATCACCGCCTGGGTGCCGACGATCTGGGAGGTGGGGGTGACCAGCGGGATGAAGCCCAGGTCCTCGCGCACCCTGGGGATCTCCTGGAGCACGTCGTCGAGCTTGTCGCCGGCGCCCTGCTCCTTGAGCTGGTTCTCCATGTGGGTGAGGCATGCCGCCCGGCACCTGGGCGATCAGGATGCGCGAGTCGATGCCCTTGAGCGAGCCCTCGAAGGCGGCGTACTTCTTGCGCACCTCGCGGAAGTAGGCGGCAATCTCCTCGAGCAGCTCGAGGTCCAGGCCGGTGTCGCGCTCGGTGCCCTGGAGGATCGCCACCACGGACTCGGTGGGGCTGTGGCCGTAGGTCATCGACATCGAGGAGATGGCGGTATCGACGTTGTCGATGCCCGCCTCGGCGGCCTTGACGATGGTCGATGTGGAGAGGCCGGTGGTGGCGTGGCACTGCATGTGGATCGGGATGTCCACCGCGGCCTTGAGCTTGGTGACCAGCTCATAGGCGTCATAGGGCTTGAGCAGGCCGGCCATGTCCTTGATGCACAGGGAATCGGCGCCCATGGCGGCGATGGTCTTGCCGAGCTCGACCCAGCCGTCCAGGGTGTGCACCGGGCTCACCGTGTAGGAGAGGGTGCCCTGGGCGTGGCCCTCGACGTTGCGCACCGCCTGAATGGCGCGCTCCAGGTTGCGCGGGTCGTTCATGGCATCGAAGACGCGGAAGACGTCGACGCCGTTGGTCTTGGCGCGCTCGACGAATCGGTCCACCACGTCATCGGCGTAGTGGCGATAGCCGAGCAGGTTCTGACCCCGCAGCAGCATCTGCTGGGGGGTGTTGGGCATGGCCGCCTTGAGCTCGCGGATACGCTCCCAGGGATCCTCGCCCAGGTAGCGGATGCAGGCGTCGAAGGTGGCGCCGCCCCAGGACTCCAGCGACCAAAAGCCGACGCGGTCGAGCTTCTCGGCGATGGGCAGCATGTCATCGAGGCGCAGGCGGGTGGCGAACAGCGACTGGTGGGCGTCACGCAGGACGACGTCGGTGATACCGAGCGGGCGAGCGGTGTCAGTCATTGGCTTGACCTTGTCGTAATTGAAGGGAACGTCGGGAAAGCGGGGAAGCCGGCGTCAGCGGCGATGGCGCTGACGGTAGCGATGCAGGGCGGCGCCGATCACCGCCATCAGCTCGTCATCCTGCCGGGCGGGTGCCGGCGAGCGAGCGGGCGTGGCGGCGGGCGCGGGCGGCTCGGGGGCGAAGCGCCGGATCACCAGCGACATCAGGGTGGTCACGATCACCAGAACGGTAAGAAAAACAAAAACGAAGCCCATGCCGAGCCCCATCAGGGCCAGGCCCTCCTCCAGCAGTTCCACATCCTGCATGCCGTGCCTCCGTATCAATCGTCAGCCACCGTGCCGCCAACACTCAGCAAGATAGCGTCTTGCGCAAATTTTCCGATGGTATAACCTGCCACACTCCCGTCAGATTGCAATGAGGGCATGGTGGAAGTCAGCGTTGTTAATTTACTACAAGACTGTAGCGGACGGCTCGGACTGGCGCCCATGGAAGGCGTCATCGACGCCCATACCCGTGACCTGCTGACCCGCCAGCCGGGCTTCGACTGGACGGTCACCGAGTTCGTGCGCGTCGTCGATGCCCGGCTGCCGCCGCGGGTCTTCCACAAGCACTGCCCGGAGCTGCTCGGCCCCAGCGTCACGACCCCGAGCCGGATACCGGTCCATCTTCAGCTGCTGGGCTCCGACCCCGCGACCCTGGCCGCCAACGCCTCCCAGGCGCTGAGCCTCGGCGCCGTGAGCCTCGACCTGAACTTCGGCTGCCCGGCCAAGCTGGTCAACCGCCACGACGGTGGCGCCTCGCTGCTGCGCGACCCGCGCCGCGTCTATGCCGCCGTGGCCGCCGTGAACGATGCCGTGGGCCACGCGATCCCGGTCACCGCCAAGGTCCGCCTGGGCTTCGCCGACAGCCGCCTGGCGCTGGCCTGCGCCCTGGCCGCCGAGGCCGGCGGCGCGCGCCAGTTGGTCGTCCACGCCCGTACCCGCAACGAAGGCTATCGGCCCCCGGCCCACTGGGAGTGGATCGGGCGCATCCGCTCTCGCCTGTCGATCCCGGTCGTCGCCAATGGCGACATCTGGACCCTCGAGGACTACTGGCGCGCCCGCACCCTCTCGGGCTGCCGCGACGTGATGATCGGCCGCGGCGCCCTGGCCGACCCCTGGCTGGCCCCGCGCATCCGCCACTGGCAGCTCACCGGCGAGCGCCTGCCGGCGACGCCCTGGTCGGCGCGGGCCGAGATCCTGACCCGCTTCGCCGAGCTTCAGCGCAGCACGCTTCCCGAGCGGGTCGTGGCCTCCCTGATCAAGCAATGGCTGAATCACATGCGCGTCAGGGACCCGGAGGCCGCCCGCCGCTTCGAGCGCCTCAAGCGGATCAATGACCTGGAGGCTCTGCTGGAGGGGCTGGCGACTCGGGAGGAAGCCGCAGGTGCCGCGGCAGGCGCATAAGCCGTAAACAAGCCATAAACCATAAAAAAGAGGCGCACGTCGCAATGGCGACGGCGCCTCAAACGATCGCGGAGTCACGCTCGAACTCGGGCGACTCCGGCTAGCAGAAAACGAAGGGGGCGACCCCGGAAAGCAGAAGACCCGCCCTCCTGAGAGGACGGGTCCAGATCTGGCGCGCCCGGGAGGATTCGAACCTCCGACCACCTGATTCGTAGTCAGGTACTCTATCCAGCTGAGCTACGGGCGCGTGGTGCGATGATTAGCGTGATCGCCATCACGTGGAAATGTTCTGAAGTGGCGCGCCCGGGAGGATTCGAACCTCCGACCACCTGATTCGTAGTCAGGTACTCTATCCAGCTGAGCTACGGGCGCCCTGTCTTCAATAGTGTCGACCCTATGATTGCGAGACCTGAGCCTTGCGGTCATGGCGGAGAGGGAGGGATTCGAACCCTCGATGAGGCTATAAACCCCATACTCCCTTAGCAGGGGAGCGCCTTCAGCCACTCGGCCACCTCTCCCTCATCGACACGGGGCGTATCCTACCGTTTATGAAGCGCTTTGTCCAGCGACGCCTGTTTCTTTTTTCATGGGCGCGGGATCAGTCGTCGTGGCCGGAGGCGGCCTCCTCGCCCTTCTCGCGCTGGATGCGCTGGTAGATCTCCTCGCGGTGCACGGCGACGTCCTTGGGGGCATTGACGCCAATCCGGACCTGATTCCCCTTGACGCCCAGCACCGTCACGGTGATGTCGTCTCCGATCATCAGGGTCTCGCCGACTCGGCGGGTCAGGATGAGCATGGCTGATCTCCTTCTCAGGCTTGTTCTGAAACTCGGCGGCGGCATGTTCGCCGCGGGAAGCACACCGAGTCATTATGTGGCACAGCGTCGTCCGTGACCAATTCGGCAGCCGATGACACCTGACCTCCCCGCTGAAGGGAAGCCCCGTCACGGGCCTCCCTGTCAGCGTAGAAGGTGTCGGTCGCCCGGGGCAGCCTTATTCGCTCTCGATATCGCTCTTGTCGAGGCCGAAGGCGGTATGCAGGGCGCGCACGGCGAGCTCCATCTGCTTCTCGTCGATCACCACGGAGATCTTGATCTCGGAGGTGGAGACCATGCGGATATTGATGCTTTCGTCGGCCAGCACCCGGAACATCTTGGAGGCCACGCCGGCGTGGGAGCGCATGCCGACACCCACCAGGGAGACCTTGGCGATGTTCTCGTCGCCGCGCACCTCACCGCCGCCCAGATCGGGGATCACCTGCTCCTCGAGGATCCGCAAGGTCTTCTTGTAGTCGCCCTTGGCCACGGTGAAGGTGAAGTCGGTGTAGTCACCGGCCGGCGCCACGTTCTGGACGATCATGTCCACTTCGATGTTGGCATCGGCGATCGGGCCCAGGATGCGCGAGGCGACGCCCGGCACGTCCGGGGTGTTGAGCAGGGTCAGCTTGGCCTCGTTGGCGGTGAAGGCGATACCGGAGATCAGCGGTTCTTCCATGGAGTCCTCGTCTTGGTCGGAGTCTGCAACGATCAGGGTGCCGGGGCCATCCTCGAAGCTGGAGAGCACGCGCAGCGGCACGTTGTACTTGCCGGCGAATTCGACGGAGCGAATCTGCAGCACCTTGGAGCCTAGGCTGGCCAGTTCCAGCATCTCCTCCACGGTGATGGAGTCCAGGCGCCGGGCCTTGCTGCAGACCCGCGGGTCGGTGGTGTAGACGCCGTCGACGTCGGTATAGATCTGGCACTCATCCGCCTTCAGCGCGGCCGCCAGGGCCACACCGGTGGTATCGGAGCCGCCGCGGCCGAGGGTGGTGATGTTGCCCTCTTCATCCACGCCCTGGAAGCCGGCGACCACCACCACCTTGCCCTCGTCCAGGTCGTCCTGGATCTCGTCGGTCTCGATGCGCTGGATGCGCGCCTTGGTGTGGGAGCTGTCGGTGAGGATGCCCACCTGGGAACCCGTGTAGGAGGTGGCCGGCACGCCCAGCTTGTGCAGCGCCATGGCCAGCAGGGAGATGGTGACCTGCTCGCCGGTGGAGACCAGCATGTCCATCTCGCGCGGCGTCGGCTCGTCGTTGATCTCGTTGGCCATGCCGATCAGGCGGTTGGTCTCGCCGCTCATGGCGGAGACCACGACCACGACCTGATGGCCGCCGTCGCGGAACCCCTTGACCTTCTCGGCCACGGCCTTGATGCGCTCCACGGAGCCCACCGAGGTGCCGCCGAATTTCTGTACGTATAGTGCCATATGCCGATTTTCCCTCGTGAGTCGAACGCCAGGGGCGCCCGGATGAGTGAAAGGTGAATCCCTGCAAACAGGGCCGGTACCCTGCGGTCACCGGCCCTGTGGATGGTTACTGGAGGCGCGCCTCGACCCAGGCGGGCACGCTCGCCAGGGCCCCCGGCAGGGCGGCGGCGTCGCTGCCCCCGGCCTGCGCCATGTCGGCACGGCCGCCGCCCTTGCCGCCCACCTGGGAGGCCACGTGGTTGACCAGCTCGCCCGCCTTGACCCGACCGATGAGGTCATCGGTGACGCCGGCAATCAGGCTGACCTTGCCGGCCTCCTTGTCCGCCACGCCGAGCACCACGATGCCGGAGCCCAGCTTGTTCTTGAGCTGGTCCAGGACGTTGCGCAGCTCTTTGGCGGAGACCCCCTCCAGGCGGGTCGCCAGCACCTTGACCCCGGCGACCTCGGCCGCCTGGCTCAGCATGTCGCTGCCGGCGGCGCTGGCCAACTTGGCCTTGAGCCGCTCGAGCTCCTTCTCCAGGCTGCGGTTGCGCTCCACCAGCGACTCGACCCGCTCCTCGACCTGCTCCGGCTTGGCCTTGAGGCGCTCGCCGATGCGGTTGAGGCGGGACTCCTGCTCGCGGAACCAGGCCAGCGCCCCCTCGCCGGTGATCGCCTCGATGCGGCGCACCCCGCTGGCGATGCCCTGCTCGCTGACGATATGGAAGCAGCCGATGTCGCCGCTGCGCGCCACGTGGGTGCCGCCGCACAGCTCGATGGAGAAGTCGTCGGCGCCGATGGTCAGCACCCGCACGCTGTCGGCGTACTTGGCCTCGAACAGCGCCGCCGCCCCCTTCGCCTTGGCCTGGTCCAGGGTCATCTGCTCGATCTTCGTCGCCGCATTGGCGAGGACCTGCTCGTTGACCAGGCGCTCCACCTCGGCGAGCTGCTCGGGGGTCACGGGCTCGAAGTGGCTGAAGTCGAAGCGCAGGCGCTCCGGCGTCACCAGCGAGCCCTTCTGGGCCACGTGCTCGCCCAGCACCATCCGCAGCGCCTTGTGCATCAAATGAGTGGCGGAGTGGTTGCGGATGGTAGCGGTGCGCAGCTCGGCGTTGACCTCGGGACGCACCTCGGCGCCCACGGCGAGCGCGCCCTCGAGCAGCACACCGTGGTGCAGGTGGTGGCCGGACTGCTTCTGGGTGTCGGTGACCAGGAAGCGGCCGCCATCGGCGAGGTGCAGGTAGCCGGTGTCGCCCACCTGGCCGCCGGACTCGCCGTAGAAGGGGGTGCGGTCGAGCACCACCAGGCCGCGCTGCTCCGGCGCGAGGCCGGCCAGGGCGTTGCCCGCGTGGTCGACGATGGCGGTGACGGTAGCGCTGTCCTCCAGGCGGTCGTAGCCGGTGAAGGTGGTCTCGCCCTCGAGATCGAGGGCGGCGCCGTAGTCGGCACCGAACTGGCTGGCGGCCCGGGCCCGCTCGCGCTGGGCCTCCAGAGCGCGCTCGAAGCCGATCTCGTCCAGGGTCACGCCGCGCTCGCGGCAGACGTCGGCGGTGAGGTCGTAGGGGAAGCCGTAGGTGTCATAGAGCTTGAACACCGTCTCGCCGGGGAGCACCTCGCCGTCGAGGTCGGCCAGCGCCTCCTCCAGCAGGCCCATGCCGTGCTCCAGGGTGCGGGCGAACTGCTCCTCCTCCTTGAGCAGCACGCGCTCGATCTGGTGGCGCGCCTCGCGCAGCTCGGGGTAGGCGTCGCCCATCTCGGCATCGAGCGCCCCCACCAGCTTGTGGAAGAAGTTGCCCTGGGCGCCCAGCTTGTGGCCGTGGCGGATGGCGCGGCGGATGATCCGACGCAGCACATAGCCGCGCCCCTCGTTGGAGGGCAGCACGCCGTCGGCGATCAGGAAGGCGCAGGAGCGGATATGGTCGGCGATCACCCGCAGCGAGGGGTTGCGAGTGTCGGCATGGCCGGTATGGCGCGCCGCCGAGGCCAGCAGGTTCTGGAAGAGGTCGATCTCGTAGTTGGAGTGCACCCCCTGCATCACCGCGGCGATGCGCTCCAGGCCCATGCCGGTATCGATGGAGGGCTTGGGCAGCGGGTGCAGGGTGCCCTCGGCGTCGCGCTCGAACTGCATGAAGACCAGGTTCCAGATCTCGATATAGCGGTCGCCATCCTCCTCCGGGCTGCCGGGGGGGCCGCCCCACACCTCGGGGCCGTGGTCGAAGAAGATCTCGGAGCTGGGGCCGCAGGGACCGGTATCGCCCATCTGCCAGAAGTTGTCCTCGTCGAGCTTCGAGAAGCGTGCCGGGTCGATGCCCATCTCCTCCTTCCAGATCGCCTCGGCCTCGTCGTCGCTGATGTGGACCGTCACCCAAAGCTTCTCCTTGGGCAGGCCCAGGGTCTCGGTGAGGAAGGTCCAGGCGAAGCGGATGGCGTCGCGCTTGAAGTAGTCGCCGAAGCTGAAGTTGCCCAGCATCTCGAAGAAGGTGTGGTGGCGGGCGGTGTAACCGACGTTGTCCAGGTCGTTGTGCTTGCCGCCGGCGCGCACGCAGCGCTGGGACGAGGCCGCCCGCACGTAGGGGCGCGGGTCACGCCCCAGGAAGACGTCCTTGAACGGCACCATGCCGGCATTGGTGAACAGCAGGGTCGGGTCGTTGCCCGGCACCAGGGAGCTGGAGGGCACGACGGTGTGGCCGTGCTCCTCGAAGTAACTCAGGAAGGCCTGTCTGATGTCTGCGCTTTTCATGGGGTATCCGTGGCGATGGGCAGGGTGACCGTCGGCAACGAGGCCACCCGGGGCGTTCGCAAAGGGAGACATTATAGCGCAGCTGTCAAGGGACTGAAGAGGCAGCACCCGCAAGAACGGGGCGGATCCTGCCATTAGTCGAGATCCGGTGCCGAGTCCCAGGCGTGATCCAGGGCGTGACGCACCTGCTCGAAGTCGAAGCCGCGACCGGCCAGGAAGCGCTCGCGCCGGGCGCGCTCGCGGGGGGTGTCGCCGGGGCCGGAGAAGCGCCGGGCGAGGGTCTCGCAGGCCAGGGCGAACCAGTCGACCCCGCCCTGCCCCTCCTGCTCGCTGAAGGCGCTGCGCACCAGCTCCCGCTCGATGCCGCGCTGCGAGAGCGCCTGGCGGATCTTCAGCGGGCCCTGGCCGCGCAGGATGCGCGAGCGCAGGAAGCTCTCGGCGAAGCGGGCGTCGGACTGCAGGCCCTGCGCCTCGAGGGCATCGAGGCACTCGCCGATGGCCGCCGGCTCGTGCCCCTTGGCCGCGAGCCGGGTGGCCAGCTCGGCGCGGGAGTACTCGCGCCGGGCCAGAAGGCGGATCGCATCGTCACGTGGCGTGGCGTCGGAATCGGCCTGCGCGAACATGGCTTACAGCAGGTCGTCCTCGCGGCCGGCCTCGGCCGCCGCGGGCTCCTCGGCTTCCTCCTTGGGGGCCGGAGCGGCGAGCAGCTGGGCGCGGATCTGGCTCTCGATCTCCTCCATGATGGCCGGGTTGTCCTCGAGGAACTGGGCGGCGTTGGCCTTGCCCTGGCCGATCTTGTTGCCCTGGTAGCTGTACCAGGCGCCGGCCTTGTCGACCAGGCTGCACTGCACGCCCAGGTCGATCACCTCACCGGCGTGGTAGATGCCCTTGCCGTAGAGGATCTGGAACTCGGCCTGGCGGAACGGCGGAGCCACCTTGTTCTTGACCACCTTGACCCGGGTCTCGTTGCCGGTGACCTCGTCGCCCTGCTTCACCGAGCCGGTGCGACGGATATCCAGACGCACGCTGGCGTAGAACTTCAGGGCGTTGCCGCCGGTGGTGGTCTCGGGGCTGCCGAACATCACGCCGATCTTCATGCGGATCTGGTTGATGAACACCACCAGGCAGTTGGCGTTCTTGATGTGGCCGGTGATCTTGCGCAGGGCCTGGGACATCAGGCGCGCCTGCAGGCCGACGTGGGAGTCGCCCATCTCGCCCTCGATCTCGGCCCGCGGGGTGAGTGCGGCCACCGAGTCGATGATGATCACGTCGACGCCGCCGGAGCGCACCAGCATGTCGCAGATCTCGAGGGCCTGCTCGCCGGTGTCGGGCTGGGAAACCAGCAGGTCATCGAGGTTGACGCCGAGCTTCTCGGCGTAGCTCGGGTCCAGGGCGTGCTCGGCGTCGATGAAGGCGCACACCTTGCCCTGCTTCTGGGCCTGGGCGATCACCGAGAGGGTCAGGGTGGTCTTGCCCGAGGACTCCGGGCCGAAGATCTCCACCACGCGGCCGAAGGGCAGGCCGCCGATGCCCAGTGCGATGTCGAGCCCCAGGGAACCGGTGGACACCGACGGCATGACCACCCGCGGGGCATCGCCGAGGCGCATCACGGTGCCCTTGCCGAACTGGCGCTCGATCTGGGAAAGCGCGGCGCTCAGCGCCTTGGAGCGGTTGTCATCCTGAGCCATGTCGGATCTCCTGGTCGAGGTGTCTGAATACTGTATGACTGGACAGTAGTATGGCGAAAAAGGGTGGGGAGGACCAGTGCAAATTCGGCCCGGATACGGGGCGGGGCTCAGCGAGCCTCGAGGCGACGGACCAGACCCACCAGGGCCTCGCGCACCGCCTGCTCGCGCACCGCACGGCGATCACCGGGATAACGATGGCACTCGGCGCTGGCGCCCCCGGCATCGCCCCAGGCCAGCCATACGGTGCCCACCGGCTTCGCGTCGCTGCCGCCCCCGGGGCCGGCCACGCCGCTGATCGCCACGCCGAGGCCGGCGCCGCTGTCGCGACAGGCGCCGACCACCATGGCCTCCACCACCTCGCGGCTCACCGCCCCATGGGCCTCGAGCAGCGCCTCGGGAACGCCCAGCAGGCGGGACTTGGCGGCGTTGGAGTAGGTCACGTAGCCGGTCTCGAACCAGTCGGAGCTGCCGGCCACCGCGGTGATGGCGCTGGCCACCCCGCCGCCGGTGCAGGACTCGGCGGCGGTGATCGTCACGCCCCGCTCTCGACAGAGCCGGCCCAGGCGCTCGGCCAGGGTGATGAGGTCGAGGTTGGCCAGGCTGGCGGCGGAACGGGGCATGGGGCGGTCTCCTGAGTCATCTGCAATCGCTCCTGACGGAGCCGATGCCTGGACGGTAGAATACTGGCTTTTGCCAGCGAGTGCAGAGCCTCAACAGGGAGCTCCGATGTCACAGGCCGCAAGCCCCTCTCATACGCCGATGATGGTCCAGTACCTGAAGATCAAGCGCGACCATCCCGACGTGCTGCTCTTCTACCGCATGGGCGACTTCTACGAACTCTTCTTCGACGACGCCCGCCGCGCGGCGGCGCTGCTCGACATCACCCTGACCCAGCGCGGCCAGTCGGCCGGCAAGCCGATCCCCATGGCCGGGGTCCCCTACCACAGCGCCGAGGGATACCTCGCGCGCCTGGTGGCGGCCGGCGAGTCGGTGGCGATCTGCGAGCAGGTCGGCGACCCGGCCACCAGCAAGGGGCCGGTGGAGCGGCGCGCGTGCGCATCGCGCATCGTCACCCCCGGCACCCTCTACGACGAGGCGCTGCTCGACGCCCGCCGCGACAACCTGCTGGTGGCCGTTCACGCCGCAGGCGAGCGCATGGGCCTCGCCTGGCTGGAGCTCTCCAGCGGGCGCTTCAGCGTGCTGGAGGTCGAGGGTGAAGGCGAGATGCTGGCCGAGCTCCAGCGCCTCGACCCCGCCGAGCTGCTGGTGGCCGAGAGCCAGACCCTGCCCCCGGCCCTGGAGGGCCGGCGCGGCCTGCGCCGTCAGGGCGACTGGCTGTTCGACCTGGAGAGCGCCACCCGCCTGCTGTGCGACCAGTTTCGGGTCCAGGACCTGCGCGGCTTCGGCTGCGCCCATCTCACCGCGGCCCTCACCGCCGCCGGCGTGCTGATCGAGTACGCCCGGGACACCCAGCGCTCGGGCCTGCCCCATGTCACCGCCATCGGCGTGGAGAGCCGCGACGATGCCGTGGTGATCGACGCCGCCAGCCGCCGCAACCTGGAGATCGACATCAACCTCGGGGGCAGCGGCGACAACACCCTGGCCAGCGTGCTCGACACCACCGCGACGGCCATGGGCTCGCGGCTGCTCAAGCGCTGGCTCAACCGCCCGCTGCGCGACCGCGAGCGGGTGCAGGCCCGCCAGGCCGCGGTGGCGCTGCTGCTCGAGGCCGAGGGGTTCGTGGCGCTGCGCGAGTCGCTCAAGGCGATCGGCGACGTGGAGCGCATCCTGGCCCGGGTCGCCCTCTACAGCGCCCGCCCGCGGGACCTGGCCCGGCTGCGCGATGCCTTCAACGCCCTGCCGGCACTGGAGCAATCGCTTGCCGACTATCCCGAGGGCACGGCGCTTGACGAGCTCCGGCGCCATATCCGCCCCTACCCGGCGCTCGCCGATACCCTGACCCGCGCCCTGATCGAGAACCCGCCGGTGGTGATCCGCGACGGCGGGGTGATCGCCGAGGGCTTCGACGCCGAGCTCGACGAACACCGCGGCCTGGCCGAGCATGCCGGCGACTACCTGGTGAGGCTGGAGACCCGGGAGCGCGAGCGCACCGGCCTGCCCGGCCTCAAGGTGGGCTACAACCGGGTCCACGGCTACTACATCGAGATCCCCCGCGCCCAGGCCAGGGACGCCCCGGCGGACTACGTGCGCCGCCAGACCCTGAAGAACGCCGAGCGCTTCATCATCCCCGAGCTGAAGGAGTTCGAGGACAAGGCGCTGTCGGCGAAGTCGCGGGCGCTCGCCCGGGAGAAGCTGCTCTACGACGGCCTGCTCGACACCCTCAACGCCGAACTCGACGCCCTGCAGGCCAGCGGCCGCGCACTGGCCGCCCTGGACGTGCTGTGCGCCTTCGCCGAGCGCGCCCAGGCGCTGGACTTCGTGCGGCCGCGGCTGGCCGAGACCCCCGGCATCGCCATCCGGGGCGGCCGCCACCCGGTGGTGGAGCAGGTCTCCGACGCCCCCTTCGTGCCCAACGACCTGGTGATGGGCGACGACCGCCGCATGCTGGTGATCACCGGCCCCAACATGGGGGGCAAGTCCACCTTCATGCGCCAGGCGGCGCTGATCGTGCTGCTCGCCCATACCGGCAGCTTCGTGCCGGCGGACGCCGCCGAGATCGGCCCGGTGGATCGCATCTTCACCCGCATCGGCTCCTCGGACGACCTGGCCGGCGGGCGCTCCACCTTCATGGTGGAGATGACCGAGACCGCCAACATCCTGCACAACGCCACCGACGAAAGCCTGGTGCTGATGGACGAGATCGGCCGCGGCACCAGCACCTTCGACGGCCTCTCGCTGGCCTGGGCCAGCGCCGAGCAGCTGACGCGTACCCGCGCCTTCACCCTGTTCGCCACCCACTACTTCGAGATGACCGCCCTGCCCGAGCAGGCCGAGGGGGTGGCCAACGTGCACCTGACGGCCGCCGAGCACCGTGACGGCATCGTCTTCATGCACCGCGTGGAGGAGGGCCCGGCGAGCCAGAGCTACGGCCTGCAGGTGGCCCAGCTCGCCGGCGTGCCCCAGGGGGTGATCGCCCGGGCCCGGGAGAAGCTCGCCCAGCTGGAGCAGCAGGAGGTGGACCAGGGCAGCCGGACCGCGCAGCGACTCGGTGACCATCCCCCGATGCCGCAGCAGAACGACCTCTTCGCCAGCGCCCCCCATCCTCTGGTGGAAGAGCTCGGCGGCCTGGCCCTGGATGACCTGACGCCGCGCCAGGCCCTGGCGCTGCTCTACCGCTGGCGGGAGTCATTGTAAGGTGCACGGAGTTACCAAGCCGTGTCAGCGAAAGGCGCCGGAGACAGGTCGGAGAGGGGGTCCGAGGACCAGGGATGGCCGAGGTAGCGTACAGGGAGGTATTCATAGCGCCCCCGAACAGGCCTGTCGCCGGAACAGCCTTGAGCGATCCAGCCATCTGCGATGGTCCTGAACATGCCGTCCTTCGTCTTGCTAGGCCAGGGGGCCGCGACTAGAATGGTCTGATTCACCGCCGCCTTAGCATAAGAAACACGGCTTTTATAACCGTTTCATCAACTATCCACAGTGGCCGTGCGACGCCGGCCCGAGGAAGGGAGAGTGGCATGACATTCGTCGTCACCGAGAACTGCATCAAGTGCAAGTACACCGACTGTGTCGAGGTGTGCCCGGTGGACTGTTTCTATGAAGGCCCCAACTTCCTGGTGATCCACCCCGACGAGTGCATCGACTGCGCCCTGTGCGAGCCGGAGTGTCCCGCCGAGGCGATCTTCTCGGAAGACGAATTGCCGGAGGGCCAGGAGCCGTTCATCGAGATCAATGCCGAGCTCGCCGAGGTATGGCCCAACATCAGCGAGAAGAAGGACCCGCTGCCCGACGCCGAGGAGTGGGACGGCAAGCCGGGCAAGCTCGAGCAGCTGGAGCGCTGAGAGCGTCGCCTGCCTCGCACGCGGGCGCCAGCACGAAAAAAGGAACGCCGAATGTCTCGCGACATTCGGCGTTCCTGCTTCTGCCTGCCATGCTGGAGAACACCGGCAAAAAAGGCGGCCCGCAGGCCGCCCGCTCCAAGCTGTTCCTTGAGCGGCTCCCTCCGCCCGACTCCCGTGATGCCTTCCCTGCCCGGAAGCAGCCTCCTGCCGCACCTGGCGCATCACTCAGCATCCCGTTGCATCCTGCCGGGAGCAGCAATGCTGCCCCCTTGTCCCGAGTTCATTGTGGCAGAGCTGCATTGCAACACAAGCGCGACCAACGGCGACCAACCTCGACCGGCGCGCTGGCCCAGCAGCGGAAATCCAAAAAAACACGTTAAATAACATATGGTTAAAAAAAGACCGACGCCAAAGGCATCGGTCTTTCCGCTGAACCCGAGCAAATCTCTTCGCCAAATTGTCAGCGATTTCCTACACGGGTTCCCGCCAGAGGCAACAGTGTTCGCTTACTGGCCCCTGATGGCCGAGAGCCCCGGGTAGCGGGCGCGCTCGCCCAGCTCGTTCTCGATCACCAGCAGGCGGTTGTACTTGGCGACGCGATCGGAGCGACACAGCGAGCCGGTCTTGATCTGGCCGGCGCAGGTGCCCACGGCGAGATCGGCGATGGTGGTGTCCTCGGTCTCGCCGCTGCGGTGGGAGATTACCGCGGTGAAGCCGGCGTCCTGGGCCATCCTGATGGCGTCCAGGGTCTCGGAGAGCGAGCCGATCTGGTTGAACTTGATCAGGATGGAGTTGCCGATCTGCTCGTCGATGCCGCGCTTGAGGATCTTGGTGTTGGTGACGAAGAGATCGTCGCCCACCAGCTGCACGCGATCGCCCAGCTTGTCGGTCAGCGCCTTCCAGCCGGCCCAGTCGGACTCGTCCATGCCGTCCTCGATGGAGACGATGGGGTAGTCATCGCACAGGCCGGCCAGGTAGTCGGCGAAGCCCTGGGCGTCATACTGCTTGCCCCCGCCGGCGAGGTCGTACTGGCCATCCTTGAAGAACTCGGAGGAGGCGCAGTCCAGGGCCAGGGTGACGTCGCTGCCCAGCCGGTAGCCGGCGTCCGACACCGCCTGCTTGATCACCGCCAGCGCCTCGGCGTTGGACTCGAGGTTCGGCGCGAAGCCGCCCTCGTCGCCCACCGAGGTGGAGAGCCCCTTCGCGGAGAGCACCTTCTTCAGGGCGTGGAAGATCTCGGCGCCCATGCGCAGGCCTTCGCGGAAGTTGGGCGCGCCCACCGGCTGCACCATGAACTCCTGGATGTCGACGTTGTTGTCGGCATGCTCGCCGCCGTTGAGGATGTTCATCATCGGCACCGGCATGCTGTACTGGCCCGGCTGGCCGAAGAGCTCGGCGATATGGGCGTAGAGCGGCACGCCCTTGGCGTTGGCGGCGGCCTTGGCAGCGGCCAGCGACACGGCCAGGATGGCGTTGGCGCCAAGCTTGGCCTTGTTGTCGGTGCCGTCGAGGGCCAGCATGGCGTCATCCAGGCCGCGCTGATCGCGGGCATCCATGCCGACCAGACACTCGCGAATGGCACCGTTGACCGCCTCGACCGCCTTCAGCACGCCCTTGCCCAGGTAGCGGCTCTTGTCGCCGTCGCGCAGCTCCAGGGCCTCGCGGGAGCCGGTGGAGGCGCCGCTGGGCGCGCAGGCCACGCCCACGGCACCGCTCTCCAGCCGCACCTCGGCCTGGACGGTGGGGTTGCCGCGGGAATCGAGCACCTCGAGGGCGCGAATGTCGACGATCTTGGTCATGCGAGTTTCCTCAGTTGTGTCAGCGATGGAACATTATTGGATGTCGAGGGGCGCGAAGCCCTTCACCAGCTCATCGATGGCCTTGAGCTGGGCCAGGAAGGGCTCGAGCTGGGCCAGCGGCAGCGCGCAGGGGCCGTCGCAGAGGGCGGCGTCGGGGTCCGGGTGGGCCTCCAGGAAGAGGCCGGCGAGCCCTACGGCCACCCCGGCACGCGCGAGCTCGGCCACCTGGGCACGACGCCCGTCGGCGCTGTCGGCGCGCCCACCGGGGCGCTGCAGCGAATGGGTCACGTCGAAGAACACCGGGCGGCCGGTCTGCTTCATCTCGCCGAAGCCGAGCATGTCCACCACCAGGTTGTTGTAACCGAAGCTCGAGCCGCGCTCGCAGAGGATCACCCGGTCGTTGCCGGCCTCCTCGCACTTGCGAATGATGTGGCGCATCTCGTGGGGCGCCAGGAACTGCGGCTTCTTGATGTTGATCACCGCCCCGGTGCGCGCCATGGCGACGACCAGGTCGGTCTGGCGGGCCAGGAAGGCGGGCAGCTGGATAACGTCGGCGACCTCGGCCACGGGGGCGGCCTGCCAGGGCTCATGGACGTCGGTGATAATCGGCACACCGAAGCGCGCCTTCACCTCGGCCAGGATCTCGAGTCCCTTCTCCAGGCCCGGGCCCCGGTAGGAGTGGATCGAGCTGCGATTGGCCTTGTCGAAGCTCGCCTTGAAGACATAGGGCATGCCGAGGCGTCCGGTCACCTCGACGTAGGCCTGGGCCACTTCGAGAGCCAGCTCGCGGGACTCCAGCACGTTCATGCCGCCGAACAGCATCAGCGGCAACGAATTGCCGGCCTCGAGGCCGGCAATGGAGACATGACGCTCGGGTGCGCTCATCCCGTTACTCCTGGTGGGAGGACTGCGCGCGGGTGCGCGCCGCCTTGTGCTCCAGCGCCGCGTTGACGAAGCCGGTGAACAGCGGGTGGCCGTCGCGGGGGGTGGAGGTGAACTCCGGGTGGAACTGGCAGGCCACGTACCAGGGGTGGTCGGGCAGCTCGACCATCTCCACCAGGGAGTTGTCGACGCTCTTGCCGGAGACCACCAGGCCCGCCTGCTCGAGCTCCTCGATGAACTGGTTGTTGACCTCGTAGCGGTGACGGTGACGCTCGACGATCTCGTCATTGCCGTAGGCCTCGCGGGCCTTGCTGCCGACCTTGAGACGGCACACCTGGCCGCCCAGGCGCATGGTGCCGCCGAGGTCGGAGGCGGCGTCGCGCAGCTCGATCTTGCCCTCGGGGGTGATCCACTCGGTGATCAGGCCCACCACCGGATGCTGGGTGTCGTGGGTGAACTCGGTGGAGTCGGCGTCATCCCAGCCGGCCACGTTGCGGGCGAATTCGATCACCGCAACCTGCATGCCGAGGCAGATGCCGAGATAGGGAATGCCGTTCTCCCGGGCATAGCGGGCCGTGGCGATCTTGCCCTCCACGCCGCGCTCGCCGAAGCCGCCCGGCACCAGGATGGCGTCCTTGCCGGCCAGGCGCTCGGTGCCGTGGCGCTCGATGTCCTCGGAGTCGATGTAGTCGACGTTGACCTTGACCCGGGTCTGGATGCCGGCGTGGATCAGCGCCTCGTTGAGCGACTTGTAGGCGTCGAGCAGCTCCATGTACTTGCCGACCATGGCGATATTGATCGACTTCAGTGGGTTGAGCTTGGCGTCGAGGACCTTGATCCACTCGTTGAGATCGGCCTCGTCGGCCGTGAGCCGCAGCTTGTCGCAGACGATCTCGTCCAGGCCGTGCTCGTGGAGCATGATCGGGATGCGGTAGATGGTATCGGCATCCTGCAGCGGGATGACCGCCCGCTCCTCCACGTTGGTGAACAGCGCGATCTTGCGGCGCTCGCTCTCCTCGAGCTCCACCTCGCTGCGGCAGATCAGGATGTCCGGCTGGATACCGATGGAGCGCAGCTCCTTGACGCTGTGCTGGGTCGGCTTGGTCTTGGTCTCGCCGGCGGTCTTGATATAGGGCACCAGGGTCAGGTGCATGAAGAGCGCCCGGTTGGCCCCCAGCTCGCTTCTGATCTGGCGGATGGACTCCAGGAAGGGCAGCGACTCGATGTCGCCCACGGTGCCGCCGATCTCCACCAGCGCCACGTCGAAGCCCTCGCCACCCTCAAAGACCCGGCGCTTGATCTCGTCGGTGATGTGCGGGATTACCTGGACGGTACCGCCCAGGTAGTCGCCGCGGCGCTCCTTGCGCAGCACGTGCTCGTAGACCCGACCGGTGGTGAAGTTGTTGCGCTGGGTCATCTTGGTGCGGATGAAGCGCTCGTAGTGGCCCAGGTCGAGATCGGTCTCCGCGCCATCCTCGGTGACGAATACCTCGCCGTGCTGGAAGGGGCTCATGGTGCCCGGGTCCACGTTGATGTACGGGTCGAGCTTGAGCATGGTGACCTTGAGGCCGCGCGCCTCGAGAATCGCCGCCAGCGAGGCCGACGCGATGCCCTTGCCGAGAGAGGACACAACGCCGCCGGTCACGAAGATATATCGTGTCATGGAGAACCTGTCGAAACGTGATCATGAGGCTCGGCAGGAAGCCGCGCCAGGATGGGACGACAGACTAGCAGAACACGACCAATGGCTCAATTTCGGCCAGCCGCCTGATCCGCGGCTTACCCGGCGACAGGCCCTGGCGGCGCTGCCCCTAGGTGGAGCCAAAAGGCAGGCAGACCAAGCCGGGGAGCCCGCCGCCGGCGCCACGCCGAGCGAAACCCTGATACTCCGCTCGCGGCCCGCGCGTCGCCGCACAACATAATCCCTCACGGGTGCGGCTCGCTCGCCATCCCTGGCGAGCGCCACGCGGCCGCTTCGCTTCACATCAGCGCTCGGCTAAAGGCTTGCGCGACGGGTTCCCAGGCTCTCCGTGTAGCGCCACTTAGACGCCCAGATAGTCCAGGATGCCCTCGGCGGCCTGGCGACCCTCGTGGATGGCGGTGACCACCAGGTCGGAGCCGCGCACCATGTCGCCACCGGCGAAGACCTTCGCGTGGCTGGTCTGGAAGCGGAACTGGCCCTGCTCCGGCGCCTTGACCCTATCGCGCTCATCCACCTCGATGCCATGGTCGGCGAACCAGGCGGGCGGGTCCGGCTGGAAGCCGAAGGCAATCACCACGGCGTCGGCCGGAATCACCTCCTCGGAGCCCGGCACCACCTCGGGGCGGCGGCGTCCGTTCTCGTCGGGCTCGCCCAGACGGGTGCGCACCACCTTGACCCCCTCCACCTTGCCCTCGCCCACCACCGCCACCGGCTGGCGGTTGAACAGGAACTCCACGCCCTCCTCGCGGGCGTTGGCCACCTCGCGGCGCGAGCCCGGCATGTTCTCCTCGTCGCGGCGATAGGCGCAGGTCACGCCGCTGGCGCCCTGGCGGATGGCGGTGCGGTTGCAGTCCATGGCGGTGTCGCCGCCGCCCAGCACCACCACGCGCTGGCCCTTGAAGGAGATGTATTCGCCGGGGTCCTTCTCGAAGCCCAGGCAGTGATTGACGTTGGCGATCAGGTAGTCCAGCGCCTTGTGCACCCCGGGCAGATTCTCGCCGGGGAAGCCGCCCTCCATGTACTTGTAGGTGCCCATGCCCATGAAGACGGCATCATACTGCTCGAGCAGCTGGTCCATGGTGATGTCGCGGCCGATCTCCACGTTGAGGCGGAACTCCACGCCCATCTCCTCGAACACCGCCCGACGACGCTCCATCACGCTCTTCTCGAGCTTGAACTCGGGGATGCCGAAGGTCAGCAGGCCGCCGATCTCAGGGTTGCGATCGAACACCACCGGCTTGACCCCGTTGCGCGCCAGGATGTCGGCGCAGCCCAGGCCCGCCGGCCCGGCGCCGATCACCGCGACCTTCCGATCGGTCCAGGTCACCTGGGACATGTCCGGGCGCCAGCCCATGGCGAAGGCGGTATCGGTAATGTACTTCTCCACCGAGCCGATGGTCACCGCGCCGAAGCCGTCGTTGAGGGTGCAGTCGCCCTCGCAGAGGCGGTCCTGGGGGCAGACTCGGCCGCACACCTCGGGCAGCGAGTTGGTCTTGTGGGAGAGCTCCGCGGCCTCGAGGATGTTGCCCTCGGCCACCAGCTGCAGCCAGTTGGGAATGTAGTTGTGGACCGGGCACTTCCACTCGCAGTAGGGGTTGCCGCAGTGCAGGCAACGGTGCGCCTGGCTGGCCGCCTCCTGGGGCTTGTAGGGCTCGTAGATCTCGGCGAACTCCCGCGAGCGGGTGCGGGCGTCCTTCTTCTGCGGGTCCTGACGACCCACGTCGATGAACTGGAAGTCGTTGCTCAGACGGTTGGCCATGTCGATTCTCCTGGAAGTCCTGTTGGTCACCCCGGCCGGACCCTGGGCCCGGCGGGGCGAATCACCTGTTGTCGAGGGCGTTATTCCGGCTGACGCCGCCTCTTATTCCGGCTGTCGCCGCCTCTCTACTCCGGCTGACGCCGGGATTGGGCCAACAGGCTGTTCAGGCTTGCCGCCTTGGGCTTCACCAGCCAGAAGTGGCGGATGAAGTCGCTGAAGTCGTCGAGGATGGCGCGGCCGCGGGCCGAGCCGGTCTCGTCGACGAACTCCTCGATCACCTCGCGCAGGTGGCGGCGATAGGCTTCCATGGTCTCCGTGTTGACGCGGTGGATCTCCACCAGCTCGTGGTTGTAATTGTCGACGAAGGTACGGTCCTCGTCGAGCACGTAGGCGAAGCCGCCGGTCATGCCCGCGCCGAAGTTGACGCCGGTCTCGCCGAGCACCGCCACCAGGCCGCCGGTCATGTACTCGCAGCAGTGGTCGCCGGCGCCCTCGATCACCGCGTGGGCGCCGGAGTTGCGCACCCCGAAGCGCTCGCCGGCGGTGCCCGCGGCGAACAGCTTGCCGCCGGTGGCGCCATACAGGCAGGTGTTGCCGATGATCGCCGTCTTGTGGCTCTCGAAGCGGCTGCCCGCCGGCGGGGTGATCACCACCTTGCCGCCGTTCATGCCCTTGCCGACGTAGTCGTTGGCGTCCCCTTCCAGATAGAGGTTGAGACCGCGGGCGTTCCAGACACCGAAGCTCTGGCCCGCCACGCCGATGAAGCGCGCGGTGACCGGCGCCTCCTCGAGCCCCGCCTCGCCGTAGCGCTTGGCGATGGCCCCGGAGGTGAGCGCCCCCACGCTGCGGTCGCAGTTGGTGATGGTGAAGGAGAAGTCGCCGCCGGACTTCGCCTCGATGGCGTCCGCCAGCGCCGCCAGCACCTCCTGGTTCTTGGCACCCGGGTCGTGGGGTACGTTGCGGCTTACCTGGCAGAACTGCGGGGCCTCGGCCGGCACGAAGTCGTTGCCCAGCAGCGGGGTCAGGTCGAGCCTGCGCTGGGAGGCGGTGACACCCTCCAGCACCTCGAGCAGGTCGGTGCGGCCGATCAGGTCGGTGAGCTTTCGCACGCCCAGCATGGCCATCAGCTCACGCACCTCCTCGGCGATGAAGCGGAAGTAGTGCTTGACCATGTCCACGGTGCCGCGGAAGTGCTCGCCGCGCAGGAAGTCGTTCTGGGTGGCCACGCCGGTGGCGCAGTTGTTCAGGTGGCAGATGCGCAGGTACTTGCAGCCCAGCGCCACCATGGGCGCGGTGCCGAAGCCGAAGCTCTCGGCGCCGAGGATCGCCGCCTTGACCACGTCGAGGCCGGTCTTCAGGCCGCCGTCGGTCTGCAGGCGGATCTTGTCGCGCAGGCCGTTGATGCGCAGCGCCTGGTGCACCTCGGGCAGGCCCAGCTCCCAGGGGGAACCGGCGTGCTTGATGGAGGTGATGGGGCTCGCCGCGGTGCCGCCGTCGTAGCCGGAGACGGTGATCAGGTCGGCGTAGGCCTTGGCCACGCCGGTGGCGATGGTGCCGATGCCGGGCTCGGAGACCAGCTTCACCGAGACCTGGGCCTCCGGGTTGACCTGCTTGAGGTCGAAGATCAGCTGGGCCAGATCCTCGATGGAGTAGATGTCATGGTGCGGCGGCGGCGAGATCAGGGTCACGCCGGGCACGGAGTAGCGCAGCCGGGCGATCAGGTCGTTGACCTTGCCGCCGGGCAGCTGGCCGCCCTCGCCGGGCTTGGCGCCCTGGGCCACCTTGATCTGCAGCACCTCGGCGTTGACCAGGTAGGCCGGGGTGACGCCGAAGCGCCCGGAGGCGATCTGCTTGATCTTGGAGGAGCGGATGGTGCCGTAGCGGGCCGGATCCTCGCCGCCCTCGCCGGAGTTGGAGCGCCCGCCCGCCTCGTTCATGGCCTGGGCCAGGGCCTCGTGAGCCTCCGGCGACAGCGCGCCCAGCGACATGCCGGCGCTGTCGAAGCGCGGGATCAGGTCCTCGACCGCCTCCACCTCCGAAAGCGGCAGCGGCTCGGCGGCCGGCTTCAGCTTGAGCAGGTCGCGGATGGTGGCCGGCGGACGCTCGTTGACCAGGGCGGCAAACTTCTTCCACTTGGCGTAGTCGCCCTCCTGCACCGCCTCCTGCAGCGCCTTGACCACGTCGGGGTTGTAGGCGTGGTACTCATGGCCGTGCACATACTTGACCAGGCCACCCTGGGAGATCCCCTTGCGCGGCGTCCAGGCATCGCGGGCCAGCCACTCCTGCTGCAGCTGCAGCTCGGCGAAGCCGGTGCCCTGGATGCGCGAGGCCATGCCGGTGAAGCACAGCTCCATCACCTCGTCGGCCAGGCCCACCGCCTCGAACAGCTGGGAGCCGCGGTAGGAGGCGAGCGTCGAGATGCCCATCTTGGAGAGGATCTTGTAGAGCCCCTTCTGCAGGCCCTTGCGGTAGTTCTCGCGGGCGTCGGCCGGGTTGCCGGTGAGCTCGCCGGTGCGCTGCATGTCGGCCATCACCTGGTAGGCGAGCCACGGGAAGACCGCGGTGGCGCCCACACCGAACAGCACCGCCATCTGGTGGGCGTCGCGGGCATAGCCGGTCTCCACCACGATGTTGGCCCGCGGGCGCAGTGCCAGGCGACTGAGGTGGTGGTGGACGGCCCCCACGGCCAGGGCCGCGTGGATCGGCAGCTCGCCCCGCTCGAGGTCGGCATCCGACAGCACCAGCACCACCTTGCCATCGTGCACGGCCGCCTCGGCCTGGCGGCAGAGCTCGCGAATCGCCGCCTGCAGCCCCATTGCCTCGGGGTCGTAGGCCATGCGCAGCCGATGGGGCGCGAAGGTCGGGTCATCCTGCTCCACCAGGGCGGTGAACTTGCGCGGCGAGAGCACCGGGGTGGTCAGGATAATGCGGTGGGCATGCTCCGGCGTCGCCTTGAAGACGTTGAGCTCGGCGCCGATGCAGGTCTCCAGCGACATCACGATCGCCTCGCGCAGCGGGTCGATGGCAGGGTTGGTGACCTGGGCAAACTTCTGGCGGAAGTAGTCGGTCAGCAGGCGCTGCTTGCCGGAGAGCACCGCCATGGGCGTATCGTCCCCCATGGAGCCCACCGCCTCCTGGCCGCTCTCGGCCAGGGGACGCAGCAGCTGGTCGCGCTCCTCGAAGCTCACCTGGAACATCTTCTGAGCGACATTGAGGGCGTCGGTATCCATGTTGTGGAAGCTGGCCAGCTCGGTCAGCGCCGACTCCAGGTAGTGGGCCTCCTGCTTCAGCCAGCGCTTGTAGGGGTAGGCCGACTTGAGGCGCTCGTCGATGTCGCCGGTGTGTAGCACCTCGCCGGTCTCGGTATCCACGGCCAGTATCTGGCCGGGGCCCACGCGCCCCTTGGCCACCACATCCTCGGGCTTGTAGTCGTAGGTGCCGATCTCGGAGGCCAGGGTGATGAAACCGTTCTTGGTGATCACCCAGCGAGCCGGACGCAGGCCGTTGCGGTCCAGCATGCAGAGCGCCTGGCGGCCGTCGGTCATCACCACGCCGGCGGGGCCGTCCCAGGGCTCCATGTGCATGGAGTTGTACTCGTAGAAGGCGCGCAGGTCGCCGTCCATCAGCTCCACGTTCTGCCAGGCGGGGGGCACCATCAGGCGTACCGCGCGG
The DNA here is from genome assembly GCF_030704205.1 of Halomonas alkalicola. Taxonomy (NCBI): domain Bacteria; kingdom Pseudomonadati; phylum Pseudomonadota; class Gammaproteobacteria; order Oceanospirillales; family Halomonadaceae; genus Halomonas; species Halomonas alkalicola. Next base: position 2,619,641 of record NZ_CP131913.1, on the reverse strand, counting down.
TGCAGCTCCATGCCGCCCGTCAGCAACACTTCCAGCATGTTGTCCATGCTCGAGGAGTCGGAACCCGTGGTGTTGACGATCTCGTCGAGCTCGGCGATCTCGGGCAGCCGCTCACAGACGAAGTTCTCCTTGCGGGAGTTGGCCCAGCCGCGGTTGGCCTCGATGGTGTTGATCTCGCCGTTGTGGGCCAGCAGGCGGAAGGGCTGGGCCAGGGGCCAGCGCGGCGCGGTGTTGGTGGAGAAGCGCTGGTGGAAGACGCAGATCGCGGTCTCCAGACGCTCGTCGCCGAGGTCCCGGTAGAAGGCCGGCAGGTCCACCGGCATCACCAGGCCCTTGTAGGAGATCACCTGCTCGGAGAGCGAGCAGACGTAGAACTCGGACTCGCTGCGCAGGGCCTGCTCGGCCAGGCGGCGGCCCATGAAGAGGTCGACCTCGAAGGTCTCGACGCCGCCGTTCTTGCCCGGCTCCACGAAGAGGTGGCGGATCCTCGGCAGGCACGCCAGCGCCATGGGGCCACAGACGCTCGGGTCCACCGGCACGTCGCGCCAGCCGCGGATCACCAGGCCGCGGGCGCGCAGCTCGCCCTCGAGGGTATCGCACGCCTTGGCGGCACGTGCGTCATCGTCGGGCAGGAAGACCGCCCCCACCGCGAAGCGCTCACCCAGGTCGACACCGAGAGCTTCCTGCGCGATCTGGCGCATAAAGGCCTCGGGCATCTTGAGCAGCAGGCCGCAGCCGTCGCCGGTCTTGCCGTCGGCGGCGATGCCGCCACGGTGGGTCATGCAGGTGAGCGACTCGATGGCGGTGCGCAGCAGCTGATGGCTGGCGCGCCCTTCCATGTGGGCGATCAGGCCGAACCCGCAGTTGTCGCGGAACTCGCCGGGCTGATGGAGACCTCTGTTCATTGGCGTGCCTCGGATAAAGGTGATTTCTTTTGCAGCTCTACCGTGATATTTTAATAGGTTTTTATTTTTTTACGTCACGCCCCGCAAGGCGTCAGGCTGCACGACAAAAGGCCGCCCAGCATAGACACTCCGCCGGGAAACGCGCAACGCCAGCAGTGAAGCATCAATCAAAAAACACCTGAAAATCCGCGACTTGCAGAATCCCCCCGGACGAAAAAAGCCTGTCTCTCAATGACTTGCAGAACACATAGACGAATCTTCAACGATTGAATGCCGATACTAGACTTTAGTCTAACATACCCCTGAAACCCCATGCTGATAGCGCATAAGTCATGCGGATTCTCGGCATGACCCTCGCCGGCGCCCCATGCCGCCCGGCAGAGCCCCCACCAACGACGACGCCCGCACAACAGGGGTGCGGGCGTCGAGATCGGGTGCCAACGGCGTCGGAGGCGGATCAGCCGCGGGGAAATGCCTCGATCAGCGCCTCCAGCAGCTCGGCCGGGGTCTCGTCGAAGAGGCAGGCATCCCCCAGCGTGCGCAGCAGGATCAGACGCAGGCGGCTGTCGACGTTCTTCTTGTCGAGCCGCATGCGGACCAGGAAGTCCTCCACCGACATGTCGGCAGGCGCGGCCAGCGGCAGCCCGGCGGCCCCGATGATGGCCCTGGTGCGCGCCACCTCGGCCTCGGAGAGCCAGCCCAGCCGCGCCGAGAGCTCGGCGGCCATCAGCATGCCGGCCCCCACCGCCTCGCCGTGCAACCAGACCCCGTAGCCCTGGTGCGCCTCGATGGCGTGCCCGAAGGTGTGCCCCAGGTTGAGCAGCGCCCGGACCCCCTGCTCGGTCTCGTCCTCGGCGACGATCTCGGCCTTGAGCGCACAGCTGCGCTCGATGGCACGGGTCAGCGCCGATGCCTCCAGGGCCCGCAGGGCGGGCATCTCGGCCTCCAGCCAGGCCAGGAAGTCGGCATCGCGGATCAACCCGTACTTGATCACCTCGGCGAGCCCCGCGGAGAGCTCCCGGGGCGGCAGGGTGGCCAGGGTGTCGGTGTCGATCAGCACGGCACGGGGCTGCCAGAAGGCGCCGATCATGTTCTTGCCCAGCGGATGGTTGACCCCGGTCTTGCCGCCCACCGAGGAGTCCACCTGGGAGAGCAGGGTCGTCGGCACCTGGATGAAGGCCACCCCGCGCTGATAGCAGGCGGCCGCATAGCCGACCATGTCGCCGATCACCCCGCCGCCCAGGGCGATCAGGGTACAGCGGCGGTTGAAGCCCGCCTCCAGCAGGGCATCCCAGATGCGCGACACGCTGGCCAGGGTCTTGGTGGCTTCGCCGTCGGGCAGCACCAGCTCACGCACCTCGACGCCTGCCGGCAGCGAGGCCCGGCAGCGCTCCAGGTAGAGCGGTGCCACCACCTCGTTGGTGACGATCATCACCTGGCGGCCGGCCAGCCAGGGCGCCAGCACACCGGGCTCGCCCAGCAGGCCGGGGCCGATATGGATGGGATAGCTGCGTTCGCCCAGCGCCACCTCGAGGTTGCGCGGGCCTGTCAGAGTCTCGCTCATGGGCCTCATGCCTTGCATTGCAGGGGGTCGACCAGCCGGGTGACGCGCCTGACGATATCGTTGACCACGGCCCGGGGGCCACGGCGGTCGGTACGCACGGTGACGTCGGCGGTGGCCCGATAGAGGGGGTCGCGCACGCCGAACATCTCGCGCAGCACCGCCTCCCTGTCCGGCCGCTGAAGCAGCGGCCGGTTGCGGTCCTTGGCGGTGCGCTTGAGCTGCTGCTCGACGGTGGTGTAGAGATAGATCACGGTGCCGCGCTCGCGCAGCATGCGGCGGTTCTCCTCGCGCAGCACGGCGCCGCCACCGGTGGCGATCACCACCCCCTCGAGCCGCGTCAGCTCGTCGATCATCTGGGTCTCGCGGTCGCGGAAGCCGAGCTCCCCCTCCACGTCGAAGATCCAGGGGATATCGGCGCCGCAGCGGTCCTGGATCTCGTGGTCGGTATCGAAGAAGTCGCGAGAAAGTTCGGCCGCCAAGAGGCGGCCGATGGTGCTCTTGCCGGCCCCCATGGGGCCGATCAGTATCAGGTTGGGTAGTGCCTGCATCAGCGAAGGGCCACGCCGTCGTCCAGTATCCGGGGAGTGATGAATACCAGCAACTCTACCTTCTCGTTGCTCTGTTGGGTATAGCGGAAGAGGTTGCCGATCACCGGCAGGTCGCCCAGGAAGGGGGTCTTGACCAGGTTGCGCAGCTCTTCGGTCTGCAGGATACCGCCCAGCACCACGGTCTCACCGTTGTCCACCAGCACCTGGGTCTCGATCTCGTTCTTGTTGATCGGCGGCTCCTCGCCGGGCTGGAACTCGCCGAAGGTGTCGTTGGTGATGGACACGTCCATGATGATGCGATTGTCCGGGGTGATCTGCGGCGTCACCTCCAGCGACAGCACCGCCTCCTTGAAGTCCACCGCGGCCGCGCCGCTGGCCGCGGACTCGCGGTAGGCCCGCTCCTGGCCCTGCTTGATCACCGCGGTGCGCTGGTTGGCGGTGATCACCCGCGGCTGGGAGATGGTATAGCTGCGCCCTTCGCTCTCCATGGCGCGCAGCTCCAGGTCGAGCAGCACGTCACCGGAGAGATAGCCGAAGGCGAAGCTGGTCATGCCGCCCACGCCGCGGTCGGTGGAGCCGAAATCCACGGCCAGGCCACCCAGGCCCGAAATGGGCGTGCCGTCCGAGGCACCGCCTAGGTTGAAGCGGCTGCTGGAGGTGCTCGAAACACCCCAGTTGACCCCCAGCTCGCGGGTGGCGCTGTCGCTGGCGATGACGATGCGCGCCTCGATCTGCACCTGGCGCACGGCCACGTCGAGGCGGTCCAGGGTGCGCATGATCTCGTCGATCTGGTCGGCGGTGTCCTGGATCAGCAGGGTATTGGTGCGCTGATCCACCGCCACCCGGCCGCGCTCGGTCAAAAGCCCGAACCCTTCGCCGCCGCGCAGCAGCGCCGCCAGGTCGGAGGCGCGCGCATAGCGCACCTGGACATACTCGGTGGTGAGCGGCGCCAGCACCTCCATCTGCTCGCGGGCCTGCAGCTCCTGGCGCTCGATGTTGGCCAGTTCGCTGGCCGGGGCCACCACGATGACGTTGCCCTCCTGGCGGCTGGCAAGGCCGTGGCTCTTGAGCACCAGGTCCAGCGCCTGGTCCCAGGGCACGTCCTCGAGGTTCAGCGTCACCCGACCCTGGACGCTGTCGCTGGCCACCAGATTGAGGCCGGTGAAGTCGGCGATGATCGCCAGCACCGAACGCACCTCGATGTCCTGGAAATTGAGGGTGATGCGCTCGCCGGTGTAGGGGAACTGCTCGCGGACCCGCTGCTCGCGCTGCTGCTGGGTGACCGGCTGGGCCTCGATGGTGAGCTGCCGCCCGCTCTGGGTGGAGACCATGGCGAACTCGCCGGCCCCCTCGATATCGAGGGTCACGCCATCTCGGCCGACCCGCGGGGTGACGCGGCGCAGCGGGGTGCCGAAGTCGCTGACGTCATAGACCTGATCCAGGGAGGCCGGCAGCTCCACGCCGCGCAGGTCGGCGGTGATGCGGTTTCGCCCGCTCTCGCGCACCCGGGCATCGACCCCGGCACGGTCGAAGGTGACCACCAGGCGGCCGGCGCCGCCCTCGCCGCGGCGGAAGTCGATGTTCTCGACGCTGGGACCGCTGGCCACCGACCGGCTGGGGGCCGGCTCACTGGGGGCCGACGCCGGTGCCGGCGCCGCTACCCGTGCCACGCCGGTATCGGCCGCGCCGCCACCGATGGCCAGGCGCAGGCGATTGCCCTGCTCGCGGGTGTTGTAGGGCAGCGGCCCCTCGAGATCGAACACCAGGCGGGTGCGGGAGCCGGCCTCCAGCGCCGTGACCTGCCGCACGCCACCGATCCCCAGGGCGTAGCTGCGCTGGTCGAGGCGGTTGGCGGTCTCCATCAGGTCGATGGTGAGCCGCGCCGGGTCGTCCAGGCGATAGCCACGCACCTCGGGCACCGGGCCGGCGAACTGGAGGTCGACCTCAAGCTCGCCCCCGCCGCCCTGCCGGAAGTCGAGCCCCTCCAGGGAGGAGGCGGCCAGGGCGCCGGCGGAGAGCGCCAGCAGCAAGAGTGTCGCGAATCCACGCTTCATGATCGGTAGCATTGTTCCCTTCCCCCGCTTGTCGCCCATCCCTGCCGGTGGGCGGCGAATCGCTTGCCTGGTGGTTTATCCGGATCTCGTTATCAGGATCTAGTCGTTGAGCGTCATCTGCGTCGTGCGCTCGATCCAGCCACCTCGCCCGGTGGGCACAACCTCGATCAGCTGCACCGAGGAGGAGGTGATGCTGACGATGCGGCCAAAGTCGCTGCCCAGGTGATTGCCCACGCGCAACCGGTGCACCGTGCCGCTCGGCGCCCGGACCAGCGCCGAGGGCTGCCCGCCATGGGTCAGGGTGCCGACCAGGTCGAGTTGGCCGAGGCCGTAGGCCTCCAGGGGCTCCCGCGGGCGGGTCAGGTCCGGCGCCAGCTCCTCGGAGCCGCGCGGCGGCTGCTCCGTTTCTGGCAGCCTGGCGATGAACGGACTGCGCCGATCGGCCTCGTCGTAGGGCAGCGCCTCATAGTCGGGAATATCGGGCAGCTCCACCCGCGGGGTCGCACCGGGGTTGCTGCGGATCTCGGCCAGCTCGCGGTCGAGCATGCCGAGCTGAGGGTCGGAACATCCCGAAAGCCCCAGCAGCAGCACGACCGCCAGTGCCGCCGAAAGACGGTTGGCTCGGCTCATGGCGCCCCCTCCTCGCTCTGGCGGTAGCTGTAGGTCCGCGCCAGCAGGGAGAGCCTGAGCCGCTGGCCGCTGCCCCCCTCCGGCGACAGGGTCATGTCGTGCAGGGTGACGATGCGCGGCAGAGCCGCCACGCCGGCCAGGAAGGTAGCGATGCGGTGGTAGTCGCCCTGCACCTGGATATCGAAGGGCTGCTCGATATAGTGCTCCCGGGTGACCGTGCCGCGCAGGCGAATGGAGTCGATGGCGAGCTGATTGTCGATGGCGGTCTCGCTGATGTTGTCGATCAGCGAGGGCACCTCGGCGCCGGTGGGCAGCATCTCGCGCAGTTCGCTCATGCGCGCCTCGAGGACGCCCATCTGTTCGCGCATCGCCTCGAGATTCGCCGCCTGGGCCGCCTTGCTGCGGTAGTCGCGGATCAGCTGCGCCTCCTGGCCACGCACCCGTTCGAGCTCCTCCTTGGCGGGAGCCGCCAGGTACCAGTGCATGCCGTAGAAGGTCGCGCCCAGCAGCAGCAGGCAGCAGAGCAGCTGCAGCGACCAGGGCCAGACGCCGGCCTCCTTGATGTCCAGTTCGCGCCAGTCCAGCTCGCGCAGGCGACGCATCTCTCCCTTGAGACTCATGACCCTTCCTCCGCCGACGCCTGATTCGCCTCCGCCGCCCGGGGCAGCTGCTGACTCATGCTCAGGCTGAAGCGACGCCGCTCACCGCCCCCCTCGGCCTCCACCTCTGAGAGCACCGGCTCGGTGAAGGAGGCGGCCGCCGCCAGCGCGCGCAGCTGGTCGGAGACCTGGCGGTTGTTCTCGGCCAGGCCGGTCAGGCGCAGGCTGTCACCCTGGCGGGTGAGCTGGCTGTAGTGGACGCCGTCCACCAGGCTTGAGGTCAGGTCGCTCAGGACATGGACGGTCTGGGTGCGCCCCATCTGCAGTTCGGTGAACACCCGCACCTGCTCGAGCATCTGGTCGCGGATCGCCTCCAGCTCGCTGATCTCGCGGATCGCCGAGTCGAGCTGGCGACTCTGGGCCTGGATATGGGCATTGCGCTGCTGCTGGGCCTGGGCTTCCTGCTGGTAGTGCCAGGTCAGGCCGTAGCCGCCCCCGAGGCCGAGCAGGGCGGCCAGCCCCAGCGTCACGAAGAAGCGCTTGCTGCGACGGGCCCGGCGCTCCTCGCGCCAGGGCAGCAGGTTGATCTCGATGGTCATGGGCGGGACCTCATTGCCAGGCCGCAGGCGGCAAGCAGCGCCGGGGCATCACCGGAGAGCGTCTGGACATCGATGCGGCTGTTGACCTTCATCCGCGCCAGGGGATTGGCGATGGAGACCTCCATGCCGCTCTCCTGGGCCAGTCGCTCGGCCAGGCCGGGCAGCATGCTGGTGCCGCCGGCCAGCACCATGCGACGCACCTCCTGCTTGCGACCGGCGGTGTAGTAGAGCTGCAGGGAGCGCCCGACCTGCTGCTCCAGGGTATCCAGGAAGGGGCCGAGCACGCTGCGCGGATAGTCCTCGGGCAGGCCGCCGCGCTTCTTGGCCAGGCCCGCCTCGTCGAGGCTCAGGCCGTAGCGGTTGCGGATCTCCTCGGTGAGCTGGCGACCACCGAATACGGTGTCGCGGCTGTAGACCACACGCCCCTCGCGCAGCACGTGAAAGGTGTTCATGGTGGCGCCGATATCCACCAGGGCCACGCAGTCCTCCTCGCCGGAGGAGGCGGGCAGCTGATGGCGCACCTCGGTGAAGGCGCGCTCCATGGCGAAGGTCTCGACATCCACCGCCTCGGGGGTCAGCCCCGCCTGCAGCACGGCATCGGTCAGCTGGCTGACATCCTGCTGCCGACAGGCCACCAGCAGCACGTCCTGCTGGTCGGCGTAGCGGGCATTGAGGCCCAGCCGCTGGAAGTCGAAGGCAACCTCACTGAACGGAAAGGGGATGTGCTTGTCTGAATCAAGCTGAATGCGCGCCTCGATCTCATCATCGCTGAGCGAGGCCGGCAGCGTCAGCGTCTTGGTGATGGCCGCGCTGGCAGGTACCGCGACCGCGGCGCGGCGGGTATGCGGCTTGGCCTGCTGGACCGCCCGGGAGAGGGCATCGACCACCTCCCCCATGTCCTGGATGCGACGCTCGACCACGGCGTCCTCGCGCAGCGGCCGCACCGCGTAGCTCTCGACCTGGTAGCTGGCGCCAGCACGCCTGAGTTCCACGAGCTTGACGGTTGCCGAGGTGATATCGACACCGATCAGTCCCTTGCTGGATGCTCTGAATCGCATCTCGGTCCGCCCCTGCTGATCCATGCGAATGACCGCTTGTTATTTCGCTCACCCCTCGCAATAGGAAGAGTCTGAGCCCCGCGGTCTAGCCCCTGTAAGCAGAGGTTACATGATATTGCTGAATCTCACACGGCTAGCCGCAAACCTGCACCCTCAACGCTGGTGACCCTGCGCCTGGATTCCTATAATGGCGTCTCAGTCGCCCCGACCCGTCCTCTTCGCGACGCTCCAGTTCCCTGCACGGATACCGCCCTTTCATGACGTTTATCAGAACCCTGTTCTTTTCCCTGGTCTGGCTGCTGGTGTCCCTCACCGCGGCCGTGACCCTGGGCGTGGTGGGCGCCGCGCTCTACTTTGCCCCCGGGCTGCCCGATGTGCGCCAGCTTCAGGACTTCGAGCTGCACTCCCCGCTGCGTATCTTCACCCGCGACGGCAAGCTGATCGGCGAGTTCGGCGAGGAGCGTCGTATGCCGGTGGAGTTCGACGAGATCCCCGGTGACTTCATCCAGGCACTGCTGGCCGCCGAGGACGCCAATTTCTTCGAGCACCGCGGCGTCGACCCCAGAGGCCTGGCGCGCGCCGCCGTGGAGCTCGCCTCCAGCGGCGGCGAGATCCAGTCGGGCGGTTCCACCATCACCATGCAGGTGGCGCGCAACTACCTGCTGACACTGGACCGCACCTTCACCCGCAAGATCCGAGAGATCCTGCTGGCCCTGCAGATGGAGCAGGTGCTCACCAAGGAGGAGATCTTCGAGCTCTACGTCAACAAGATCTTCCTCGGCAACCGCGCCTATGGCATCGCCGCCGCCGCCGAGACCTACTACAACCGCCCGCTGTCCGAGCTGACCCTGGCCGAGAAGGCGATGATTGCCGGCCTGCCCAAGGCGCCGTCGGCCTTCAACCCGCTGGCCAACCCGGAGCGCTCGCTGATCCGCCGCAACTGGATCCTCTACCGCATGCGCCAGCTGGGCCATATTGACCAGGCCGCCTACGACGAGGCGGTCCAGGCGCCGATCACCGCCCGCCGCTACGTGGCCCAGACCGAGGTGGACGCCGACTACGTGGCGGAGATGGCCCGCCAGTTCGCCGTGGAGCGCTTCGGCGAGGAGGCCTACACCGGCGGCTACCGCATCCACACCACCCTGGACGGCGAGCTGCAGCCCTTCGCCCGCCGCGCCCTGGCCGACGGCCTGATCGCCTACGACACCCGCCACGGGTGGCGCGGCGCCGAGCAGCGCGACCTTCCCGCGAGCCTCGTGGAGGCCCAGGCGCGCACCGACCGTCGCGGCCTGGAGGAGGAGCTCGACGAGTCCCCCGAGATCCTGGAGACCGCCCAGCGCGCCGCCGAGCGCAGCCAGACCGAGATCGAGGGCATCGAGGGCGATGTCAGCAACTGGGTTCAGGTGCTGGAGCGCACCGCTGGCCTCGGCCCGCTGCAGCCGGCCATCGTGGTGGAGAGCAGCGGTCGCGAGATGCGCGTGCTGACCCGCGGCGGCGAAGTGCGCACCATCGCCTGGGACGGGCTCTCCTGGGCGCGGGCCTACCGCAGCCCGCGGGCCCGCGGCCCCGAGCCCGGCTCCGCCGCCGAGATCGCCAGCCGCGGCGACCTGGTCCGCGTGCTGGAGCGCGAGGACGGCAGCCTGCGCCTGGCCCAGCGCCCGGACGCCGAAGGCTCCCTGGTGGTGATGCACCCCGACACCGGCGCCATCCTGGCGCTGCAGGGCGGCTTCAGCTTCCAGGCCAGCAAGTTCAACCGCGCCGTACAGGCACAGCGCCAGTCGGGCTCGATCTTCAAGCCGTTCATCTACCTGGCGGCCCTGGACAGCGGCCTGATGACCGCGGCCAGCGTGGTCAACGATGCCCCGGTGGTGGTCCAGGACGGCAGCAGCGAGCTGTGGCGGCCGGTCAATGCCAGCGGCGACTTCCTCGGCCCGACCCGCCTGCGGGTGGCGCTCGCCCGTTCGCGCAACCTGGTGACCATCCGGGTGCTGCAGGAGGTGGGGCTCGATGCCACCATCGACTTCCTGGAGGGCTTCGGCTTCGCCAGCTCACGCCTGCCCCGGGGGCTCTCCCTGGCGCTGGGCAGCGCCGACCTGACCCCGCTGGAGATGACCAACGCCTATGCGGTGCTGGCCAACGGCGGCTACCAGGTCGCTCCCTGGTTCATCGAACGTGTCACCCGCGGCGACGACGAGCGGCTGATCGAGGAGGCCACCCCCATGGTGGTGTGCCGCGAGTGCTCCAACGGCCAGACCGAGGTGGAGATCGACGGCCGGCTCCACCCGGTGGCACCGCGCGTGGTCGACCCGATGTCCGCCTACATCCTGACCGACATGCTGCGCGACGTGATCGACAGCGGCACCGGCCGCGCCGCCCAGTCGCTGGGCCGTGGCGATATCGTCGGCAAGACCGGCACCACCAACAACCAGCGCGACGCCTGGTTCGCCGGCTACAACGCCGACCTGGCCGTCACCGTCTGGGTCGGCAAGGACAACAACGAGACCATCGCCGAGTACGGCGCCAATGCGGCCCTGCCGATCTGGATCGACTTCATGGGGGACGCCCTGGAGGGCCGTCCCGAGGCGAAGCATCCGCGGCCCGCCAGCCTGGTCACCGCCCGGGTCGACCCGGACAGCGGCCGCCTGCTGCCCGACGGCCACGGCGGCGGCATCAGCGAGCTCTTCCATCCGGATCACCTGCCCAGCTTCCAGCCGCAGCGCGTCGAGCGCGAAGTGGAGCAGCACAGCGGCTCCCAGGGCACCGGCGCCTACGAGGCGATCTTCTAGTTAGTGCTGCCTGCCGGGGCGGCAAGGATGCCGCCCCCCCCTCTCTCGCACCCCGATGCCACACCCGCTGGGATCCACTCACCGGACATCTGGGGATGCCCATGCCACACCTTGCCAGCCGCCTGATGATCCTGGCGCTGGGGTTAGCCGCCAGCGGCGCCACCCTCGCCAGCCCCTTCTACGCCCCGCCGCCCATCGACGAGACGCCCCACGGCTTCAGCGGCGAGGCCGAGCTCGGCTATACCCACCTCGCCGGCAATACCGACAGCCAGACCCTGATCGGCAAGAGCCAGCTGACCTGGTGGCGTGATCGCTGGACCCATCTGCTGCGCGGCGAGGTGCGCCACGTCTCCCGGGACGGCGAGGCCAGCGCCGAACAGTATCGCCTGACCGGGCGCGAACGCTACGACCTGGAGGGCCCCCACTACCTGTTCGGCTTCGCCCGCTGGGAGAAGGATCGCTTCAGCGGCTACGACCAGCAGCTGGCCGCCATCGCCGGCTACGGCCGCGACCTGATCGAGGGCGAGCGCCATCGGCTCTCGCTGGAGGCCGGCCCCGGCTATCGCCGCGACCGCATCGATACCGAGCCCGACGCCTCCCTCGCCGTGGCCTACGGGGCCCTGGACTGGCACCTCGAGGCCACCGAGACCACCACCCTCAAGCAGGAGCTCTCGGTGGAAGCCACCGACGACAACACCACCTCCCGCTCGCTCTCCTCGCTGACCGCGCGGTTCAACTCGCGCCTGGCGCTGCGCCTCTCCCACGAGATCAAGCGCAACTCGCAGCCCCCGGAGGGCGCCGAGGCGCGCACCGACCACACCACCAGCGCCTCGCTGCTCTACAGCTGGTAGGCGCCCCAACCCCCAGACACGAAGACGCCGGCCCGAGGGCCGGCGTCGCGGAGGCTGATGAGCCGTACGTACGTTACACGCCGTACGTTACACGCCGTAAACGTCGTCCACGCTCTTCAGCGGATAGTGGGAGGGGTAGGGCCGACGCGCCACGCCGGAATCCACCGCCGCCTGGGCTACCGCGGAGGTGATCCTCTCCAGCAGGCGCACATCCACCGGGGTGGGGATGATGTACTCGCGGCCGAAGCTCATCTCGCTCTTCTCGTAGGCATCCAGCACCTCCTGGGGCACCGGCTCGCGGGCCAGGTCCTTCAGGGCGTGAACCGCGGCCACCTTCATCTCCTCGTTGATGCGGGTGGCACGCACGTCCAGGGCACCGCGGAAGATGAAGGGGAAGCCCAGTACGTTGTTGACCTGGTTCGGGTAGTCCGAGCGGCCGGTGGCCATGATCACGTCGGGGCGCACTTCGCGGGCCAGGTCGGGGTGGATCTCCGGGTCCGGGTTGGTGCAGGCGAAGACCACCGGGTTGGGCGCCATCTTGCGGATGTGGTCGGCGCTCATCAGGCCGGGGCCGGAGAGTCCGACGAAGACGTCTGCGCCATCGATGGCGTCATCCAGGGTGCGCTTGTCGGTGTCAACGGCGAACATCGCCTTGTAGGGGTTGAGATCCTCGCGACCGGTGTGGATCACGCCCTTGCGGTCGAGCATCACGAGGTTCTCGGCACGCGCACCGCAGGCCACCAGCAGCTTCATGCAGGCAATGGCCGCAGCGCCGGCACCCATGCAGACGATGCTGGCGTCCTCGAGGCGCTTGCCGGCGATCTCCAGGGCGTTGAGCATGCCCGCCGCGGTCACGATGGCGGTACCGTGCTGGTCATCGTGGAAGACCGGGATGCTGCACTGCTCGATCAGCGCCTGCTCGATCTCGAAGCACTCCGGCGCCTTGATATCCTCGAGGTTGATGCCGCCCCAGGTATCGGCGATGCGCGCCACGGTGTCGATGAAGGCCTGGGGGCTCTCGGAGTTGACCTCAATGTCCACGGAGTTGATGCCGGCAAAGCGCTTGAACAGCACGCCCTTGCCCTCCATGACCGGCTTGCTGGCCAGGGCGCCCAGATTGCCCAGCCCCAGGATGGCGCTGCCATCGGAGATCACCGCCACCAGGTTGCCCTTGCCGGTGTAGCGGTAGGCGTTCTCGGGGTCGCGAGCGATCTCGCGGCACGGCTCGGCCACGCCCGGGCTGTAGGCCAGGGCGAGGTCCTTGGCGGTAGCGGTGGGCTTGGTCAGCTCGATGGAGAGCTTTCCGGGGATGGGCTTGGCGTGATAGTCCAGCGCGGCCTGTCTTGCATCACTCATAGAGGGTGGGTTCCGGTCAGGGTGAAATCGTCCGCCCACGATATAGAAAAACCTTCCACCGCTCAAGTCTCGCGGTTTTCTCGCCTTTTGTACGCTCGTTTGACGCCGATGGCAGCCATTTGCTGCAACTTATGCCTGGCGAGCCAGCCATAAGCCATCCCTTATCACAGCACCCAGCATGAAAAAAACACGCCACGATGGGCGGGTTTTTCGACGGTCCGGGGAACGCCTGGGCGATCAGCGCTTGATCGCGGCACCGAAACGCTTGTTGAAGCGCTCGACGCGACCACCGGTGGTCGCCTGCTTCTGCTTGCCGGTGTAGAAGGGGTGGCACTGGGAGCAGACGTCCAGGGAGAAGTCGTGGCCGGAGGTGGAGCCCACCTGGAAGCTGGCGCCACAGGAGCAGGTCGCGTTGACCGTCTTGTATTCGGGATGGATACCTTGTTTCATCTTGAGCCTCGTTGAGCTGCATGCCGCCACCTGATCTGCTGCCAGGCACCGCATACGGGTTGTCTATCGGTCGCGCTGACTGATGGTCACGTAGACCGCAAGCGCGAGTGCAAACCGGTCGTTCCGCCCTGGCCGAACTCGGCAGGCAGGGAGGCGCAGCATTCTAGCAGAGCCAATCCCGGAGGCCAATTGCCCATCTCGACTCCGCCCCCGCGCGTGCTGGGCGTCGCGGTTCCCTCGCCGCTGCGCCGACTGTTCGACTATCGCCCTGCCGGTGCGCCGCCGCCCGGCGGCTGGGCCCCGGGGCTGCGCGTGAGGGTGCCCTTCGGGCGGCGCGAGGTGGTCGGCGTGGTGATGGAGTGCCGCGAGCGCAGCGAGCTGCCGCTGGCCGAGCTCAGGCCCGTCGCCGCCTGCCTGGACGCCGCACCGCTGCCCGCCGACTGGCTGTGGCTGTGCCGCTTCACCGCCCGCTATTACCAGCACTCCCTGGGGGACACCCTGCACCAGGCCATGCCGGTGCTGCTGCGCCAGGGTCGCGCCCTGGAGGGGCGTACCCGGGAGCGCTGGCAGCTCACCGCCGCGGGCCGTGACGCGCCCCCCGAGTCCCTGTCACGCGCCCCGCGCCAGGCCGAGCTGCTGGCGATGCTCGCCCAGCACCCCCACGGCCTGGCCGCCCAGGCGATCCTGGCCCAGTCATTTTCCCGCGACCAGCTCAGGGCCCTGGCCGCCAAGGGGCTGGTGGCGTCCCGCGAGGAGCCGCTCACCGCCCGCTCCCGGCCAGACGCCGACCAGCTGCTGGCGGAGCCTGCCCCTGCCCTGCCCCTCAACCGCGAGCAGGCCACGGCGCTGGCCGCCCTGCACGAGCGCCTGGAGGCCTATCACCCCTGCCTGCTGGAGGGAGTCACCGGCAGCGGCAAGACCGAGGTCTACCTGCAGCTGATCGAGGCGGTGGTGGGGCGCGGGCGCCAGGCGCTGGTGCTGGTGCCGGAGATCGGCCTCACCCCCCAGACCCTGGCCCGCTTCCGCAAGCGCTTCCGGGTGCCGGTGGTGGCCCTGCACTCCGGCCTCACCGACCACGAGCGGCTGGACGCCTGGGAAGCCGCCGCCAGCGGCCGCGCGCCCATCGTCATCGGCACCCGCTCGGCGATCTTCACCCCGCTGGCGCGCCCCGGCGCCATCATCGTCGACGAGGAGCACGACGGCTCCTACAAGCAGCAGGACGGCCTGCGCTACCACGCCCGGGACCTGGCGGTGGCCCGCGCCCACCATCACGGCATCCCGCTGCTGCTCGGCAGTGCCACCCCTTCGCTTGAGAGCCTGGCCAAGGCGCACAGCGGCGAGTGGCGCCATCTGCCGCTGACCCGCCGCGCCACCCGCCATGCCCCCGCCCGGCTGGAGCTGATCGACCTGCGCGGCCGGCCCCGCCAGGGCGGCCTGATCCCGCCAGTGCTCGACGCCATCCGCGAGACCCTGGGCGCCGGTCACCAGGTGCTGGTGTTCATCAACCGCCGCGGCTTCGCGCCGACCCTGGCCTGCCACGCCTGCGGCTGGCTGGCCGAGTGCGACGCCTGCGACGCCCGCATGACCCTGCACCGCCAGCCGCCGCTGCTCGCCTGCCACCACTGCGACCGCCGCCGGGCGCTGCCGAATAGCTGCCCGCAGTGCGGCAGCATCGACCTGCGCCCCCTGGGCAGCGGCACCGAACGCACCGAGGAGACCCTGGCCGGCCTCTTCCCGAAGGTGCCGGTGCACCGCATCGACCGCGACAGCACCCGCCGCCGCGACGCCTTCGAGCAGGCGCTGGCCGAGGTGCGCCGAGGCGAGCCCTGCCTGCTGGTGGGCACCCAGATGCTGGCCAAGGGCCACCACCTGCCCCACGTCACCCTGGTGGTGGTGGTCAACGCCGACGCCGGCCTCTATGCCAGCGACTTTCGCGCCCTGGAGCAGAGTGCCCAGCTGCTGGTCCAGGTGGCCGGCCGCGCCGGCCGCGCCGCCCACCCCGGCCGGGTGCTGGTACAGACCATGCACCCGGATGACCCCCACCTGCGCCTGCTGGCCGAGCGGGGCTATGCCGCCCTGGCCGAGCAGCTGCTCGCGGAGCGCCGCGCCGCCGCCCTGCCCCCCTTCCGCTTCCTGGCGCTGCTGCGCCTGGAGAGCGCCAGGGAAGAGGCCGCCGGCGAGCTCGCCCGGCGCGCCGCCGCCGCGCTGCGCGGCTGGCTGGCCGAGCGCGAGAGCGCGGTGGAGTGCCTCGGCCCGGTGCCGGCCCCCATGGAGCGCCGCCAGGGGCGCTACCACCTGCAGGTGATGCTCAGCGCCGAACGGCGCAGCGCCCTCCACGAAGCCTGCGCCTGGCTGACCGCCTGGCTGGAGGCCGCGCCCGAGGCGCGCCGCACCCGCTGGTCGCTGGATATCGACCCCCAGACGCTCAGCTGACGCCCGCCCTTTAAAGCCGCGCCACAATTGCCGATAATGGCCGGCCGTGCCCGCTCCGGGCTCCGCTTCCATGCCCGCGCCGCGGGCGAGCGCCTCGTTAGCGCCGGTTCATCGGCCGCTCGCCCCGCTCGACGCCACAGGACATCCGACGCTCCATGAAAGAGACCATCGTTTCGCTGCTCGAAGGCGCCCTCGACACCCTCCGGCAGCAGGGCGTGCTGCCCGCCGACCTCGCCCCGCCCATCAAGGTCGACCCGACCCGGGACAAGGCCCACGGCGACTACGCCACCAACCTCGCGCTGATGCTGGCCAAGCCCGCCGGCAGGAAGCCCCGGGAGCTGGCCGAGGCCCTGATCGCCGCCCTCCCCGAGAGCGACGCCATCCGCCGGGTGGAGATCGCCGGCCCCGGCTTCGTCAACTTCTTCGCCGCCACCGACGCCGCCGCCCAGGTGGTGCGCCAGGTGCTCGACTCAGGCGACGCCTATGGCCGCAGCCTGACCGGGCAGGGCGCCAAGGTGCAGGTGGAGTTCGTCTCCGCCAACCCCACCGGGCCACTGCACGTGGGCCACGGACGCGGCGCGGCCATCGGCGACTGCATCTGCCGCCTGCTCGAGGCCACCGGCTACGACGTCACCCGCGAGTTCTACTACAACGACGCCGGCGCCCAGATCGGCAACCTGGCGCTCTCGGTGCAGGCCCGCGTCAAGGGACTCGACCCCGACCACGAGAGCTGGCCCGCCGACGGCTACCGGGGCGGCTACATCATCGATGTGGCCAACGCCTACCTGGCCGGCGAGACCCTCCACGCCGACGACCGCCACGTCACCGGCAAGGGCGACCCGGACGACCTCGAAGCCATCCAGGAGTTCGCCGTGGCCTACCTGCGCCGCGAGCAGGACCTCGACCTCAAGGCCTTCGGGGTGCACTTCGACGTCTACTTCCTGGAGTCCTCGCTCTACCGCGACGGCAAGGTGGAAGCCGCCGTCGAGCGCCTGGTGGCAAACGGCCACACTTATGAGCAGGACGGCGCCCTGTGGCTGCGCACCACCGCCTTCGGCGATGACAAGGACCGGGTGATGCGCAAGAGCGACGGGCAGTACACCTACTTCCTGCCGGACGTCGCCTACCACCTCGACAAGTGGCAGCGCGGCTTCACCACCGTGGTCAACGAGCAGGGGGCCGACCACCACTCCACCGTGACCCGGGTCCGCGCCGGCCTGCAGGCGCTGGAGGCCGGCATTCCCCAGGGCTGGCCCGACTACGTGCTGCACCAGATGGTGATGGTCACCCGCTCCGGCGTGGAGGTGAAGCTCTCCAAACGCGCCGGCAGCTACGTCACCGTCCGCGACCTGATCGACGAGGTGGGTCGCGACGCCACCCGCTTCTTCCTGGCCGCTCGTCGGGCCGACTCCCAGCTCACCTTCGACATCGACCTGGCGCGCTCCCAGTCCAACGACAACCCGGTCTACTACGTGCAGTACGCCCACGCCCGGGTGTGCAGCGTGATGCGTCGCGCCGAGGCCGACGGTCTGGCCTTCGACCACGCCCAGGCGATGGCCTGCCTGGGCCGGCTCGAGGAGGCCCAGGAGAAGGCGCTGATGAACCGCCTGGCCCGCTACCCCGAGGTCGTCGAGCACGCCGCTGCCAACCGGGAGCCCCAGCAGGTCGCCCAGTACCTGCTGGACCTGGCCGCCGACTTCCATACCTGCTACAACGCGGTGAAGGTGATGGTCGAGGATGACGCCCTGCGCAACGCTCGCCTGGCCCTGGGCCTGGCGACCCGCCAGGTTCTGCGCAACGGCCTGGACCTGATGGGAGTCAGCGCCCCCGAGGAGATGTAACCCATGGCGACCCGCAAGCAGACGCCGCCGAAGCGTCGAGGCGCCACCAGCAGTCGCCGCCAGGCCAGCAGGCCGCGCCGCGAGTGGCGCTTGCCCGGCTGGGTATGGGGCCTGGCCGGCCTGGTGGGCGGCTTCCTGCTCTCCCAGCACCAGCACGGGGTGGCGCCCTGGCAGGTCGAGGACTCGCCCCTGGCCACGGTGCTGCCGCGCAGCGCCCCGCCGGAGCCCGAGGCCGCGGCACCGGCGAAGCCCAGCGAGCCGCGCATGCCCACCTTCGAGTTCTACACCCTGCTGCCGGAGTCCGAGGTGATCGCCCCGCGCGGCGAGATGCCCTCCTCCACGGCGCGCCCGCCGGCGCCGCCTCCCGCCGAGGAGACGGCCGCCGCCGAGGCCGGCGACGACCCCATTGCCCAGGTGATCGCCGCCAACCTGGCCGCCGACCGCAGCGAGGCAGCGAGCCCGGCCGCCGAGCCAGCCCCCCAGGCCGCCGCCGACAATGGCCACCGCTACATGCTGCAGGCCGCCTCCTTCCGCGAGTCCGGCGACGCCCAGCAGCTGCAGCGCCGCCTGCGCGACTTCGGCCTGCTGGCCCAGGTCAGCGAGGTCAAGGCCTCCGGCGGCGAGACCTGGCACCGCGTCCAGGTCGGCCCCTACGACGACAACCGCGAGCTCAGCCGCGCCCAGGACCTGATGGTCACCCAGGGCATAGAGCCGCTGCTGATCCGGCTCCAGAACTAGCGGCTCCAGAACTATCCGCCCCCGGAGCCAGGCCAGCGCCGATTCACGGCGGCGCTCGCGCCCTGAGTCGGCGAGCTCCCTGACGTCTTGAATTCAGGGCTTACCGCCCGCACCTCTCCCTTCAGCCTATTCGCTGCGCCCGGGTCATCCCCGCGGCGCCGAAAGTCATCGGGAGCCCTCCGCTCCCCCAAGGAGACACTCCTCCATGACCACGATCGTATCCGTTCGCCGCGGTGACCAGGTGGCGCTGGCCGGCGACGGCCAGGTGTCGCTGGGCAACACCGTGATGAAGGGCAACGCCAGCAAGGTCCGCCGCCTCTACCGCGGCGAGGTGCTGGCAGGCTTCGCCGGCGGCACCGCCGACGCCTTCACCCTCTTCGAGCGCTTCGAGGCACAGCTGGAGAAGTACCAGGGCAACCTGGTCAAGGCCGCCGTGGAGCTGGCCAAGGACTGGCGCACCGACCGCGCCCTGCGCCGCCTGGAGGCGCTGCTGGCCGTGGCCAACAAGGACGCCTCGCTGATCATCACCGGCAACGGCGACGTGGTGGAACCCGAGCGCGGCATCATCGCCATCGGCTCCGGCGGCAACTTCGCCCTGGCCGCGGCCCGGGCGCTGCTCGAGAACACCGACCTCTCGGCCAAGGAGATCACCGAGAAGTCGCTGGCGATCGCCGGTGACATCTGCGTGTTCACCAACCACCACGTCACCCTCGAAACGCTCTGAAAGCTGCCCCCATGACCCAGATGACCCCACGCGAGATCGTCCACGCCCTGGACCAGTACATCATCGGCCAGCAGGACGCCAAGCGCGCCGTGGCCATCGCCCTGCGCAACCGCTGGCGCCGCATGCAGCTCGACGCCGACCTGCGCCAGGAGGTGACCCCCAAGAACATCCTGATGATCGGCCCCACCGGGGTGGGCAAGACCGAGATCGCAAGGCGCCTGGCCAAGCTGGCCCGCGCCCCCTTCATCAAGGTGGAGGCCACCAAGTTCACCGAGGTGGGCTACGTGGGCCGCGACGTGGACTCCATCATCCGTGACCTGACCGAGGCCGCCATCAAGCTGGTGCGCGAGCAGGCCAAGGAGGAGGTGGGCCACCGCGCCGAGGACGCCGCCGAGGACCGCATCCTCGACGCCCTGCTGCCGCCGCCCCGCGGCCAGGAGGACGCGCCCCGCCAGGACAGCGGGACCCGCCAGATCTTCCGCAAGAAGCTGCGCGAGGGTCAGCTCGACGACAAGGAGATCGACATCGAGCTGACCCAGCAGGGCCCCGGCATCGACATCATGACCCCGCCGGGCATGGAGGAGATGACCCAGCAGCTGCAGAGCCTCTTCTCCGGCATGGGCAAGCAGAAGAGCGAGACCCGCCGGGTCACGGTGAAGGACGCCTTCGCCCTGCTGCGCGACGAGGAGGCCAGCAAGCTGGTCAACGAGGAGGAGATCAAGAGCCGTGCCATCGAGGCGGTGGAGCAGCACGGCATCGTCTTCCTCGACGAGATCGACAAGGTGGCCAAGGGCAGCGGCCAGTCCAGCGGCGGCGAGGTCTCCCGGGAGGGGGTGCAGCGCGACCTGCTGCCGCTGATCGAGGGCTCCACGGTCTCCACCAAGTACGGCATGGTGAAGACCGACCACATCCTGTTCATCGCCTCCGGCGCCTTCCACCTGTCGCGCCCCTCGGACCTGATTCCCGAGCTGCAGGGTCGCCTGCCGATCCGCGTCGAGCTCAACGCCCTGACCCCGGACGACTTCAAGCGCATCCTCACCGAGCCCTCCGCGGCGCTCACCAAGCAGTACCAGGCGCTGCTGGCCACCGAGGGCCTCGAGATCGAGTTCACCGCCGACGGCATCGAGCGCATCGCCGAGATCGCCTGGCGGGTCAACGAGGGCACCGAGAACATCGGCGCGCGCCGACTGCACACGGTAATGGAGCGCCTGCTGGAGGAGGCTTCCTACAAGGGCAGCGACATCGGCAGCCCGCTGACCATCGACGCCGCCTACGTGGACTCCCAGCTCGGCGAGCTGGCCATGGACGAGGACCTGTCGCGGTATATCCTGTAATCCTGAGCAGCCGACGTTGGCAGCCTGGAAGCAGGTGTCGCACTCAGCGATCCCGTGAGCGCTGAAGCAGGCGAATCGCGGGCTGCGCGACGCCGGGGGCAGGTCGTAGAGGGGGTCCTATGCCAGGGATGGCATCGGTAGCGTCCAGGGATGGATTCACAGCGCCCCCTCGTAGACCTGTCGCCGGAGTAGTCGCGCTTTCACCAAGCCTGGACTGGAGCTGTGCCATGAGCGCCCCCACCCCCACCCGAGTGCACTACCACCGCAAGGCCCAGGAGCTGGAGCTCGGCTACGAGAACGGC
Organism: Halomonas alkalicola; assembly: GCF_030704205.1. NCBI lineage: Bacteria > Pseudomonadati > Pseudomonadota > Gammaproteobacteria > Oceanospirillales > Halomonadaceae > Halomonas > Halomonas alkalicola. The sequence goes on along the minus strand of NZ_CP131913.1, from coordinate 2,598,869 downwards.
GAGAGCTACCGGCTTGCGGTGGAGTACCTGCGGGTCTTCTCCCCCTCCGCCGAGGTGCGCGGCCACGGCCGCGGCCAGGAAACCCTGCAGGTCGGCAAGAAGTTCGTCGGCCTCAAGGACATCACCCCCGCCGGCCGCTACGCCCTCAAGCTGCACTTCGACGACGGCCACGACAGCGGCCTCTTCAGCTGGGACTACCTGTGGTGGCTGATCGAGCAGCGCGAGGCCAACTGGGCGGACTACCTGCAGCGCCTGGAGGACGCCGGCGCCAGCCGCGAGCCGCTGGGCATCGAAATCAGGCAGCTCTAACCCCCGTCAAGACAATCGCCATCGCGGGACGCTACAATGTCGCCCATTCGAGGCAGCGGCCTCTCCCATGCAGCGATTCGGGAGCCCCATCGCATGAGCGCCAACCCCAGCTCCAGGGACAAGCAGACCACCCACTTCGGCTACCAGGAAGTGCCCGTCGAGGAGAAGGCCACCCGGGTGGCCGATGTCTTCCACTCCGTGGCCGCCCGCTACGACGTCATGAACGACCTGATGTCCTTCGGCATCCACCGCCTGTGGAAGCGCCTGACCATCGAGCGCGCCGGGGTGCGCCCGGGTCACAGCGTGCTCGACATCGCCGGCGGCACCGGCGACCTGACCCTCAAGTTCTCGCGCCTGGTGGGGCCGCGCGGGCGCGTGGTGCTGGCCGACATCAACGAGTCCATGCTGCGCGTGGGCCGCGACAAGCTCCTCGACCGCGGCGTCGGCGGCAACGTCGAATACGTCCAGGCCAACGCCGAGTGCCTGCCCTTCCCGGACAACACCTTCGACTGCATCACCATCGCCTTCGGCCTGCGCAACGTCACCGACAAGGATGCCGCCCTGCGCTCCATGGCCCGGGTGCTCAAGCCCGGCGGACGCCTGCTGGTGCTGGAGTTCTCCAAGCCTCCGAGCGCCCTGCTCTCGAAGGTCTATGACGAGTACTCCTTCCGGCTGCTGCCGAAGATCGGCGAGGTGGTCGCCAACGATGCCGACAGCTATCGCTACCTGGCCGAATCGATCCGCATGCACCCCGACCAGGAGACCCTCAAGGGGATGATGGAGGCGGCCGGCCTGGAGCGCGTCGAGTACACCAACCTCACCGGGGGCATCGTCGCCCTGCACCGCGGCATTAAGCTCTGAGGTGGGCATGGCGTTGACCCCGACCCTGCTGCTGGCCGGCCTGGAGCGCACCCTCAACACCCTGCTCGCCCGCGACCCGGCGGCCCCCTCGCGGCTGGCCCGGCTCGCCGGCCAGCGGCTGCTGCTGCGCCTGGAGAACCCCGAGCTGGCCCTGGCGATCCACTACCATGCCCACGGCCTCGACCTGCTGCGCCCGGACGACGCCGACGAGACGGCCTTCGACGCCGTGGTGGAGCTGGACGCCGAGACCGCAGGCGCCCTGCTCGGTGGCGCCTCCCTGGAGCGGCTGATGTTCCAGGGGAGGCTGGCGGTGCGCGGGCGTATCCCGCTGCTGGAGGCCACCCGCGACCTGCTGCTCGACCTCGACCCGGACTGGGAGGGCGAACTGGCCCGCTGGCTGGGCGATGTGCCGGCCAACAGCCTCGCCGAGGGGTTGCGCCGCCTGGGCCGCTTCGGGCTGCGCACCCGGGAGGAGTTCTGCGCCGACCTCTCCGAATACCTGGTGGAGGAGGCGCGCTGGCTGCCCGGCCGCCCACAGCTGGAGGTGCTGCGCGACCACCTCACCGAGCTGGAGATCGCCACCGACCGCCTGGAGGCACGCCTGGCGCGCCTGCACCGCCGCCTGGCGGCGCAGCAGGCCGAGCGGGTGACGCCATGATGCTGCTGCGGCTGCTGCGCATCCTCTGGGTGATCACTCGCTATCGGCTCGACACCCTGATTCCCCTGGAGCGCCTGCCCTGGGCGCTGCGCACTCTCTTCAGGCTCTCGCCGCTGCGCCTGGTGCCCATCGGCGAGCGCTCTCGCGGTGCGCGCCTGCGCCTGGCGCTGGAGTCGCTGGGCCCGATCTTCGTCAAGTTCGGCCAGGTGCTCTCCACCCGCCGCGACCTGCTGCCGGCGGACATCGCCGACGAGATGAAGCGCCTGCAGGACCAGGTGCCCCCCTTCCCCGGCGACCAGGCGCTGGCCGTGGTGGAGGAGCAGCTCGGCATGACCGTGGCGCTGGCCTTCGCCCGCTTCGATGCCGAGCCGCTGGCCTCGGCCTCCATCGCCCAGGTGCATGGCGCGCGCCTGCACAGCGGCGAGGAGGTGGTGGTCAAGATCATCCGCCCCGGCATCGACCGGGTGATGCGCCAGGACATGGCGCTGATGTACCGCTTCGCCAGGCTGCTGACCCTGGTCCCCGAGGCGCGCGGCCTGCGCCCGGTGGAGGTGGTGCGCGACTACGAGGCGACGCTGTTCGACGAGCTCGACCTGCACAAGGAGGCCGCCAACACCTCCCAGCTCAAGCGCAACTTCAAGAACTCGCCGCTGCTCTACGTGCCGGCGATCCACTGGGAGCTGACCCGCCAGCGCGTCATGGTGCAGGAGCGCATCTACGGCGTTCCGGTGGCCGACATCGCCGCCCTCGAGGCCCAGGAGACCGACCTCAAGCGGCTCGCCGAGCGCGGCGTGGAGATCTTCTTCACCCAGGTGTTCCGCGACAACTTCTTCCACGCCGACATGCACCCCGGCAACATCTTCGTCGCCCGGGAGCATCCCCATGACCCCCAGTACATCGCCATCGACTGCGGCATCGTCGGCAGCCTGACCCGCGAGGACCAGGACTACCTGGCCCGCAACCTGCTGGCCTTCTTCCACCAGGACTACTACGAGGTGGCCGCCCTGCACATCGAGTCGGGCTGGGTCGGCGAGAACACCCGAGCCAACGAGTTCGCCGCGGCGATCCGCACGGTGTGCGAGCCGATCCTCGAGAAGCCTCTCAAGGACATCTCCTTCGGCCAGGTGCTGCTGGGCCTGTTCCAGACCGCGCGGCGCTTCGACATGGAGGTGCAGCCCCAGCTGGTGCTGCTGCAGAAGACCCTGCTCAACATCGAGGGGCTGGGCCGCCAGCTCTACCCCGACCTGGACCTCTGGAAGACCGCCAAGCCCTTCCTGGAGCAGTGGATGAAGGAGCGCGCCGGCACCCGGGGCTTCTGGGAGTCCCTCAAGCGCCAGGCGCCCGAGCTGACCCGCCAGCTGCCCGAACTGCCGGTGCTGGCCCACCAGGCGCTCTCCCAGATGGACCAGGAAAAGCGCCAGCGCCGCCGCCAGGGCGAGGCACTGGGAGGCATCCGCCAGCAGCTGATTCGCGAGGGCCGGCGCGGCCGCCGCCTGCGCCTGGGGCTCCTGCTGGTGGCCCTGGCGCTGGCCTGGCAGCCGCTTAGCCAGTGGGCCGCCGGCCAGCCCTGGCCCGCCCTGGCCGCCGCCGTCCTCGGCCTGGCCCTGCTGGCCTGGCACTGACCCCCCTCCACCCACGTCACGGAACCTTCATCCATGAGCGATATTCTCGAGCGCCTGCAAGCTGTCCTGGATCAACGCCGCCAGGGGGATCCGCAGGATTCCTACGTCGCCGCCTTGCATCACAAGGGCCTGAACAAGATACTCGAGAAGGTCGGCGAGGAAGCCACCGAGACCCTGCTGGCCGCCAAGGATGCGGAGCGTGGAGGCGAGGCCGAGCGTGAGGCGTTGATCGCCGAGACGGCCGACCTGTGGTTTCATAGCCTGGTGATGCTGTCGCACCTCGACCTCGACCACCGCGCCGTGCTCGACGAGCTGGGCCGCCGCTTCGGCGTCTCCGGCCACGACGAGAAGGCCGCCAGGCAGCAATAGATTCTTACGGCTCCCGGACAGGCCGGGGCCCCGTTCCAGAGGAAGCACACATGTTAGGTGGTATCAGTATCTGGCAGCTGCTGATCGTACTCGGCATCATCATCCTGATCTTCGGCACCAAGAAGCTGCGCAACGTCGGCAGCGACCTGGGGGGCGCCGTGAAGGGCTTCAAGAAGGCCATGCACGAGGAGGAGAAGGGCGAGGAGAAGGACGACACCCAGACCCAGGCCCGCGTGGACCACAAGGAAGAGACCAACACCTACGACGTCCAGGCCGAGCGCAAGCCCGAGGAACAGGAAGAGCGCAAGTAAGCCGCCATGTTTGACATCGGCTTTCTCGAACTCATGTTCATCGGCGTGGTCGGCCTGCTGGTGCTGGGCCCGGAGCGGCTGCCCAAGGCGGCGCGCACCGCGGGGCTGTGGATCGGCAAAATCAAGCGTACCGTCTCCGGCATGCAGCGCGAGATCAGCGCCCAGCTCGAGGCGGAGGAGCTGCGCCAGAAGCTCAACGAGCAGCAGAAGAAGCTCGACGAGAGCGTGCGCCAGGTTCAGCGCGACGTGGAGAGCCTCGCCGAGCCCGACCGCCCTGCCGAGAGCAAGCCGGACCAGGCCCCCGCGCCCAGCGCCGAGCAGCGCCTGGACGACGCCCTGGCCCGCGCCCGCCGCGACGGCGCCGGCAGCCAGGGGCCGGCTGACGATGCGCGTCCCGATGAACGCCCCGAGCCCACCGCCGCCGACAAGGACGCCTCCTCCCGATGAGCAAGACCGGTGACAGCCCGGAACAGCACCAGGCCACCCTGATCGAGCACCTGATCGAACTGCGCTCGCGACTGCTGCGCAGCGTGGTGGCGATCCTGGTGATCTTCCTGGGCCTCTACGCCTTCGCCAACGACATCTACACCTTCGTGGCCCAGCCGCTGATGGCGCTGCTGCCGGAGGGGTCGCAGATGATCGCCACCGAGGTGGCCTCGCCCTTCCTGGCGCCTTTCAAGCTGACCCTGGTGGTGGCGGTGTTCATCGCCATTCCCTATGTGCTGCACCAAGCGTGGGCCTTCGTGGCCCCCGGGCTCTACGACAACGAGAAGGCCCTGGCGCTGCCGATCCTGGCCTCCAGCGTGCTGCTCTTCTACGCCGGGGCGGCCTTCGCCTACTACGTGGTCTTCCCGCTGCTGTTCCAGTTCTTCACCCAGACGGGGCCGGAGAACGTGGCGGTGATGACCGACATCAACGCCTACCTCAACTTCGTGCTCAAGCTGTTCTTCGCCTTCGGGGTGGCCTTCGAGATCCCCATCGCCACCTTCCTGCTGATCGCCTCGGGCGCCACCACGGTGGAGAGCCTGTCGAAGAAGCGCCCCTACATCATCCTCGGCTGCTTCGTGGTGGGCATGCTGCTCACCCCCCCGGACGTGATCTCCCAGAGCCTGCTGGCGGTGCCCATGTACCTGCTCTACGAGGTGGGCCTGCTGTTCGGGCGCCTGGCACGCCGCAAGAAGCAGCGGCGCGCGGCGGAGGAAGACGAGGCCTGAGCGGCAAGCGCAAGGCATCCGTCTGGCCCTGCCCAAAAGTGAACCCCGCAGGCTTGAGCCTGCGGGGTTCTTGGTTTCCGGACGCCTGCGGCTCGGGGAGCCTGCCGCTTGCGGCTCAGCGATCCATCAGCTCGTCGATGCGGTCGACCAGCTTGAAGATGCCGGTGGCCGCCTCGCTGATGCGGGTCGCCAGCATGTAGGCCGGGGTGGTGACCACGCGGTTCTCGAAGTCCACCACGATCTCCTCCACGCCGCAGGTGCGGTGCAGCCCGCCCATGGCGCTGATGGCGCCGGAGACACCCGGGTCGTGGCCGATGGTCACGGCGATGCCATTGCCCAGCAGCTTGGGCACCATCACCGGCGCGATGCACATCAGGCCGATCGGCTTGCGGGCGTCAAAGAAGCCGGCCAGGGCCTCCCGGAGCTCGCCCAGCACCTCCATGCCGGCCCCCGCCTCGGCGAAGCTCGACAGGTTCTTGGCCGCCCCGAAGCCGCCGGGCAGGATCACCGCGTCGAAGTCGTCGGCGGCCAGCTCCGCGAGCGGCGAGATCTCGCCGCGGGCCAGACGCGCAGACTCCGTCAGCACATTGCGCGTCTCGCCCTCGGCCACCTCACCGCTGCGATGGTCGATCACGTGGTGCTGCTCGATGTCCGGGGCGAAGCAGCGATAGCCGATGCCCAGCTGGTCGAGCCGCAGCAGGGTCAGGGTGGTCTCGTAGATCTCGGAACCGTCGAAGACACCGCAGCCCGAGAGAATCACCGCCACCTGTTTGCTCATGCCTGTCTCCTTGCAGGGGTCACCCGCCGGCAGGCGGGCCCGATAATCGAATCCCACACTCTAGAGCGAACGTCCGGGTGCGACAAGGCGAGACTTTCGGCGCACCGGCGCGCTGATATACTCGGAGTCAGCCGCAGCGCCACTGTCATCCAACCGTCATCCTGTGTCGCCACAATGCCGTCAGGCCGGCGACCCACGCTGGAGAATCGCCTTGAGCTTCATGACCACCCGCCAGTTTCCCGCTACCCGCCTGCGCCGCATGCGCCGCGACGACTTCTCGCGTCGGCTGATGCGCGAGCACACCCTGACACCGGCCGACCTGATCTGGCCGGTGTTCGTGCTGGAGGGCGAGAACCAGCGCGAGGCCGTGCCCTCGATGCCCGGCGTCGAGCGTCTGTCGCTGGACCTGCTGATCGAGGAGGCCCGCGAGGCCTTCGAGCTGGGCATTCCCGCCCTGGCGCTGTTTCCGGTGATCGACCCGGCCCTGAAGAGCGAGCTGGCCGAGGAGGCCTACAGTGCCACCGGGCTGGTGCAGCGCAGCGTGCGCGCCCTCAAGGAGGCCCTGCCCGAGCTCGGCATCATCACCGACGTGGCCCTGGACCCCTACACCAGCCACGGCCAGGACGGCATCATCGACGAACAGGGCTATGTGCTGAACGACCGCACCGTGGAGACCCTGCTCAAGCAGGCACTCTCCCACGCCGAGGCCGGCGCCGACGTGGTGGCCCCCTCGGACATGATGGACGGCCGCATCGGCGAGATCCGCCGGGTGCTGGAGCAGGAGCACCTGGTCAACACCCGCATCATGGCCTACAGCGCCAAGTACGCCTCGCGCTACTACGGCCCCTTCCGCGATGCGGTGGGCTCCTCCACCAACCTCGGAAAAGCCGACAAGAGCACCTACCAGATGGATCCTGCCAACGGTGACGAGGCGCTCCATGAGGTGGCCCTCGACCTGGCCGAGGGCGCCGACATGGTGATGATCAAGCCTGGCATGCCCTATCTCGACGTGGTGCGTCGGGTCAAGGATGAGCTCAAGGTGCCCACCTTCGCCTACCAGGTGAGCGGCGAATACGCCATGCACATGGCCGCCTTCGAGAACGGCTGGCTGGACGCCGACAGCGTGATCCTCGAGTCGCTGACCTGCTTCAAGCGTGCCGGCGCGGACGGCGTGCTGACCTACTTTGCCAAGCGGGCCGCCCGCCTGCTCGCCCAGTGATGGAGGGGGCTCGGCCCCTTCCTGGACCCCGAGAGAGTTGCCCATGGAAGACCGTAGCCCCGAATCCGTCCCCCTTGTCGCCGGGCCCGCCGACGTCTCGAGCGAGGAGGCCCTGCCCGAGCCACCGGCCCCGCGCCTCAACCAGACCCGCACCGGCATCAAGCCCAAGGCGCTGCCGGAGGCGGAGGCGGACCTGGCCGACCCCAGCCTCTACTTCAACCGCGAGCTCTCGCATCTGCAGTTCAACATGCGGGTTCTGGAGCAGGCCCTGGACGAGTCGCATCCGCTGCTCAATCGGCTGATGTTCCTGCTGATCTTCTCCTCCAACCTGGACGAGTTCTTCGAGATCCGGGTGGCCGGCCTGAAGCACCGGGTGGCCCTGGGCGACGACAGCACCGGCATCGACGGCCGCTCGCCGCAGTCGGTGCTCGGCGAGATCTCGCAGATCGCCCACGAGCAGATCGAGCGCCAGTACCGCATCCTCAACGAGGCCCTGCTGCCGGCGCTGGAGGAGCGGGGCCTGCGCTTCCGGCGGCGCAGCGACTGGACCGAGGCCCAGCGCGCCTGGGTGCGCGACTACTTCGATGAGGAGATCATGCCGGTCATCAGCCCGATCGGGCTGGACCCCTCCCACCCCTTCCCGCGGCTGGTCAACAAGAGCCTCAACTTCATCGTCCAGCTCGAGGGCAAGGACGCCTTCGGCCGCGAGGGGGGGCTCGCCATCCTGCCGGCCCCGCGCTCGCTGCCACGGGTGATCGCCCTGCCTGCCGAGCTGTGCGAGGAGGGCTTCAGCGAGGCCGTCTTCCTCTCCTCCATGATCCACGCCCACGCCGAGGAGCTCTTCCCGGGCATGAGGGTGCGCGGCTGCTACCAGTTCCGGCTGACCCGCAACGCCGACATGACGGTGGACCCGGAGGAGGTCTCGGACCTCGCCTCGGCGCTGCGCGGCGAGCTGCTGGCACGGCGCTACGGCAGCGGCGTGCGCCTGGAGGTGGTAGACACCTGCCCGGACGAGCTGGCGGACTTCCTGCTCAGGGAGTTCGCGCTCTCCGAGCAGGACCTCTACCGGGTCAACGGGCCGGTCAACCTGACCCGCATGATGGCGCTGCTGGGGGACCTGGATCGCCCGGAGCTCTTCTACCGTCCCTTCTCCCCGGGGCTGCCCAAGAACTTCAAGAAGGAGGGCAGCCTGTTCGATGCCATCGCCGCCGGCGACATCCTGCTCCACCACCCCTTCCAGGCCTTCTCGCCGGTGGAGGAGCTGCTCGCCGAGGCGGCCCGGGACCCCTCGGTGCTGGCGATCAAGCAGACCCTCTACCGCACCGGCGCCGACTCCCCCATCGTCACCTCGCTGGTGGAGGCGGCGCGTGGCGGCAAGGAGGTGACCGTGGTCATAGAGCTGCGCGCCCGCTTCGACGAGGCGGACAACCTGGCGCTCGCCTCACGCCTCCAGGAGGCCGGCGCCATCGTCATCTACGGGGTGATGGCCTACAAGACCCACGCCAAGATGATGCATATCGTGCGTCGCGAGAAGGGGCGGCTGCGCTACTACGTGCACCTCGGCACCGGTAACTACCACTCGAAGACGGCCAAGCTCTATACCGACTACAGCCTGCTCACCGCCGACGAGGCGCTGTGCGAGGACGTCCACCAGGTGTTCCAGCAGCTCTCGGGGATGGGGCGTGCCCGGCATATCGAGACTCTGCTGCACGCGCCCTTCACGCTCCACGAAGGCATGGTGGCGATGATCGACCGCGAGGCGGAGCACGCCCGCAAGGGGCGCCGCGCCCACCTGATCATCAAGTGCAACTCGCTGACCGAGCCCAAGCTGATCCAGGCGCTCTACCGGGCCTCCCGCGCCGGGGTGGAGTGCGACCTGATCATCCGCGGCATGTGCTGCCTGCGGCCCGGGATTCCCGGCGTCTCGGAGAATATCCGGGTGCGCTCGATCATCGGCCGCTTCCTGGAGCACACCCGGGTGTTCTACTTCCAGAATCACGGCAAGGCCGAGGTGTGGGCGTCCAGCGCCGACTTCATGAGCCGCAACATGTTCCACCGGGTGGAGACCTGCTTCCCGCTGCGCGACAGGAAGCTGGCCGCCCGGGTCCGCAAGGACCTCGAGACCTACCTGGTGGACAACTGCCAGAGCTGGCGGCTGCAGCCGGACGGCAGCTACGTCAAGCAGACCCCCGGCGACGCCGCGCCGATCAGCGCCCAGGAGACGCTGCTCTACGCCTACGCCGCCAAGGCGTGAGGGGGTGTGCCGCCGCGCCGATAGCGCGACTGCAGAGGCCTGGGGAGGGAGTCAGCCGCGCTTGAAGGCGGCGAGGTCCTCGGGGTCGAAGCCGTCGACCCGCTCGGGCAGGCCACGCTCCTGGCGGGCCAGGCGTACCCGCTGGCGCTCGGCGAGCAGCTCGGCGTCGTCATCCAGGGTGCGCCCGTTGAGCTCGGCGAGCTGGGCCATGCCCTGGTGATAGAAGGTGAGGAGGGTTAAGGCCGTGCCGTTGCCGTTGCCCCTCCTCCACGCCGCGGCGCAGCGCGGGGAGGTAGCCGCTGACCCGGGAGAGGTGGTGCTTGAGCTGCCAGACATAGCGCATCTCGGTCATCCAGGGGCGCTCGCGCAGCACCGCGAAGGTCAGGCTGGTGGCCACCAGGCCCAGCAGCACCCCCAGCGCATTGAGCCAGAAGCCGCCATCGAAGGCCGCCTGCAGCAGCTGGGCAAAGACCAGTCCGAAGACGATCAGCTGGCCGGCCATGGCCAGGCTGATCATCTTCGCCTTGCGCCGGTAGGTCTCGGGAGCGTGGGTTTCGAACCGGAATGACATGGGGCCTCCAGGGTGGCGAGTCGGAAATCGGGGTGATTATCCCGACTCCCTCCCCTGGGGTACAGGGCTAACCCGGTGGCCAGTACCACGGAGCTGCTCCGGCGGCAGGCCTGTTCGGGGGCGCTGTGAACCCCTCCCTGGGCGCTACCGACGCCATCCATGGCGTAGGACCCCCTCCAGACCTGCCCCCCGCGCTCCTCACGCCGGCAGTGACTGTGCTGTGCTACCGCAGCCGCTCAGCGGCGCTGAGCAGCAGGTGCTCGGTGGTCTCCCAACCGATGCAGGCATCGGTAACCGAGACGCCGTGGCGCAGCCGGCCGGGTGACAGCGCCTGCTTGCCCTCGTGCAGGTGGCTCTCGATCATCAGCCCGGCCAGGGCGCTCTCCCCCGCCAGGCGCTGGGCCAGCACATCGAGCAGCACCTCGCTCTGGCGACGGTGGTCCTTGCGGGCATTGGCGTGGCTGCAGTCCACCATCAGCCGCGGCGTCAGGCCGGCCTCCTCCAGCGCGCGGCGTGCCGCCTGCACGTGGGCGGCCTGGTAGTTGGGCTCGCCGTGGCCGCCGCGCAGCACCAGGTGGGTGTGGGCGTTGCCGGCGGTCTCGCGCACCACCGGGCGGCCGTCCGGGTCGAGCCCGAAGTGCTGGTGCGGGTGGGCGGCGGCGCGCATCGCATCCAGGGCCACGCCGATGTCGCCGCCGGTGGCGTTCTTGAAGCCGACCACGGCGTCGAGGCCGCTGGCCAGCTCGCGGTGCAGCTGGGACTCGGTGGTACGCGCGCCGATCGCCACCCAGGCCAGCAGGTCCTCCAGGTAGGGGGCCAGCATCGGCTGCAGCAGCTCGGTGGCCACCGGCAGGCCCAGCTCGGCCACCTCCCGCATCAGCCGCCGGGATACCTCGAGGCCGCGTGCCATGTCGCCTGAACCATCCAGGTCGGGGTCATAGGCGAGCCCCTTCCAGCCCACGGTGGTACGTGGCTTCTCCACATAGACCCGCATCACCAGCAGCAGGCGATCCGCCACCCGCGGGGGCAGCTCGGCCAGGCGCCGGGCGTACTCGAGCGCCGCCTCCGGGTCGTGGACGGAACAGGGGCCAACCACCACCAGCAGGCGGTCGTCGCGGCCGGCGAGGATATCCCGGATCGCACGGCGCTGAGCCTCGACCCGCCGGGCAAGCTCGGGGGTCAGGGGCAGTTCGCGGCGCAGCTCGCCAGGGGTGGGCAGTGGGCGGGCCGGCTGAGCGGCGGAACGGGCGTTGGCATCGGGTTGCGCCGCCATCGGGGCAGGGCGGGCGGTGTCATCGAGGGCAGCGGCGGCAAGGGAAGCGTTCATGGGGCATCAACTCCGGGTAGCGGTCATACATCGTGTCGGTCGGGTGCCACCGATGGTGCTACGGTCGGAGGTGGCGCAGTGGCACGACCGCAGCTCGCTAAATCGCCAATAGCCGTAATAGCCGGTAACGCCGGTCAGCGGGCGAATGGCGAAAGCGATGGGTGCGATCATGGTGCCTCTCCTCTCTGTCATCTTGATGTCCGGGTGAATCGACTGCCCCAGAACGCAGAACCCCCGGGGCGGGTGGCCTTCCGGGGGTTCTGTCGGGAGGCGACCCTGGTGGGGCGTGCCTCCCGGCGATGTCGTCTGCTGCTCAGGACATGGCCGCCGGCACACCGGTCATAAAATAGCCATACCAGTAACCCCGGCTGCGCATCGCCGAATCGAGCCCACGCGCAGCGGCGCCGGCAGAAGCGGCGAGGCGGCGGTGCATGTCGATGGTGGGTGCGGTCATGGTCATCTCCTGAGTACTCCTTCATCGTGCCCCATCGTCGTCGGGCTGGCAAGGGCGCGAAGGGGCGCGGTTCAGCCGGCGACGACCTGATACCAGCCGACGGTGGCCGGCAGTGCGCTCATGCTCACCAGCACGATCAGGCCCAGGGCCACGGCCAGAAAGCCGGAGTCATCCTTGAAGTTCTCGTCATGTCCCGCCATCTGTCACTCCTTCTTTGAGGGTGGTCTTTGTCAAGGGAGGTGTGTTGCCGGCAATAGTCTAGCGAAGATGCCGCCCGCCATCGACCGGCAGGGTGACGCCGGTGACGTAGCGGTTGTCGAGCAGGTAGCGCAGGCTCTGGTAGATCACCCCCGGGCCCGGGACCATCTGCATGGCGGACTTGGCGCGGGCCTTCTCGGCATAGGCCTCCTCGTCGCCCTCGTTGAGCATGATCAGCGCCGGCGCGATGGCGTTGACCTGAATCGCCGGGGCATACAGGGCGGCGAACGACAGGGTCAGATTGTCGAGCCCTGCCTTGGTGGCGGCATAGGCGGCATGCTTCTTCGAGCCCTTCTGCACCACGTAGTCGGTCATGTGCACGATGTCGCGCTGGGGCTCGCTGCACGCTTCGAGCAGCTCCCGCGCATGCAGGTTGATCAGGTAGGGCGCCAGCATATGGATGCGAAACAGCCGCTCGAAGGTGGCGCCGGCCTCGGGGCCGGTGGAGTCCGGGGCCCAGTCGCTGGCGTTGTGGACAATCGCCCGCAGCGAGGGGGTCGCCTCCTTCAGCCGCGCGATGAAGTCGAGAATGCCCGCCTCGCTGGCGAAGTCGGCAGGCAGGGTGACGATGCCGCGACTGCGCAGCGCCTCGAGCTCGGGGCGCTCGCGGCGATAGCTGATGATCACCGGGTGGCCGTCGTCCACCAGGCGCTCGGCGCAGTGGCGGCCCAGGCGCTGGGCGCCGCCGGTGATCAGGATGGGCGAGGCGCTCATCCGCGCGCCTCCTTGATCAGGCTGCCGGTGACCGGGATCAGCGGGTCGCGGGGCGCATAGGCGAAGACGTCGGAGAAGGTCCGCGAGGGCGAGAGCCCAAGCGAGGCCAGCACGTCGACGCAGGCGTAGACCATGCCCGGCGAGCCGGAGAGGTAGACATCCTGGCCCGAGACGTCATCGAGCGCCGCGGCCAGGGCCTGGTCGATGCGTCCGCGATGGCCGACCACCCGCTCGCCGCTCCAGGGCTCCTCCGGCGAAAGCTCGGTCACCGGGTGGAAGCAAAAGCCGGGGTGGGCCTCGGCCCACTCCCGGGGGAGCCGCTCCAGGTAGAGCTGGCGGCGCTCCCGGGCGGCCCACCACAGATCGATCTGCCGCTCGGGGTTGGCCGCAAGCGCCGCCTCGGCGATCGCCTTCATCTGCGAGAAGCCGGTGCCCGCGGCGATCAGCAGCAGCGGGCGCTCGCTGTCGGGGTCGAGCACGCAGTCGCCGCCGGGCAGCCTCAGGGTCAGCCGGCGAGCCACCTGGACCAGGTCACGCATGCGCGCGGAATTCTCGCGCTCCGGCCAGTGCTGGATATGCAGCTCGATCACCCCGTCGCCGCCGTGGGCGTTGGCGATGGAGAAGGGTACCCAGGTCTCGTCGTCCAGCTTGAGCTCCAGGTACTGGCCCGGCGCATGGGCCACCGCCTCGGGGCGGCCCTCCAGCTGCACCCGGAAGACGTCCGGGGTGAGGTCCTCGACCTCGTCGACCAGGCAGGTCAGGGTCCTTGGCGTCATGAATGCCTCATGCGGTTGTCAGGGGGTCGTGTTGTCGGGGAGCTCGATGCCCAGCTCGTTCCAGCGCTCGCTGACGCGGGCCTTGACGGCCTCGTCCATGACGATGGGCACCCCCCACTCGCGGTCGGTCTCGCCGGGCCACTTGCTGGTGGCATCCAGGCCCATCTTGGAACCGAGACCGGAGACCGGCGAGGCGAAGTCCAGGTAGTCGATGGGGGTGTTCTCCACCATCACGGTGTCCCGTGCCGGGTCCATGCGGGTGGTGATGGCCCAGATCACGTCCTCCCAGTCCCGGGCGCTGACGTCGTCATCGAGCACCACCACGAACTTGGTGTACATGAACTGGCGCAGGAAGCTCCATACGCCCATCATCACCCGCTTGGCGTGGCCCGGGTACTGCTTCTTCATGGTCACCACCGCCATGCGGTAGGAGCAGCCCTCCGGCGGCAGGTAGAAGTCGACGATCTCCGGGAACTGGCGGCGCAGGATCGGCACGAACACCTCGTTGAGCGCGAGCCCGAGGATCGCCGGCTCGTCGGGCGGCCGGCCGGTGTAGGTGGAGTGATAGATGGCATCGCGGCGCATGGTCATGCGCGTCACCGTGAACACCGGGAAGGTGTCCACCTCGTTGTAGTAGCCGGTATGGTCGCCATAGGGTCCCTCGGGGGCCATGTCATCCGGGTAGATGAACCCCTCCAGGATGATCTCCGCCGAGGCCGGCACGTCCAGGTCGGCGTGGCCGCACTTGACCAGCTCGGTGCGCGAGCCGCGCAGCAGCCCGGCGAAGGCGTACTCGGAGAGCGAATCCGGCACCGGGGTCACCGCGCCGAGGATGGTCGCCGGGTCGGCGCCCAGCGCCACCGCCACCGGGAAGGGCTCGCCGGGGTGGGCCTTCTGGAACTCCAGGAAGTCCAGCGCCCCGCCGCGGTGGGAGAGCCAGCGCATGATCAGCCGGTTCTTCGACAGCTTCTGCTGGCGATAGATGCCGAGGTTCTGGCGCTTCTTGTGGGGCCCGCGGGTGATCACCAGCGGCCAGGTGACCAGGGGCGCGGCGTCGCCGGGCCAGCAGTGCTGGATCGGCAGGCGGTCGAGGTCGACCTCGTCGCCCTCGTACACCTTTTCCTGCACCGGCGCCGAGCGGACCTTCTTCGGCCCCATGCTCATCACCTGCTTGAAGATCGGCAGCTTGTCCCAGGCGTCACGAAAGCCCTTGGGGGGCTCAGGCTCCTTGAGGAAGGCGAGCAGCTCGCCCACCTCGCGCAGGGCGGCCACGGAGTCCTGGCCCATGCCGAGGGCAACCCGCTTCGGCGTACCGAAGAGGTTGCCGAGCAGCGGCATGTCGTGCCCCTTGACGTTCTCGAAGAGCAGCGCCGGGCCGCCGGCGCGCAGGGTGCGATCGCAGATCTCGGTGATCTCGAGGTAGGGGTCCACCTCGGCGGTGATGCGCTGGAGCTCGCCCCGGGCCTCCAGGGCGCTGATGAATTCCCGCAGGTCCTTGTACTTCATTCGGTTTTCCCGGTTGCAGTACGACGAAAGGGGCAGCATAGCATGCTACCCCCCTGTCTTTCGTACAACTATTGCACAGTTTTCTGCGCTCGGCGGCCCTTGCGCTGCTGACGAAACCCTTCAAGGCGAAGGCGTTGAAAGCTGGCCGTAGCGAGCGAAGGCGAGACAAGGCGGAAAACAGCGAAAGCGCGGAGTTTACTTCAGTAAATGAGCAGCTTGAGCTGTTTTCCAACGCAGTATCGCCAAGCGCAGCAGGCCAGAATCAACGCCGTTTCATGGCCTCGAAGAACTCGATGTTTGTCTTGGTATCCTTGAGGCGGTCGATCAGGAACTCGGTGGCCGCGGTGTCATCCATGGGGTTGAGCAGCTTGCGCAGGATCCACATGCGCTGCATCTCGTCCTCGGAGGCGAGCAGGTCCTCGCGGCGGGTACCGGAGCGGCGGATGTTGATGGCCGGGTAGACGCGACGCTCGGCCAGCTTGCGGTCCAGGTGCGCCTCCATGTTGCCGGTGCCCTTGAACTCCTCGAAGATCACCTCGTCCATCTTGGAGCCGGTGTCCACCAGCGCCGTGGCGATGATGGTCAGGCTTCCGCCCTCCTCGATGTTGCGCGCCGCGCCGAAGAAGCGCTTGGGCTTCTCCAGGGCGTGAGCGTCCACGCCACCGGTCAGCACCTTGCCGGAGCTCGGCACCACGGTGTTGTAGGCGCGTGCCAGGCGGGTGATGGAGTCGAGCAGGATCACCACGTCCTTCTTGTGTTCCACCAGGCGCTTGGCCTTCTCGATCACCATCTCGGCCACCTGCACGTGGCGGGCCGGCGGCTCGTCGAAGGTCGAGGCCACCACCTCGCCGCGCACGGTGCGCGACATCTCCGTCACCTCTTCCGGGCGCTCGTCGATCAGCAGGACGATCAGATGGCACTCGGGGTTGTTGCGGGTGATGGAGGTGGCGATGTTCTGCAGCATCAGCGTCTTGCCCGCCTTGGGCGGGGAGACCAGCAGGCCGCGCTGGCCCTTGCCGATGGGCGCCGTGAGATCGATGATCCGCGCCGTCAGATCCTCGGTGGAGCCGTTACCGATCTCCATGCGCAGCCGCTCCTGGGGGAACAGCGGCGTGAGGTTCTCGAAGAGGATCTTGTGCTTGGCGTTCTCAGGCTTGTCGAAGTTGATCTCGCTGACCTTGAGCAGGGCAAAGTAGCGTTCGCCCTCCTTGGGGGGGCGGATCCTGCCGGAGATGGAGTCGCCCTTGCGCAGGTTGAAGCGACGGATCTGGGAGGGCGACACATAGATGTCGTCGGGCCCGGCCAGATAGGAGCTGTCGGCACTGCGCAGGAAGCCGAACCCATCCTGAAGGATCTCCAGCACACCATCGCCATAGATCGGCTCACCGCTCTTGGCATGCTTCTTGAGGATGGCGAAGATGATGTCCTGCTTGCGGGAGCGCGCCAGGTTGTCGATGCCCATCTCGCGGGCGATCTCCAGGAGATCCGGCACTGACTTTTGCTTGAGGTCGGTAAGATTCATCGGTGTGTTCAGAGATAGCTCGTGGAAGCCGGGCGTCGATGCGCCGCGTTTGGCGGGAGGCGAGACGATAACGCCGCGTGGGGTGCGTTCAGAGCCCGGAGAGGCTGCCACTCGTCACATTGGATCCCGATGGCCATGGGAGAGGCAACCGCAGGGGGCGCCGGCCGAGGGAGTCGAGGGAGCAGATTCGGTTTCGCCTGACCAGCGGCTACGGCGGGGCCGGCTATCGCTGGACATTGTGGGCTGACTGACGACTTGAAGTTGACCGAGACGGGATCGCCGCAGGACGGTCGGAAAGCATTCGGAACAGGCGAACATCACGATACTAGACAAGGGCCCTTGGGAACGCAAGCCCCGTGGTGATTGACAGGGCGGGGGTCGCGCCGCAACCTTTCCCCCTCAGCCAACCTCAGGGACTCACCATGACCTCGCCAGCGGAGCCGGCCCCCACCCGACGCCTCGCCGCCATCGATCTCGGCTCCAACAGCTTTCACCTGCTGGTCGCCAACTATCAGGACGAGCGGCTGCAGGTCGTGGCGCGGCAGGGAGAGAAGGTGCAGCTGGCCGCAGGCCTCGACGACGAGGGCCTGCTTGACGAGGCCACCATGCAGCGCGCCCTGGACTGCCTGGCCCGCTTCGCCCCCTTCGTGGAGGACATCGCCCCGGGGCAGCTGCGGGTGGTGGGCACCAATGCGCTGAGGGATGCGGCCAACAGCCAGGCGCTGATCGAGCGCGCCGAGGCCCTGCTGGGCTGCCCCATCGAGATCATCGCCGGACGCGAGGAGGCACGTCTGATCTACCTGGGCGCCGCCCATGCCCTGGCCGAGGAGGGGCGCCGGCTGATCGTCGACATCGGCGGCGGCTCCACCGAGTTCATCATCGGCGAGCGCTTCGAGCCGCTGGCCCTGGAGAGCCTGCGCATGGGCTGCGTGACCTTCAGCCGGCGCTTCTTCGACAACGGCGAGATCTCCGACAAGCGCATGCGCCGCGCAGAGCTTGCCGCCCTCTCGGAGCTCGCCAATATCCGCCGGCAGTACCGCGAACTGGGCTGGGAAGATCCGGTGGGGTCCAGCGGCACCATCAAGGCGGCCGCTGCGGTGCTGCATGCCGCCGGAGAGGCGCCGGAAGGGGTGATCACCCGGGAGGGGCTGGCCGCCCTGCGCGAGCGGCTGATCAAGTGCCGGCGCCTGGATCGGGTCGCCATGGAGGGGCTCAAGCCCGATCGCGCCCGAGTCTTTCCCGCCGGCATCGCGGTGCTCGGCGCCGTCTTCGAGGCCTTCGGCCTCGAGCAGATGCGCTATGCCGACGGCGCCCTGCGCGAGGGGGTGCTCTACGACATGGCCGGGCGCAACAGCCCGGAGGATTCGAGGCTCAAGAGCCTGGAGCTGCTCGAGCGCCGCTACGGGGTGGATGAGCGCCAGGCCAGCAACGTGGCCGCCAGCGCCGCGGCGCTGTTCGACCAGGTGCGCGACGCCTGGGGCCTGGACGACGACCAGGCGCGCTTCCTGAGCTGGGCCGCCCGCCTCCACGAGATCGGCCTGGCGATCTCCCACAGCCAGTTCCATCGTCACGGGGCCTACCTGCTGGAACACTCCGACCTGGCCGGTTTCTCGCGCCCGGAGCAGCGCCTGCTGGCCTTCCTGGTGCGCGCTCACCGCCGCAAGTTTCCGCTCAAGGAGTGGCAGGCCCTGCCCGCCTCCGTCCAACCTTCCCACGCGCGCCTTGCCCGCCTGCTGCGCCTGGCGGTGCTGCTCAATCACAGCCGGCCGGAACAGCCGCCCGGCACACCGCGCCTCTCGACCGACGGCGAGGCATTGCGCCTGTGGCTGGAACCCGGCGAGGACCCCATGCTGCTGGTCACCGACCTCGAGCAGGAGTGCGTCTACCAGCAGGCGGCCGGCTTCGGCCTGGAGCTGCTGCCGGCCAGCTGAGCGCCGATCAGGCCACCACGGGAGGGGCCTTCACGGCGACGCACGCCACCCCGCCGCCACCGCCAGCCAGCGCTCGCCCACCGGGTCGAGCAGCGCCACCACCGTCTCGGCCCCGCCCCTGTCGAGATGCCACACCACCAGCAGCCGCTGGCGCTCCCAGGGCGGCACCGCCCGCTCCTGCAGCAGCCGCTTGAGGTCCCGGGAGCCGCGACCGGCCAGGCGCAGCCGCTCACCGCCGCGCCGCGGGCTCAGGCGCAGCCCGCCACCCACCCTGGCCGCCTCCGGCCACAGCCGCACGTCACACTCCCCCAGCGGCGTCGACAGCGGCGCATCGCCGCCCCACGCCCCCTGCCAGCTTGCCGGCAGGGCGGGCAGCGGCGCCATCAGGTGGAGCACGCCGCGCCACAGGCGCGCCTCGCCGCCCGGCCAGGCCACCCGCGCCTCGGCGTCGCTGCGCGCGTCCAGCTGATCGAGCAGCGTCGCCAGGCGCGCCGCCGGCGGTGCCGGCAGGGCCAGTCGCACGCAGGCATGACGCACCAGCAGCCGCTGGCGGGCGAGGGTGAGCGCCACCAGCCGCGACACCGGCAGCCGGGCAGGCTCACCGCCGAGACGCTCGAGGTCGAGCTCGGCCAGCTCACCCAGCAGCCCCTCGGCCTCACCGGCCAGGGCCGCGCTGCGCGCCAGCGCCGCGGCGGCGTGGGGCCAGCGCGCCGTCAGCGCGGGCAGCACCGTGCGGCGCAGGAGGTTGCGATCGAGCCCCTCGTCGGCGTTGGAGGGGTCCTCCACCCAGGCCAGCCCCAGGCGAGCCGCCTCGGCCTCAAGCGATGCCCGGGAGACCGCCAGCAGCGGCCGCGCAAGCGCCCTGCCCCGCCAGGCCCGCAGCGGCGGCATGCCGGCCAGCCCACGCACGCCGCTGCCGCGAAGCGCGGCGAGCAGGAAGGTCTCGGCCTGATCGTCGCGGTGCTGGGCCAGCCACAGGGTCTCGCCGACGGCGACGCGACGGGCGAAGGCGGCATAGCGCGCCTCCCGGGCCACCCCCTCCAGCCCCTGCCCCGCGGCGAGATCCACCGTGACCCGCTCGACATAGAACGGCACGCCGAGCCGCGAGCAGAGCCGGCGACAGTGACGCTCGAAATCGTCGGCCGCGGCCTGCAGGCCATGGTGCACGTGGAGGGCACGCAGCGGGCGGGGATGGCGCCGGCACGCCTCGGCGGCGAGCGTCAGCAGCAGCGCGGAGTCGAGCCCGCCGGAGAGGGCCACCCAGACGCAACGCCCCGGCGGGGTCTCCGCCAGGGCGCGATCAATCGTGGCTTGCAGGGGCATGGCCGAGCGCAGAAAGGTCCGTCAGACCGGAGCGCCGTAGCTCATCAGGCGCTCATAACGACGCGCCAGCAGCGCATCGGTATCCATCGCCTCGAGGCGCTCGAGGCTGGCCAGCAGCGCCTCCCTGACCCGCTCGGCGGTGGTAACCGGCTGGCGGTGGGCGCCGCCCAGCGGCTCCTCGATCAGGGTATCCACGAAGCCGAGCTCGCGAAGGCGCTCGGCGGTGACGCCCATGGCCTGGGCGGCGTCGGAGGCCTTGTCGGCGCTGCGCCACAGGATGGAGGCGCAGCCCTCGGGGGAGATCACCGAGTAGGTGGAGTACTGCAGCATGGCCAGCTCGTCACAGACGCCGATGGCCAGTGCCCCCCCGGAGCCGCCCTCGCCCACCACGGTGGCGATGATCGGCGTACGCAGGCGCGACATCACCGCCAGGTTGTAGGCGATGGCCTCGGACTGGCCGCGCTCCTCGGCATCGATGCCGGGATAGGCGCCGGGAGTGTCGATGAAGGTGAGCACCGGCATCTTGAACCGCTCGGCCATCTCCATCAGGCGGCACGCCTTGCGATAGCCCTCGGGGCGCGGCATGCCGAAGTTGCGGCGCACCTTCTCCTTCACGTCGCGGCCCTTCTGGTGGCCGATCACCATCACCGGACGGTCGTCGAGGCGCGCCACGCCGCCGACGATGGCGGCATCATCGGCGAAGTGGCGGTCGCCGTGGAGCTCGTCGAAGTCGGTGAAGACGTGCTCCAGGTAGTCCAGGGTGTAGGGACGCTGGGGATGGCGGGAGAGCTGCGAGACCTGCCAGGGGGTGAGGTCCTTGAAGATGGACTCGGTGAGCTTGCGGCTCTTCTCCTGGAGGCGCTCGATCTCGTCGCTGAGGTTGAGCTGGCTGTCGTTGCCGACCAGGCGCAGCTCCTCGATCTTGGCCTGGAGCTCGGCGATGGGCTGTTCGAAGTCGAGATAGTTGGGATTCATTGGCGAGTGGCCTTGTGGTGTTTCACCGCCGGCCCCCGTGGCGGGCAGCGGCGCGAAAAATGAAGTGGCTGGCATTATCGCACCCTCAACGAGCGGCGCAAGGCGGTGCACGGCTGGAGCGCCTTCGCTGAGGGGCGCCGGGTCAGCCCCGACTCTTGCCGCAGCGGACCAGGAAGAGGCAAGCCCTGACCCAGGCTCAGCGGTACTTCAGCCGCACCCCGTCCTGACCCTGCACCTCGCGCAGGCGGATCAGCAGCTCATCGGTGGGCGAGACCTTCCAGGCGGCGTCGAGCTCCAGCCAGCCGGTGGCCTCGGCGTTGCGGTAGCGCAGGCGCACCGGCAGGCCCTCGGCGTCGCGATGGGGGTCGAGGCTCGCCCGCAGCGAGTCCACCAGCCGGCCGTTGATGGCCGCACCGTCCAGGGAGAGTTCCACCGCCTGGCCGTAGCGGGTGCGCGCCGCCACCATCGGGGTGATCTCCTTGCCACGCAGGCGCAGCCCGCCGGAGTAGTCGTCGGAGGAGACCTCCCCCTCGACGATCAGCACCTGGTCGGGCTCGAGCTGGCCGCGCAGCTGGTCATAGAGCTCGCCGAACAGCGACGCCTCGATGCGCCCGGTGCGGTCGTCCAGGGTCAGGAAGGCCATGGTGTCACCGCGCTTGGACTTCATGGTGCGCACCCCCACCACCAGGCCGGCGACCCGCTGGGGCTCACGCGACGGCTTGAGGTCGCTGATGCGCGTCGAGACGAAGCGCTCGAGCTCCTTCTCGTACTCGTCGATGGGGTGACCGGTGAGGTAGAGCCCCAGGGTCTCCTTCTCGCCGGCCAAGCGCTCCTTGTCGGTCCACTCGCGCACCCGACGATACTCGGCGTAGACGTCGCCGCCCTGGGCCTCCTCGTCGGCGAAGGCCTCGCCGAACATGTCGACCATGCCCAGGTTCTGGTTGGTCTGGGTCTGGGCGGCGGCCTTGAGGGCGTCATCCAGCGCCGCGGCCAGCACGGCGCGGTTGGGGCCGAGGCTGTCCAGGGCGCCGGAGCGGATCAGCGCCTCCAGGGTGCGCTTGTTCATGCGCTTGGGGTCGACGCGGCGGCAGAAGTCGAAGAGATCCTTGAAGGGCCCCTCGGCCTCGCGGGCCTCGACGATGGCGCCGATGGGCCCCTCGCCCACGCCGCGGATGGCGCCGAGGCCGTAGACCACCCGGGCCTCGTCATCCACGGTGAACTTGTAGCCGCCGACGTTGACGTCCGGCGGAGTCACGGTGAGCCCGAGGTTGCGGCACTCCTCGATCAGCGGCACCACCTTGTCGAGGTTGTCCATCTCAGTGGAGATCACCGCTGCCATGAACGGGCCAGGGTAATGAGCTTTTAACCAGGCCGTTTGATACGAGACCAGCGCATAGGCCGCCGAGTGGGACTTGTTGAAGCCGTAGCCGGCGAACTTCTCCACCAGGTCGAAGATGTTGCCGGCGAGCTCCTTGTCGATGCCGTTGGCCGCACACCCCTCCATGAAGCCGGCACGCTGCTTGGCCATCTCCTCGGGCTTCTTCTTGCCCATGGCGCGACGCAGCATGTCGGCCTGGCCCAGGGTGTAGCCCGCCAGCACCTGGGCGATCTGCATCACCTGTTCCTGATAGAGGATGATGCCGTAGGTGGGCTCCAGCACCGGCTTCAGCCACTCGTGCTGGTAGTCCGGGTGCGGGTAGGAGATCTCGGACCGGCCGTGCTTGCGATTGATGAAGTCGTCCACCATGCCCGACTGCAGCGGGCCGGGGCGAAACAGCGCGACGAGAGCGATCATGTCGTCCAGGGAGTCGGGCAGGAGGCGCTTGATCAGCTCCTTCATGCCGCGGGATTCGAGCTGGAACACCGCCGTGGTCTCGGCGCGCTTGAGCATCTCGAAGGTGGGCGCGTCATCCAGCGGGATGCTGTCGATATTCAGCGGCCCCTGCCCCTCCACCGCGCGCACCTTGTCGACCATCTCCAGCGCCCAGTCGATGATGGTCAGGGTGCGCAGGCCCAGGAAGTCGAACTTGACGAGCCCGGCCTCCTCGATGTCGTTCTTGTCGAACTGCACGACGAGCCCCGCGCCCTCCTCGTCGCAGAGCAGCGGCGAGAAGTCGGTGAGCTTGGTGGGGGCGATCACCACTCCACCGGCGTGCTTGCCGGTGCCCCGGGTGATGCCCTCCAGCTTGAGCGCCATCTCCCAGATCTCGGCGGCCTCCTCGTCGGCCTCGACGAACTCCCTGAGGGCCGGCTCCGCCTCGATGGCCTTGGCGAGCGTCATGCCCACCTCGAAGGGAATCAGCTTGGAGAGCTTGTCGCCCAGCGAGTAGGGGCGCCCCTGGGCCCGGGCCACATCGCGCACCACCGCCTTGGCGGCCATGGTGCCGAAGGTGACGATCTGGGAGACGGCGTTGCGGCCGTAGCGGTCGGCCACGTACTCGATGACCCGGTCGCGCTTCTCCATGCAGAAGTCGACGTCGAAGTCGGGCATCGAGACCCGCTCGGGGTTGAGGAAGCGCTCGAAGAGCAGGTCGTAGCCGATGGGGTCCAGATCGGTGATCTTCTGGGCGTAGGCCACCAGGGAGCCGGCGCCGGAGCCGCGGCCGGGGCCCACCGGGACGTCGTTGTCCTTGGCCCACTGGATGAAGTCCATCACGATCAGGAAGTAGCCGGGGAACCCCATCTGGATGATGACGTCGAGCTCGAAGTCGAGGCGCTTCCGGTAGCGCTGGTCGATCTCGGCGTACTCGGCGCCGTCCCGGGGGTAGCGCTCGGCGGGGAACAGGAAGTCGAGGCGCTCGGTGAGACCGTCGTGGGAGACCTTGCGGAAGAACTCGTCCTGGGTCATCCCCTCGGGGATCTCGAACTCCGGCAGGAAGATCTCGCCCAGGCGCACGTCCACGCTGCAGCGCGCGGCGATCATCACGCTATTCTCGAGCGCCTCCGGGATGTCCGAGAAGAGCTCGGCCATCTCCTCGGGGCTCTTGAGGTACTGCTCCTCGGTGTACTTGCGCTCGCGGCGCGGGTCGTCGAGCGCCCGGCCCTCGCCGATGGCGACCCGGGTCTCGTGGGCCCAGAAGTCCTCCTTCTCGAGGAAGCGCACGTCGTTGGTGGCCACCACCGGGGTGCCGCTCTCCACGGCCAGCGCCACCGAGAGGTGCAGGCACTCCTCCTCCAGGGGGCGGCCGGTGCGGGTCAGCTCCAGGTAGAAGCGCCCGGGGAAGGCGGCGTTCCACTCCTCGAGCAGCGCGCGGGCCTCGTCGCCATGGTCGCTGAGCAGGTAGCGCCCCACCTCGCCGTCGCGCCCGCCGGAGAGGGCGATCAGCCCCTCGCTCTGGGCCAGCACCCACTCCCGCTTCAGCTCGGCACGCCCCAACCGCTGCCCCTCCATCCAGCCCCGGGAGATCAGCTCGGTAAGGTTGCGATAGCCCGTGTCGTTCATGGCCAGCAGGGTGAGCCGGTAGGGGTGCTCCTCGTCATGGGGATTGGCGAGCCACAGGTCGGCGCCGATGATCGGCTTGAGCCCGGCACCCTGGGCGCCCTTGTAGAACTTCACCAGGCCGAAGAGGTTGGCCTCGTCGGTGACCGCCAGCGCCGGCATGCCCTGCTCCGCCGCGGCCTTGACCAGCGGCTTGAGGCGTACCAGGCCGTCGACCAGGGAGTATTCGGTGTGGACGCGGAGATGAACGAAGGGCGTGGTCATAGGGGGCTCGGGGCTTGGCGGTGAATAGTCATTGCAGGAAGCGCGGGGCTATCCCGGCAGTATCGCTCGGAGCTGACCCGGCGACAGGTCTATGCGGGGGCGCTGTGAATACTTCCCTGTACGCTACTTTTGCCATCCATGGCAAAAGACCCCCGCGACGACCTATCCCCGGCGCTCCTCGCTCTCGATGGCGACTCGCTGGCCTAGAACAGCGCCAGCTGGCGCTTGACCGGGGCGAAGGAGCGGCGGTGCTCCGGCAGCGCGCCGAGGCGCTCCAGGGCGGCCAGGTGCTCCCGGGTCGGGTAGCCCTTGTGGCGGGCGAAGCCGTAGTCGGGATGCCGGGCGTCGAGGGCCCGCATCTGGGCATCCCGGGCCACCTTGGCGAGTATCGAGGCGGCGGCGATGGCGGGGTGGCGGGCGGCCCCCTTGACCACCGCCTGTCCCGGCAGATGATGCCCGGGCAGGCGATTGCCGTCCACCAGCAGGTACTCCGCCACCGGGTTCAGGGCGTCGATGGCCCGGCGCATGGCCAGGTGGGTGGCATGATAGATATTGAGCGCATCCACCTCGGCGGGGCTGGCCTCGGCCACGGCGAAGGCCAGGGCCCTCTCGCGGATCTCGACGTCCAGGGCCTCGCGGCGCCGGGCGGAGAGCGCCTTGGAGTCGGTGAGCCCCTCGATCGGGCGCGCCGGGTCGAGGATCACCGCGGCGGCCACCACCGCCCCCACCAGGGGCCCGCGGCCCACCTCGTCGACGCCGGCCAGGCGCTCGCCGCGGTAGTTCACCACCAGCGGGGGCAGCTCGGCGGCCTTGCCCCTTGCCGAGGTCACGATGCCGCCTCCCCGGCCCGCTCCGGGGCTACGCTCTCGGGCAGCGGCCGGCCGGCCACCAGGGCCTCGATGGCCTCCGCCGCCCGGCGGCTGGCGTCGCGCTGCAGGCCCGCATGCATCGCCGCGAAGCGCGCCTCCAGGGCGACGCGGCCCGGGGCGTCGTCGAGCATCGCGCCGAGCCGGTCGGCGATCGCCTCGGGGCTCGCCGCCTCCTGGATCAGCTCCGGCACCAGGGTCTCCCGGGCGATCAGGTTGGGCAGCGAGATCCACTCGGTCTTGACCAGACGCCGGGCGAGCCAGTGGGTCGCCGGCGCCATCCGATAGGCCACCAGCATCGGGCGGTGGCAGAGCATCGCCTCGAGCGCCGCGGTGCCGGAGGCGAGCAGCACGGCGTCACTGGCCACCATCGCCTCCCGGGCCTGGCCGTCGAGCAGGGTCAGCCGCTCGGCAAGCCCGGGGTGGCCGGCCAGCAGCGCCGCGAGCTCCTCGCGCCGCTTTGGCGTGGCCGCCGGCACCACCAGGTGCAGGCCCGGGCGCGCCGCACTGAGCCGTTCGGCGGCGGCGAGAAAGGTCTCGCCGAGAAAGCGGATCTCGTTGGCCCGGGAGCCGGGCAGCAGCGCCAGCACCTCGCCCTCGCCGGGCAGGCCCAGGGCGGTGCGCATGGCAGTCCGGTCGTTCTCGAGGGGCAGCTCGTCGGCCAGCGGGTGGCCGACGAAGGCCACCGGCACCCGGTGGCGGGCGTAGAAGGCTGCCTCGAAGGGCAGGAAGGTGAGCATGGCATCCACAGACTTCGCGATGCCCTTGACCCGCCCCTGGCGCCAGGCCCACACGGAGGGGCTGACGTAGTGGGCGGTGGTCAGGCCCGCCTCGCGCAGCTGCCCCTCCAGGCCCAGGTTGAAGTCCGGGGCGTCGATGCCGACCATGATGTCCGGCTGCCAGGCCAGGGCATCGGCCCTGAGGGTGCGACGCACCCGGATCAGCCCGGGCAGGTGCTTGAGCACCTCGACGAGGCCCATCACCGAAAGGGTCTCCAGGGGGAAGCGGCTGTCGATCCCCTCGCGGATCATGCGCGGGCCGCCGATGCCGCGGAACTCGACGCCGGGATGGCGGGCCCTGAGGGCGCGCATCAGCCCGGCACCAAGGATGTCGCCGGAGAGCTCACCGGCGACCAGATAGACTCGCCGCACCGCCTGCCGCTCGGCCGTGGCCATGATCAGCGGATGATGCCGCGGGTCGACGCCTCGATGGAGGCGGCGAAGGCCTCGGTCTCGGGCAGGTCGAAGCGGCCGCGGATCTCGGCCAGCGCCTGCTCCACGGTAAGCCCCTGGCGGTAGACCAGCTTGTAGGCCTCGCCCAGCGCGCGCATCGACTCCCTGGAGAAGCCGCGGCGCTTGAGCCCCACCAGGTTGAGGCCGTGGGCCTGGGCCGGGTTGCCGTTGATCATCACGTAGGCCGGGGTGTCCTTGGTGATGATGGAGCCGCCGCCGGCCATGGCGTGGGTGCCGAAGTGGCAGAACTGGTGCACCGCGGAGAGGCCGCCGAGGATGGCGAAGTCGCCGAGCTTGACGTGGCCGGCCAGGGTCACCTGATTGGCCAGGATGCAGTCGCTGCCGATCACGCAGTCATGGCCCACGTGCACATAGGCCATGAAGAGGTTGCGCGAGCCGATGGTGGTCTCGCCGCGGTCCTGGACGGTGCCGCGATGCAGGGTCACCCCCTCGCGGATCACGTTGTCGTCGCCCATCACCAGGCGGGTGGGCTCGCCGGCGTACTTCTTGTCCTGGCAATCCTCGCCTACCGAGGCGAACTGGAAGATACGCGTGCGCGCCCCCAGCGTCGTGGGCCCCTTGATGACCACATGAGGGCCGATGCGGCTGCCGGGCCCGATCTCGACGTCGGGGCCGATCACCGTGAAGGGGCCCACCTCGACGTCATCGGCGAGGCGCGCGGCGGGGTCGACAAGGGCGGTGGGATGGATCAAGCAACCTTCCTCTCGGCACAGATGATCTCGGCCTCGCAGGCCAGCTCGCCGTCGACGGTGGCCTGGCAGGCGAATTTCCAGATGCCCCGCTTCTCGCGGATCACGTCGGCGCGCAGCTGAAGCTGGTCACCGGGCATCACAGGACGCTTGAAGCGCACCTTGTCGCTGCCCACCAGGTAGTAGACATAGCCGTCGGCGGGCAGCTTGTTGACGGTCTTGAAGCCGAGGATGCCGCAGGCCTGAGCCAGCGCCTCGATCACCAGCACGCCGGGCATGATGGGGTGATGGGGAAAGTGCCCATTGAAGAACGGCTCGTTGATGCTGACATTCTTGTAGGCGACGATGGATTCGCCGAGGCTCAGCTCGGTGACCCTGTCCACCAGCAGAAAAGGATAGCGGTGGGGCAGGTAGTCTCGAATCTCGTTGATGTCCATTACCATCGTCACAACCTCTGAAGTATCGGGAGCCCCGCCGTCCCGGCGGGTGCGAGCCGACGGCGCGGGCCGTCGGGCAGGCGGGGGATTATAGCGCCCCGGGCGCGACCCTCAACCGTCGCGCCCCTTCTCGAGCCGCGAGAGCCGCTTGGCGATGTCGTCGAGCTGCTTGAAGCGCACCGCGTTCTTGCGCCACTGGGCGTTCTTCATGGCGCCGGTACCGGAGGAGTAGACCCCGGGCTCGGTGATCGAGTTGGTCACCAGGCTCATGCCGGTGACCTGGACCCCGTCGCAGAGCGTCAGATGGCCGGAGAGCCCCACGCCGCCGCCCAGCATGCAGTGCTTCCCGACCCGGGTGGAGCCCGCGATGCCCACGCAGCCGGCCAGGGCGCTGTGGTCGCCGATCTGCACGTTGTGAGCGATCTGTACCTGGCTGTCGATCTTGACGTCGTGGCCGATGATGGTATCACCCAGAGCGCCCCGGTCGATGCTCGAGCAGCTGCCCACCTCGACGTCATCGCCCAGTATCACCCCTCCCAGCTGGGCGATCTTGTGCCAGCGCGCCCCGTCGTGGGCGAAGCCGAAGCCGTCGCCGCCGATCACGCAGCCGCTGTGCAGGATGGCGCGCTGGCCCACCACCACGCCGTGGCAGACGGTGGCGTTGGCGTGGAGCCGGGAGCCGGCGCCGATGACGCTGTCGGCGCCGACCACGGAGCCGGGCCCGATGATGACGTCATCGCCCAGGGTCACGCCTGCCTCGATGACGGCGCTGGGACCGATCTCGACCCGCGCCCCCAGGCTGGCGGAGGGATCCACCACCGCCGAGGGGTGCACGCCGGCGGGCGGGCGCCCCGCCAGGGGGTCGAAGAGACGAGAGAGCGCCGCATAGCCCAGGTAGGGGTTGTCGAGCTCGAGGCGCGCCGTGGGGCAGGTCTCGCCGTGCTGCGGATGGAGCAGCACGGCCGCGGCCCGGGTCTCCGGCAGGTCCTTGAGATAGGCGCGGTTGGCCAGGAAGGCTACCTGGTCCGGGCCGGCCTCCCTGAGGGTGGCCAGCCCGCTGACCCGGCGGTCGGCGTCACCGACCAGCCGGGCGCCCAGGCGCTCGGCGATGTCGGCAAGGGTGAGGGTCGGGGTGTCGCGTCGGGTCATGGCTTGGGTCCGCTGGTGCCGGCTCAGAACAGGGAGTTGAGGATCTGGGTCACTTCGCCGGTCAGGTCGGGCAGATCCTGGTTGGCGTGCAGCACGCCCTGGGGCTCGACGAGGACGTCGATGCCGTGGCGAGCGATCACCTGCTCGACGGCCTGCTCGAGCCGCGACTCGGCGTCGCTCAGGAAGCGCTGCTCGGCCTCCTGCTGGGCCTGCATGATCTCGCCGACCAGGCGGTTGAGCTCGGACGCCTTGCGGTTGGCCTCCTGGCGCTCGCTGTCCGTAAGGCTGCTGGCGCGCTGCTGCAGCTGGGAGAGCTCCTGGTCGAGCGCCTGGGCCTGGCGCTGCTGGCTGCCGATACGGCTCTCCAGGTCGCTCATGGAACGCTGGGCGGCATCGGTCTGCATCAGCGCCCGGCGCCAGTCCAGCACGGCCACCTCGGCGGCCTGGGCCGGCAGGGCCAGGGCGGCCAGCAGGAGAAGGCTCAGGGCAGCGGTAAATTTACGCATGGTAGGGCTCCTTGGCCGGGCCACCCCTCCGGGGCGGCCCTTCGATCTGAAGGGCTGGCGAGATCAGAAGGTCTGGCCAAGCGAGAACTGGAAGAACTGGGTGTCGTCGCCGCTCTCGTCGTTGAGCGGCTCGGCGATGCTGAAGGTCAGCGGACCCACCGGCGTCAGCCAGGAGAGCCCCACGCCGACGCTGTAGCGCAGGTCGCCCAGGTCCACCCCGGAGCTGCAGTTCGAGGTGCCGGTCTCGGTGGCATAGCAGTCGGTGAGGAAGGTGTTGCCCGCATCCAGGAAGAGCGAGGTCTGCAGGGAGCGACGGTCCTCGATGAAGGGCAGCGGGAAGAGCAGCTCGGCGCTCCCCTGCATCAGCACGTTGCCGCCCAGGGTCCGGTCGCGCCCACCGGTTTCCGGCGGCGTGGTGCGCTGGCCCAGGGTGTTGGCGGTGAAGCCGCGCACCGAACCGAGGCCGCCGGCGTAGAAGTTCTCGTAGAAGGGGTAGGGGTCGCTGCCCACCACGTCGGCATAGCCCACCTCGCCGCTGAACTTCAGCGCCCAGTCGTGGTTGTCATCGAGGGGGAAGAGCTGGCGGGCCTGGGCGCGCAGCTTGTAGTACTCGGCGTCGCTGCCGGGCACCGCGGTCTCCAGGGAGAGGCGCTGGTAGTTGCCGGCGGTGGGCATGATGCCGCGGTTGAGGTTGTTGCGAGTCCAGCTGGCGGTCAGCTTGAGGCTCTGGGCATCTTCGCCCTGGTCCTCCACGTACTGCTGGATCTCCTGGGCGGTGTCGCGATAGGTCTTGACCGTCAGATCCTCCACCGCGGCGCCGAAGTTGAGACGGGTGATCTCGTTGATCGGGTAGCCGAAGTTGATCCCCGCGCCGTAGGCGTCGGTGGAGTAGGTGGAGATGTCGGAGTCCTCGTAGTCGGTCTCGCGGTAGTAGAAGTTGTAGCCGCGGGAGATGCCGTCGAGGGTCCAATAGGGGTCGGTGAAGCCGAAGTTGACGCTGGTGAAGGTGTCGCTACGCTGAGCGCCGATGTTCACCCGGTTGCCGGTGCCCAGGAAGTTGGTCTGGGAGAGGCCCAGACCGTAGATGACCCCGGCGCTCTGGGAGAAGCCGACGCTGGCGGAGATGGAGCCGGAGGGCTGCTCCTCCACGGTGTAGGTGACGTCGAGCTTGTCGGGCTCACCGGCCACGGGCCGGGTCTCCACGTCCACCTGGCGGAAGAAGCCGAGGCGCTCGAGGCGCTGGCGGGACTGGGTGATCGACTGGGTCGAGGCCGGCGCCCCCTCCAGCTGGATCATCTCGCGGCGCAGCACCTCGTCCTGGGTGGTGGTGTTGCCGATGAACTCGATGCGGCGCACATCGGCGCGGCGGCCGGCATCGACCCGGAACGCCAGGTCCACGGTGTCGCCCGAGGCGGAGACCTCGGGAATGCCGTCCACGTTGGCGAAGGCGAAGCCCTCGGCGCCGAGGCGCGCGCGCAGCGCCTCGGAGGAGGCGGTCACGTCGCTGCGCGAGAAGACCTCCCCGGACTCGACCCGCAGCAGCTCTCGGGCCTCCCGCTCGCTGATCTGCAGGTCGCCCACGAAGCGCACGTCGCCGATGCGGTACTGGCGACCCTCGTCGACGTTGACGGTGATGAAGATCTGCGACTTGTCCGGGCTGATCGAGACCTGGGTCGACTCGACGTTGAAGTTGACGTAGCCGCGGTCCAGGTAGAAGGAGCGCAGGCGCTCGAGATCGCCGGCCAGCGCCTCGCGGGAGTACTCGTCCCGGGAGAACCAGCCGAAGATGCGGCCAGGGCGGTCGTTGAGCTCGAAGACGTCGCGCAGGGTGTCGTCATCAAAGGCGCGGTTGCCGACGAGGTTGATCTGGCGGATGCGCGCCACGGCACCCTCGTTGATCTCCACGTCGACCTGCACACGGCCCTCGTCGATCTCGCGCACGCTGGTCTCGATGGTGGCGCTGTAGCGCCCCTGCCCCTGGTAGACGCCCTCCAGCTCGCGCTGGATCTCCTCCAGGGTGGAGAGCTGCAGCACCTCGCCCTCGGCGAGGCCGGCCTGGCGCAGGCCCTGGCGCAGCTCATCGTCACCGATGCGGCGGTTGCCGCTGATATTGAGACGGCTGATGGTGGGTCGCTCCACCACCTGGATGATCAGCACGTCGCCGTCCCGGGCGAGGCTGATATCCTCGAACAGGCCGGTGGCAAACAGGCTGCGGGTCGCCTCGGCCAGCTCGCGGTCATCGACGCGGTCGCGAGCGCTGACGGGAAAGGCGTTGAAGACGGAGGCGGCGGAGACTCGCTGCAGGCCTTCCACACGAATGTCCGAAACCTCGAAGGGTTGGGCCTGGGCCGTCCCGGCCCCGACGAGCAGCAGTGCCGCCAGTCCGATGGTCTTGATTCTCATGCAGTCGATTCGCTCGCGTTGATCTGCCAAACCTGTCCAGACAGGCACCTTATACACTTGTGCGGCTCGCTGACAAGGCGATCATCCAGACCTTGTCATTCGGGGCTGATCCGGCGACAGACCTGCGAGGAGGCGCCATGAACCCCTCCCTGGGGGCTACCTAGACCATCCCTGGTCCACGGACCTCCTCTTCGGTCTGTCCCCGGCGCCCCGGTCGAGACGCACTCCACTCGCCCCTCGCGAGGCCTTGCCTACCAGAGCCGCATCAGATCGAAATAGATCGCCATCAGCATCAGGGTCCCCACCAGCGCCAGGCCGATGCGCAGGCCGATCGCCTGGGCCTGCTCGGAGACCGGGCGGCCACGCACCACCTCCACGAAATAGTAGAGCAGGTGGCCGCCGTCGAGCACCGGGATCGGCAGCAGGTTGAGCACCGCCAGGCTGATGGAGAGATAGGCCAGGAAGCTGACGAAGCTCTCGAGCCCCGCCCGGGCCGAATCGCCCGAAATCTGGGCAATGGTGATCGGGCCCGAGAGGTTGGAGGGCGAGATCAACCCCACCAGCATCTTGCGGATGGCATCCAGGGTCAGCAGGGTCATCTCGCCGGTGCGGGATACCGCCTCGCCCACTGCGGCCACGGGGCCGTAGCGGATCTCGCGGCGGTACTCCTCGGGCCACGCCACCGGCGCCACGCCGGCGCCGATGTAGCCGATGGTCACGCCTTCCTCCAGGGTGTTGCTGCCGGGGGTGATGGCAAGGCTCAGCCGCTCGCCGTCGCGCGCCACCTCGAGGGTCAGCGCCTCGCCGGGGCTTGCCCGCACGATGTCGACGAAATGCATCCAGTCGTCCACCGGGGTGCCATCCACCGCCAGGATCTCGTCGCCGGCCTGGAGGCCGGCGGCGTCGGCCGCCTCCCCGGGCATCAGCTGGCCCAGCACCGCCGGGAAGGGCGGGCGCCAGGGGGTCACGCCGAGGCTCGGCAGCGGCTGGGGCGGGTCCTGGCGCACCAGCCAGTTCTCCACCGGCAGGCGATACTCGCGGGGCTCGGCGGTGGCGTCGCTGCGGGCGTCGACGGTGAGCTCGCCGCTCATGCCGATGGCAGCCACCAGCTTGAGGTTGATCTCGTCCCAGCCGCGCACCGCCTCGCCGCGCACCGCGACGATCTCCTGGCCGGCGACGAGGCCGCCGCGCTCCGCCGGCGACCCCCCGCTCGACGCTGCCGATCACCGGCGCCACCGTGGTGGTGCCGGCCACGAACAGCGCCCAGTAGGCGACGATGGCGAGCAGGAAGTTGGCCAGGGGACCAGCGGCGACGATGGCGATCCGCTGCCATACCGTCTTGCGGTTGAAGGCCTGGCCGAGCTCGTCCTCGGGCACCGGCGCCTCGCGCTCGTCGAGCATCTTGACGTAGCCGCCCAGCGGGATGGCGGCCACGGCGAACTCGGTGCCATGGCGGTCGACGCGGGACCAGATCGGCGTGCCGAAGCCCACCGAGAAGCGCAGCACCCGGACGCCACAGCGCCTGGCCACCCAGAAGTGGCCGAACTCGTGGAAGGTGATCAACAGGCCCAGCACCACGATGACGGCCAGGATGTTCTGGATCAGGCCCAAGTCGCTCTCCTCCTGGAATCGGGTTGGAATGGCATCGGTGTCAGCGGTTCGCCAGCCGGGTCACGGCGGCACGCCGCGCGCGGGCATCGGCGTCCAGTACGGTCTCGAGGTCGCGCACGGCCTGGACCGGCTCGGCATCGCGCACCCGGGCCACCAGCTCGGCGATGCCGGTGAAGCCGAGGCGACCCGCCAGGAAGGCCTCCACCGCCACCTCGTTGGCCGCATTGAGCACCGCCGGCGCCGTCCCCCCCGCGGCCATGGCCTCGCGAGCCAGGCGCAGGCAGGGGAAGGCGGCCTCGTCCGGCGCCTCGAAGTCGAGCCGGGCGACCCGGAAGAGGTCCAGCGCCTCGACGCCGGCCTCGATGCGCTCCGGCCAGGCCAGCCCGTAGGCGATGGGGGTGCGCATGTCGGGGTTGCCCAACTGGGCGATCACCGACCCGTCGCTGTAGGCGGCCATGGAGTGGATCACGCTCTGGGGGTGCACCACCACCTGCACCTGCTCCGGCCGGGCGTCGAACAGCCAGCACGCCTCGATCAGCTCCAGCCCCTTGTTCATCAGGGTGGCGCTGTCCACCGAGATCTTGCGGCCCATGGACCAGTTGGGGTGGGCGCAGGCCTGCTCGGGTGTCACCTCGGCCAGCCGCTCGGGCGACCAGCCGCGGAAGGGGCCGCCGGAGGCGGTCAGCAGCAGCTGGGTCACGCCGTGGCGGGCGAGCCCCCCGCGATGCTCCACGGGTAGACACTGGTAGATGGCATTGTGTTCGGAATCGATGGGCAGAAGGGTCGCGCCGCTCGTCGCCACCGCCTCCATGAAGAGCGCCCCGGACATCACCAGGGCCTCCTTGTTGGCCAGCAGCACCCGCTTGCCGGCATGCACCGCGGCAAGCGTGGGCAGGAGCCCCGCGGCGCCGACGATGGCCGACATCACCACGTCCACCTCGCGCGCCTCGGCCACCGCCACCAGGGCCGCCGGGCCGGACTCGACCTCGGTCGCCACGCCGGCCTCGGCCAGGCGCGCCCGCAGCCAGGCCGCGTCGCGCTCGTCGCCGAGCACCGCTACCGCGGGCCGGTGGACGAGGCACAGCGCCAGCAGGGGCTCCCGGGAGCGGTGGGCGGTCAGCGCATGGACACGATAGCGCTCGGGGTGGCGGGCGATCACGTCCAGGGTGCTGGTGCCGATGGAGCCGGTGGCCCCCAGCACGGTGACTGCCTGGCGGCGCCAGGCGCCGCGCTCTGCTGCGGCCACCCTAGAGCACCCCGAGCATCAGCAGGGCGAAGAGGGGCAGCGCCGCGGTGAGGCTGTCGATGCGGTCGAGCACGCCGCCATGGCCAGGCAGCAGCTGGCTGGAGTCCTTGATGCCGCGAAAGCGCTTGAGCATGCTCTCGAGCAGGTCGCCCAGCACCGAGACCAGGGTCACCACCAGGGTCGCCAGCAGCAGGGCCAGCCCGCCGCCGAGGCCGAGCCCCTGCCAGGCGGCGAAGATCAGGGCAAGCGCGGCGGTGGCGACGAGGCCGCCGGCCACCCCTTCCCAGCTCTTGCCCGGGCTCACCCTGGGCGCCAGCTTGCGCCGCCCGAAGGCGCGGCCGGCGAAGTAGGCGCCGATATCGGCACACCACACCAGCAGCAGCACGAAGAGCAGCCAGACCGCGCCGGTATCGCGCAGCACGTTCAGCCCCACCCAGGCGGGGAGCAGCACCCAGACTCCCATGGCCAGGCGCCGCGTGGACGACTGCCCCTTCCCGCCGCGTGCGGGGTAGTGAACCACCCAGTAGAGATTGGCCAGCCAGCCGGCCACGCCCAGCCACAGCGGCCAGGCCATCAGGGCCCCACCGCTGAGCCAGAGCATCAGCATCGCCATGCCCAGCACGCCTACCAGCATCAGCCGGTTGTCGGGCCGGCGGATGCCCGCCAGGTTGGTCCATTCCCAGCCGGCCAGCAGCACGATGGCCGCCGTGAAGAGGGCGAAGAACCCGCCGGACAGGCCAAACAGGCCCGCCAGCATCAGCGGCGCCAGCCAGGCCGCGGTGATGATGCGCTGTCTAAGCACCTTGTTGCGCCTCGATCTGTTCGTCGGTCATGCCGAAGCGCCGCTGGCGCCGCTGGAAGTCCTCCAGCGCCAGGTCGAAGGCGTCGGCGTCGAAGTCGGGCCACAGGCGTGGCGTGAAGTGGAGCTCGGCGTAGGCCAGCTCCCAGAGAATGAAGTTGGAGATGCGCTGCTCGCCGCTGGTGCGGATGCAGAGATCCACCGGCGCCACCCCGGCCAGGCTCAGTTGAGAAGCGAAGGCGGCCTCGTCGATGGCCTCGGGATCCATCTCGCCGGCGGCCACCCGCTCGGCGAGGCGGCGCGCCGCCCGGGTCAGGTCCCACTGGCCGCCATAGTTGGCGGCGATCACCAGGTGCAGCCGGGTGTTGTCGCGGGTCTTGGCCTCGGCCCGGGCGATGTGCTTCTGGATCGAGTCCGAGAAGGCCGAGAGATCACCGATCACCGAGAGCCGGATGCCGTTCTGGTGGAGCTTGCTGACCTCGCGCTTCAGCGCCAGCAGGAACAGCTCCATCAGGGCGCTGACCTCGGCCCGGGGACGCTTCCAGTTCTCGCTGGAGAAGGCGAACAGGGTGAGGGTCTCGACCCCGCGCTCGGCGGCACGCCGGATGGTGGCGCGCACCGCCTCCACGCCGCCATGGTGACCGCGCACGCCGGAGAGGCCACGCGCCCGCGCCCAGCGGTTGTTGCCGTCCATGATGATCGCCACATGACGTGGCAGCGGGCCCCCCGGGGTGGCAGGCGTGCCCTCCGTGGCGCTGGAATCTGGGGTGAGCGGTGACGTCATGGGGTCTCGCATCGGGGAGTGGACAGCGAAGGCAGGAGGCCGCCCTCCTGGCGGCCCCGGACTTGCTCAGATCTGCATCAGATCGTGTTCCTTCAGCTCCAGCGTCTTGTCGATCTCGGCGATGTACTTGTCGGTCAGCTTCTGGATCGCGTCCTCGGCCTGGCGCTGCTCGTCCTCGGTGATCTCCTTCTCCTTGAGCAGGGACTTGAAGTCACCGTTGGCATCGCGGCGCACGTTGCGCACCGCCACCCGGGCGTGCTCGGCCTCGGAGCGCGCCTGCTTGATGTAGCCCTTGCGGGTCTCCTCGGTGAGCATCGGCATCGGCACGCGGATGTTGTTGCCGGCGGTCGAGGGATTCAGGCCGAGATCGGCGGCCATGATGGCCTTCTCGACCTTGGGCACCATGCTCTGCTCCCAGGGCACCACCGAGAGGGTACGGGCGTCCTCGATGTTGATGTTGGCCACCTGGTTGAGCGGCACCTGGCTGCCGTAATACTCCACGGTCACCGCGTCCAGGATGCTGGAGTGGGCGCGCCCGGTACGGATCTTGTTCAGGTTGCCATGCAGCGCTTCCACGCTCTTCTTCATGCGGGATTCTGCATCTTTCTTGATGTCATTGATCACGGTGTCAACCTCTGTCTATCAGCGTGCCTTCCTCGCCGCCCACCACCAGGTTGAGCAGGGCGCCCGGCTTGTTCATGTTGAAGACGCGGACCGGCATGTCATGGTCACGCACCAGGCAGATAGCGGTCAAATCCATGATGCCGAGCTTCTGGTCCAGGGCATCGTCATAGCTGAGCTGGTCGTACTTGATCGCATCAGCGTGCTTGACCGGGTCCTTGTCGTAGACTCCGTCCACCTTGGTGGCCTTGACCACCACGTCGGCGTCGATCTCGATCCCGCGCAGGCAGGCCGCGGAATCGGTGGTAAAGAAGGGATTGCCGGTACCGGCGGAGAACAGTACCACATCCCCGGAGGTGAGATAGCGGATGGCGGTACGGCGGTCATAGTGCTCCACCACGCCGCTCATGGGGATCGCGGACATCACCCGGGAGCGGATATTGGAACGCTCCAGGGCGTCGCGCATGGCCAGGGCGTTCATCACCGTGGCCAGCATGCCCATATGGTCACCGGTCACCCGATCCATGCCGGCCTCGTTCAGGGCGGCACCGCGGAACAGGTTGCCGCCGCCGATCACGATGCCGACCTGCACCCCGATCCCCACCAGCTGGCCGATCTCGAGGGCCATGCGGTCCAGCACCTTGGGGTCGATGCCGAAATCGTGCTCGCCCATCAGCGCCTCGCCGGAGAGCTTGAGCAGGATTCGCTTGTACTTCGACTTGTCGGTGCGGGCCTTGGGTGAGGTCTCGACGTGATCGGATGGGGACATGGCATCTCTCCTGGGGCATCAGCATTGGCATGGGGGCGGCCGGTGCACCGGCCGGATACGCGATGGCGTGCGCTCGCGCGCACGCCATCATCCTGCAGGAACCTCTGACCTCAGCTGCGCTTGGCCTGTTCCATCACTTCCTTGGCGAAGTCGACCTCTTCCTTCTCGATGCCCTCGCCCACTTCGAAGCGGGTGAAACCGAGGACCTCGCCGCCGGCCGCCTTGGCGAACTGGGCAACGCTCTGGTCCGGGTTCTTGACGAAGGGCTGCTCGGTCAGGCTGTTCTCGGCCAGGTACTTCTTCAGGCGGCCCTGGACCATCTTCTCGGCGATCTCGGCGGGCTTGCCGGCCATGTCGGGCTGGGCGAGGATGATGTCCTTCTCCTTGTCCAGCTGCTCCTGGGGCATGTCCTCGGGGCGCGCGACGGCCGGGTTGATGGCGGCGACGTGCATCGCGATGTCCTTGGCCACTTCGGCGTTGCCGCCCTTGAGCACGGTCAGCACGCCGATGCGGCCGCCGTGGACGTATTCGCCCACCAGGCCACCCTCGAGGGCGTCGACCACGACGCAGCGACGCACGCCGATGTTCTCGCCGATCTTCTGGACCAGCTGCTCGCGAGCGGCTTCCAGATCGCCGGCCATCACGGCGGCCACGTCTTCGTTCTTGGCGGCGAAGAAGGCGTCGGCGACCTTGTCGGCGAAGGCCTTGAAGTTGTCGTCACGGGCGACGAAGTCGGTCTCGGAGTTGATCTCGACCATCACGCCGTAGCTGCCATCCTCGGCCACGCGGGTCACCACGGTGCCCTCGGCGGCGGTGCGGCTGGCCTTCTTTGCGGCCTTGAGGCCGGAGCTCTTGCGCAGGTTCTCGATGGCGACCTCGATGTCACCGCCGGCCTCGGTGAGGGCCTTCTTGCACTCCATCATGCCGAGTCCGGTACGCTCGCGCAGTTCCTTGACCTGGGAGGCGCTGATAGCTGCCATGGGGTTCACCTCTGAATCTGTGTGTCAACGGAGAGCGGACCCGTCGCTGTGACGGATCCGGCGAATGCTGAGAAAAAAGGGGGCCGCGGCCCCCTTCTCGTCTGTCCGGCTGCCGTGGCATCGACCACCGAGGCATCAACCACCGTGGCGACGGCCACCGAACAGACTAGCCGCGATCACTCGGCGGCGCTGTCGCTTTCCTGGACCACCTCGTCGGTGACCTCGACGAACTCGTCGGGACGACCTTCCTTCGCACGGGTGCAGGCGTCGGCGATGGCCTTGACGTAGATCTGGATGGCGCGGATGGAGTCATCGTTGCCGGGGATCACGTAGTCGACGCCGTCCGGATCGGAGTTGGTATCCACCACGCCGATGACCGGGATGCCGAGCTTGTTCGCCTCGTTGATGGCGATGCGCTCGTGGTCAACGTCGATCACGAACAGGGCGTCGGGCAGGCCACCCATCTCCTTGATACCGCCAATGGAACGCTCGAGCTTGTCCTGCTCGCGGGTCGCCATCAGGACTTCCTTCTTGGTCAGCTTCTCGAAGGTGCCGTCCTCGCGCATGGTCTCGAGGTCGCGCAGACGCTTGATGGACTGACGGATGGTCTTGTAGTTGGTCAGCATGCCGCCCAGCCAGCGGTGGTTGACATAGGGCTGACCGGCGCGCTTGGCCTCTTCCTTGATGATCTTGCTGGCGCTGCGCTTGGTACCGACGAACATGACCTTGTTGTTGGACGCGGCCATCTTCTCGACCACATCGATGGCCTCGTTCAGGGCCGGCAGGGTATGCTCGAGGTTGATGATGTGGATCTTGTTGCGGGCACCAAAGATGAACTTGCTCATCTTCGGGTTCCAGTACTTGGTCTGGTGACCGAAGTGAGCGCCTGCCTTGAGCAGGTCACGCATATTGACGTGTGCCATGGATGACTCCTGGAAAATCGGGTTAGGCCTCCACGCACCCCATGGATCCGACCGCCGAAGCCCTCTGGAGGAGCCGCGACAGCACCCGGGACCATGTGCCGGTGCATGTGTGTTTTCAAGGCGTTACATTGATACACACCCACCCTGCCACCACACCGCGCATACCCTTCACGGCGACACGTCGACGTGCGCGGACGGGAAAGGACGGGCGATTGCAGGAAGGCGCGCAGCTTTATACCATGGATCATCCGCAAGTTGAAGTCGCCCGGGCGACCCCACCCCCCACCCTCGAGATTCCATGAACGTACCCATCAAGACGCCCGACGAGATCGAGAAGATGCGCGAGGCGGGCCGTCAGGCCGCCAGCGTGCTGGAGATGATCACCCCCTTCGTCGCGGCCGGCATCACCACCGGCGAGATCGACCGCCGCTGCCACGACTATATCGTCGACGTGCTCGGCTCCACCCCGGCCCCGCTCGACTACCACGGCTTCCCGAAGTCGGTCTGCACCTCCATCAACCACGTGGTGTGCCACGGCATTCCCGACGACGGCAAGGCCCTGAAGAAGGGCGACATCATGAACCTGGATGTCACCGTCAGGACCGCCGACGGCTACCCCGGCGACTCCAGCGTGATGTTCGTGATCGGCGAGACCATCCAGGGCGAACGGCTGTGCCGGGTCACCCAGGAGTGCCTCTACCGCAGCATCGCCCTGGTGCGCCCGGGCGCGCGCCTCTCCGAGCTGGCCCGCGCCATCCAGAGCCACGCCGAGGCCAGCGGCTACTCGGTGGTGCGCGACTTCTGCGGCCACGGCATCGGCGCCGGCTTCCACGAGGAGCCCCAGGTGCTGCATTACGACGGCTATGCCCCCGAGGCGGACATCGCCCTCGAAGCCGGCATGTGCTTCACCATCGAGCCGATGATCAACGTCGGCGACTCCCGCACCAAGGTGCTGCGCGACGGCTGGACCGCGGTGACCAAGGACCGCAGCCTCTCCGCCCAGTGGGAGCACACCCTGCTGGTGACCGAGACCGGCGTCGAGGTGCTCACCGCACGCCGCGACGAAGACCTCTCCTTCCTGGAGCGCTGAGCCGATGCTGCTCCACCACTACCGCTTCGCCCCCGACGAGAGCCTGTTCGATAGCGACGCCTTCCGCGCCGAGCTCGCCGGCAGCCGCTCGCCCATCGCCCCCTTCAAGGCGGCGCTGCGCGAGATCCAGGCGCGACTCGACGGGCGCTTCCGGAACGGCGCCGACATCCGCGACCTGATCCACGGTCGCGCCTGGTGCCTCGACCGGCTGCTAGCGGTAGCCTGGGAGCAGCATGAGTGGCCCGCGGGCGAGGGTCTCGCGCTGCTCGCCGTGGGCGGCTATGGCCGCGGCGAGCTGCACCCCCACTCCGACGTCGACCTGCTGCTGCTGCTCGAGAAGGACGACGACGCGCCCTACCGGGAGACGCTCACCGCCTTCGTCACCTTCCTGTGGGACATCGGCCTGGAGATCGGCCACAGCGTGCGCTCGCTCTCCGACTGCGAGCGCGAGGCAAAGGCCGACGTCACGGTGATCACCAACCTGCTGGAGAGCCGCACCATCGCCGGCCCCGAGCGGCTGCGCGAGGCGATGAAGGCGCGCCTCGCCCCCGACCGGCTATGGCCCGCCGACCGTTTCTTCGAGGCCAAGTGGCAGGAGCAGATCAGCCGCCACCATCGCTTCAACAACTCCGAGTACCACCTGGAGCCCAACCTCAAGAGCTCCCCCGGGGGCCTGCGCGACATCCAGATGATCGGCTGGGTGGCCAAGCGCCACTTCGGCAGCCAACGCTACGAGGACCTGGTCGCCAACGGGTTCATGAACGACGCCGAACTGCGCATCCTCAGCCAGGGCCAGGCCTTCCTGTGGCAGGTCCGCTACGCCCTGCACATGCTCACCGGCCGCGCCGAGGACCGCCTGCAGTTCGACCACCAGCGCACCATCGCCGAGCTGTTCGGCTTCCGCGACACCCCGGAGCGGCTGGCCGTCGAGCAGTTCATGAAGCGCTACTACCGCCACGTGACGGCCCTGGCCGGCCTCAACGACATGCTGCTGCAGCACTTCGACGAGGCGATCCTGCACGCCGGCGAGGAGCTCGAGACCACCCCGCTCAACGACCGCTTCGAGATCCGCGGCGGCTACATCCAGGCGCGCTCGCGCACCGTCTTTCGCGACCGGCCCGCGGCGCTGCTGGAGCTCTTCCTGCTGATGGCCGAGCACCCCGAGATCGAGGGGGTGCGCGCCGACACCATCCGCCTTATCCGCGACCACCGCCACCTGATCGACGACCTCTACCGCGACGACGTGCGCCACCAGAGCCTGTTCATGGCGCTGCTGCGCTCCGGCGGCAACGTGGCGCGCCAGCTCAGGCGCATGAACCGCTACGGGGTGCTCGGCAAATACCTGCCGGAGTTCGGCCGCGCCGTGGGCCTGATGCAGCACGACCTCTTCCACATCTATACCGTGGACGCCCACACCCTGCGCCTGCTGAAGTTCATCCACGGCTTCCGCAAGCCCGAGGCCCGTGAGACCTTCCCAGTGGCCGCCAACGTCGTCCATCAGCTGCCCAAGCTGGAGCTTCTGTGGATCGCCGGGCTCTACCACGACATCGGCAAGGGGCGCGGCGGCGACCACTCGCTCCTCGGCGCCCGGGACGTCGAGGTCTTCGCCGAGCGCCACGGCCTCTCGACCCGCGACACCCGCCTGGTGAGCTGGCTGGTGGAGCACCACC
This sequence comes from Halomonas alkalicola, assembly GCF_030704205.1. Taxonomy (NCBI): domain Bacteria; kingdom Pseudomonadati; phylum Pseudomonadota; class Gammaproteobacteria; order Oceanospirillales; family Halomonadaceae; genus Halomonas; species Halomonas alkalicola. Next base: position 2,556,418 of record NZ_CP131913.1, on the reverse strand, counting down.
TGACGATGTCGATGGTGGCCCAGAAGCGTGACACCACCGACCCCGACGTGATCGCCGATTTCGCCCGCCTGGTAGGCGACGAGACCCGCCTCGACTACCTCTATGTGCTCACCGTGGCCGACATCAACGCCACCAACCCGACGCTGTGGAACGGCTGGCGCGCCTCGCTGCTGCGCCAGCTCCACGCCGAGACCAAGCGCGCCCTGCGCCGCGGCCTCGAGAACCCCCTGGAGCGCAATGACTGGGTCAACGAGACCCGCGACGAGGCGCTCTCGCTGCTCGCCGCGGTGGGGGGCGACATGGCAAGCGTACAGCGCCTGTGGGAGTCGCTGGGCGAGGAGTACTTCCTGCAGTACGCGCCCAGCGAGATCGCCTGGCAGACCCAGGGCATCCTCGCCCACGGCGGCAGCTCGCTGCCGCTGATCCTGATCAGCGCCCCGGCCGAGGACATGGCCGAGGGCGGCACCAAGGTGTTCATCCACACCCGCTCGGTGGACGATCTGTTCGCCGCCACCGCCGCCGCCCTGGACCAGCTCGGCCTCTCCATCCACGACGCCCGCATCGCCACCTCCAGCAACGACTGGACGCTCAATACCTTCATCGTGCTTGACGACCAGGGTCAGGCGATCCGCGACCCGGCGCGCATCGAGGAGATCCAGGCCCACCTGGTGGAGGAGCTCGACGACCCGGATGACTACCCCGAGATCGTCACCCGCCACACCCCGCGCCAGCTGCGCCACTTCCGGGTTCCCACCGAGGTGATCATCGAGCAGGACCCCGCCAACGAGCGCACCCTGCTCGAGCTGATCGCCCCGGACCGCCCCGGCCTGCTGGCCCGGGTGGGGCGCATCTTCATGGAGCAGGACATCGCACTCTCCGCGGCCAAGATCGCCACCCTGGGCGAGAAGGTGGAGGACGTCTTCTTCATCACCGACAAGGCCGGCCGGCCCCTCACCGACCCGGAGCGCCAGGCGCGCCTGCGCAAGCGGCTGGTAGAGGTGCTGGATGTCTCCGGCTAGGGGCGTTTGAGGCCTTCCCCGGCCTTCCCTATAATCAAGCCCCCTCCGCTCATGACAACGACGCCCGAGGCCACGGCCGGCGAGGCGCGCCTGGATACCCATGAACCCCGATCTCGACGCCCTCAAGCCCTACCCCTTCGAGAAGCTGGCCGCCCTCAAGGCCGGCGTGACGCCCCCCGAGGGCCTGGCCCACGTGCCGCTGACCATCGGCGAACCCCAGCACGCCCCCTACCCCGCGGCGCTGGCCACCCTGGTCGAGCACCAGGCCGAGTTCGCCCGCTACCCGGCCACCGCGGGACTGCCCGAGCTGCGCGAGGCGATCGGCGGCTGGGCCACGCGGCGCTTCGGGCTCGCGGGGCTCGACCCCGAGCGCCAGGTGCTGCCGGTCAACGGCACCCGGGAGGCGATCTTCGCCTTCGTCCAGGCCGCACTCGACCGCACCCGCCCGGCCCGGGTGGCGATGCCCAACCCCTTCTACCAGATCTACGAGGGGGCCACCCTGCTCGCCGGCGGCGAGCCGCTCTACCTCGACTGCACCGCCGAGAGCGGCTTTCGCCCCGACTTCGACGCCGTGCCCGCCAAGATCTGGCGCGAGGTGCAGATCCTCTTTCTCTGCTCGCCGGGCAACCCCACCGGGGCGGTGACGCCGCTGGCCGAGTTCCAGAAGCTGATCGCGCTGGCCGACGAGCATGACTTTATCATCGCCTCGGACGAGTGCTACTCGGAGCTGTACCTGGACGAGACCGCCCCGCCGCCGGGGCTGCTGGAGGCCTGCGCGGCGCTCGGCCGCCACGACTACCGGCGCTGCCTGGTGTTCCACTCGCTCTCCAAGCGCTCCAACCTGCCGGGGCTGCGCTCCGGCTTTGTGGCCGGCGACGCCGAGCTGATCGCTCCCTTCAAGCGCTACCGGACCTACCACGGCTGCGCCATGGCCCTGCCGGTGCAGCGCGCCTCGATCACCGCCTGGAACGACGAGGCCCACGTGCGCGCCAACCGCGACGCCTACCGCGAGAAGTTCGCCGCGGTGACCGAGATCCTCGCCCCGGTGATGGGGTTCCCCGCCCCGGAGGCGAGCTTCTACCTGTGGCCGGCGGTGCCCGGCGGCGACGACGAGGCCTTCACCCGGGCGCTCTACGCCGAGGAGCACGTCAGCGTGCTGCCCGGTTCCTATATGGGTCGTCCCGCTGCCGACGACAGGATGGGTCGTCCCGCTACCGACGACGGGATGGGTCGCGCCGGCTCGAACGGCACCAACCCCGGCAGCGGCAGGGTCCGTCTGGCGCTGGTGGCCGAGGTCGACGCCACGGTCGAGGCGGCCCGGCGGATTCGCCGATTCATCGAGAGGAGAGGCTGATGTTCACCCTGTACGGCATCAAGAACTGCGATACCTGCCGCCGCGCCCGCAAGGCGATGGACGGCTCCGGCATCCCCTACCAGTTCCACGACCTGCGCGAGGATGGCCTCTCCGCGGCCCTGCTCGAACACCTGCTCGAGAAGGTGCCGGTGGTCGAGGCTCTCAACAAGCGCAGCACCACCTGGCGCAATCTCCCGGACGAGCAGAAGCAGGGGGTGGACGCCAACAGCGCCCGCGAGCTGCTGCTCGCCAACCCCACCCTGCTCAAGCGCCCGCTGCTCGACACCGGCGAGGCGATCCTCGTCGGCTACCGCGACGGCGACTACGACGACCTGCAGGGCTAGGTCACCCGATTACGGCAGGCCGCCAAGACGCTGGCGGCCTGCCCCCACAACACACGCCACCTCCACAAGGACACAGACATGCTCAGCTTTGCACTCGGTATCGGCACCCAGAACACTCAGGGCGACTGGCTGGAAGTCTACTACCCGGCCCCCCTGCTCAACCCCGACGCCAGCCTGGTGGCGGCCGCCACCAAGGTGCTCGACGCCCCCGCCGGCAACGCCGCGGTGAGCTTCCTGCCCGAGCAGTGCACCGACCTGGCCGCCGCCCTGCGCGAGGCCGGCCACGCCGACCAGGCGGAGCTGGCCGAATCGCTTGCCGCCAGCACCCGCCCGCTGGTGGCCATGTTCCTGGAGAAGGACGGCGCCCCCGAGTCGGCCCCGGAGGTCTACCTCAAGCTGCACCTGCTCTCCCATCGCCTGGTCAAGCCCCATGGCCTCGACCTCACCGGCATGTTCGGCCTGCTGCGCAACGTGGCCTGGACCAGCGAAGGCCCCATCGACATCGAGGAGCTGCCCGCTCGCCGCCTCAAGGCGCGCCTGGCCGGCCGTACCCTCTCGGTGGACTGCGTCGACAAGTTCCCGAAGATGACCGACTACGTGGTGCCGGGCGGCGTGCGCATCGCCGACACCGCCCGGGTGCGCCTGGGCGCCTACCTGGGCGAGGGCACCACCGTGATGCACGAGGGCTTCGTCAACTTCAACGCCGGCACCGAAGGCCCCGGCATGATCGAAGGCCGCATCTCCGCCGGCGTGATGGTCGGCAAGGGCTCGGACCTCGGCGGCGGCTGCTCCACCATGGGCACCCTCTCCGGCGGCGGCAACATCGTCATCAAGGTGGGCGAGGGCTGCCTGATCGGCGCCAATGCCGGCATCGGCATCCCCCTGGGCGACCGCTGCACCGTGGAGGCGGGCCTCTACCTCACCGCCGGCGCCAAGGTCACCCTGCTCGACGACCAGGGCCAGGAGGTTCGGACCGTGGCCGCCCGCGAGCTGGCCGGCCAGGATGACCTGCTGCTGCGTCGCAACTCCCAGAACGGCCGTATCGAGTGCCTGACCAACAAGAGCGCCATCGCGCTCAACGAGGCGCTGCATGCCCATAACTGATCCGGCCGGCCTCTCCCCCACCCTGCAGCTCGCCTTCGAGCTGATCCGGCGCCCCTCGGTGACGCCGGATGACCTGGGCTGCCAGGCGCTGATGATCGAGCGCCTCGCGGCGCTCGGCTTCCACATCGAGCGGCTGCCCTTCGGCGAGGTGGAGAACTTCTGGGCCACCCGCGGCCATCACGGTCCGCTGCTGGCCTTCGCCGGCCACACCGACGTGGTCCCCAGCGGCCCCCCCACCCGCTGGGACTACCCGCCCTTCGAGCCCTGCATCGACGACGACGGCATGCTGCGCGGCCGCGGCGCCGCCGACATGAAGGGCAGCCTCGCTGCCATGGTCACCGCCGTGGAGCGCTTCGTGGCGGCCCACCCGGAGCATCACGGCCAGATCGGTTTTCTGATCACCTCCGACGAGGAGGGCCCCGCGGTGGACGGCACCCGCGCCGTGGTGGAGCACCTGCGCGAGCGCCACGAGCGGCTCGACTACTGCATCGTCGGCGAGCCCTCCTCCACCGCCCGGCTGGGCGACGTGATCAAGAACGGCCGGCGCGGCTCGCTGGGCGGCGTGCTGCATATCAAGGGGGTGCAGGGCCATGTGGCCTACCCGCACCTGGCACGCAACCCCATCCACCAGGCGCTGCCGGCCCTGGACGCCCTGACCCGGGAGCACTGGGACAGCGGCAACGACTTCTTCCCGGCCACCAGCTTCCAGATCTCCAATATCCGCTCCGGCACCGGCGCCACCAACGTCATCCCCGGCGAGGTGGAGATGGTCTTCAACTTCCGCTTCTCCACCGAGCTGACCCACGAGCAGCTGCGCCAGCGCACCGCGGCGATCCTCGACGCCCACGGCCTCGACTACCAGCTCGACTGGACCCTGAACGGCGAGCCCTTCCTCACCGCCGAGGGTGAGCTGGTCGAGGCGGCCGTGCTCGGCGTGGAGGAGGTGATGGGGCATCGCCCGGAGCTCTCGACCTCGGGGGGTACGTCAGATGGCCGCTTTATCGCCACCCTGGGCAGCCAGGTGGTGGAGCTGGGCCCGCTCAACGCCACCATCCACCAGGTCAACGAGCGCATCCGCGCCGCCGACCTGGACGAATTGAGCCGAGTCTATGAGGCGATCCTGAAGCGCCTGTTCATCAACGGCAGCGCCCGACCCTGAGGCCGACATGACATCCGACAGCCAAGCGCGCTATCCCGATATCGAGATCTACCTGGCCCGGCCCTCGGTGGAGGCCATCGGCGAGTGGCTCATCGCCGCCATCGGCGCCGCGCCGCTCTCGCCTGCCGGCAAGGGCAAGTGGCGCACCCGCGGCCAGCACGACGGCGAGGAGGTCCCGGTGCTGCTGGTGGAGAAGGCCGCCGACGGCTTCGCCAGCCTGTGGTTCGACAGCCCCCACACCCCCTGGGAGAGCGATGCGGCCTGCGCACGCGCCGCCGCGGCGCAGGTGGGCTGCGAGGTGCGCTGCTCACTGGGCGGCTGGCACCCCGGCGACGACCCGGACCGCTTCCTCAAGGTGCTGCCCGACGGCAGCGAGAGCGAGATCGACTGGCCCGACTCGGGGCACTGAGCCCTTCCGCATCGGCTGCCCCCACAACGCCGGCTGCCCTCACAACGACAGCGCCCCGCACGATGGCGGGGCGCTGTCTGGAGCGGGCGTTCTTCAGGTAATGACGGTGACGTCGTCGGCCTGCAGGCCCCTCTCATTCTCGATGATGTGGTAGCGGACCTTCTGGCCCTCGGCCAGGGTGCGATGACCGCGTCCGCGGATGGCACGGAAGTGGACGAAGACATCCTCGCCGCTGTCGCGGGTGATGAAGCCGTACCCCTTGTTGACGTTGAACCACTTCACCTCGCCGATCTCGCGATCGTCGTTCTCGACCTCGGCCAGATTGACCAGCTGCGGGGTGAGCGCGTTGACCGCCAGGGTGGCGACCAGCAGCAGCAGGAAGACCGCCAGCGCCGCGGCCACGTAGACCACGGCGATGCCGCCGATCTCGAGGCTGGCGAACAGCGCCTCGGCGAGTTCGCCGCCGGCGAGGTGCACGAACAGGGCAATCAGCAGGGGCGCGGGGGCGGCCAGCAGCAGGCTGACCAGGCTGCAACGAAACATGACCTTTCGATTCATGGACTCGAGTGACTCTCTTGTTGGTGATGAACGTAATAGACAACTACAGGCAGGTGCCACGGTGAACGATGACACGCAGCGGGACGATTCTAGCATGAGCGCCGATCGGGCGTCCCTTGACCTGGCACAGCGCCTCGAGGCGCTGGAGAGCCGGATCGCCCACCAGGAACACTGGCTCGACACCCTGGACGAGGCCGTCGCCACACAGGAGCGGCGGCTTACCCGGCTGGAGCGCATCAACGACCTGATGCAGGAGAAGCTGCGCGAGCAGCAGCGGGCGCTGCAGGAGGGAGATGCGACGGCCCCCGGCCCTCTGGACGAGGTGCCGCCGCATTATTGACCCGAGCTTCAAGGAGCATGAGCGGCGCCGGGGATAGGCCTGGAGGGGGTCTTTTTCCAGGGAAGGAAAAAGTAGCGTACAGGGACGTATTTACAGCGCCCCCGATCTGGTCCGGCACCCCGGGGCCTGTCGCCGGGTAAGCCGCCTCGGATCTTGTCGCTGGTTTACAGCTCGTCCAGGTAGCGCTCAGCGTCCAAGGCCGCCATGCAGCCGCTGCCGGCGGAGGTGATCGCCTGGCGGTAGACATGGTCCATGACGTCGCCGGCGGCGAACACGCCCGGCACGCTGGTGGCGGTGGCGTTGCCGTCGAGGCCGGACTTCACCCGGATATAGCCGCCGCTCATCTCGAGCTGGCCCTCGAAGATGCCGGTGTTGGGGCTGTGGCCGATGGCGATGAACACGCCGGGCGCCTGGAGCTCCTTGGTCTCGCCGGTCAGCGTAGACGTCAGGCGCACGCCGGTCACCCCGGTGTTGTCGCCCAGCACCTCCTCCAGGGTGTGGTTCCACTCCAGCACCACGTTGCCGTTCTCGGCCTTCTTGAACAGCTTGTCCTGGAGGATCTTCTCGGCGCGCAGGCTGTCGCGGCGGTGCACCAGGGTCACCTTCGAGGCGATGTTGGCCAGATAGAGCGCCTCCTCCACGGCGGTATTGCCGCCGCCCACCACCACCACCTCCTGGTTGCGGTAGAAGAAGCCGTCGCAGGTCGCGCAGGCGGAGACCCCCCGGCCCATGAACTGCTGCTCCGAGGGCAGCCCCAGGTAGCGGGCGCTGGCCCCAGTGGCGATGATCAGGGCATCGCAGGTGTAGGTGCCGTTGTCGCCCTTGAGGGTGAAGGGCCGCTGGCGCAGCTCCACCTCGTGGATATGGTCGAAGAGCACCTCGGTGTCGAAGCGCTCGGCGTGGCGCTTCATGCGCTCCATCAGCTCCGGCCCCTGCACGCCGGCGTCGTCGCCGGGCCAGTTGTCCACGTCGGTGGTGGTGGTCAGCTGGCCGCCCGCCTGCATCCCGGTGATCAGCAGCGGCTTCAGGTTGGCACGGGCCGCATAGACCGCGGCGGTATAGCCGGCCGGGCCCGAGCCCAGGATGATCAGGCGTTCGTGACGCACATCGCTCATGGAAGACACCTCGTGGATAACGTTCAGGTTCTGAAGTGGCGCCATTGTAGCAGCCCGCGCCGGGATCCGGGCGCGGTGGGCGGCGCCATAGCGCAGGGCTATCGCCGCCGTCAGCCTTCGTGCATGGGGACTCCCCGGCCGTCGTCGGCCTGTCACGGGACGACGCCATCCTGGGATGGCCCTTGCCATGGAAGATGGCGGCCCGGCGTCACCGTTTCAAGCGGCCTGACGGGCAGCGGTTGAAAACGCCGCCTATCATGACCATGTCTCTAGAGTACCAGGATGGTTCGTTCACTCTCCGCGATGAGGAGGACACCGATGAGCACCGACGCGACCCCCGATACCCTCAAGACCCTCGAGGTCGGCAACAGGACCTACCACTACTACAGCCTACCCGAGGCCGCCGCGGCGCTGGGCGACATCGAGCGGCTCCCCAAGACGCTGAAGATTCTGCTCGAGAACCAGCTGCGCTTCGCCGATGACGAGAGCGTCACCCGGGAGGACATGCAGGCGCTGGTGGACTGGCAGAAGGAGGCCCGCTCCGACCGCGAGATCGGCTATCGCCCGGCCCGGGTGCTGATGCAGGATTTCACCGGCGTGCCCGGGGTGGTGGACCTCGCCTCCATGCGCGCCGCCGTGGAGGCCCTGGGCGAGGACCCGGCGCGCATCAACCCGCTCTCCCCGCTGGACCTGGTCATCGACCACTCGGTGATGGTAGACAAGTTCGGCAACGCCACGGCCTTCCGGGACAACGTGGCCATCGAGATGGAGCGCAACCGCGAGCGCTACGAGTTCCTGCGCTGGGGCCAGCAGGCCTTCGACAACTTCCGGGTGGTCCCCCCCGGCACCGGCATCTGCCACCAGGTCAACCTGGAGTACCTGGGCCAGACGGTGTGGACGAAGGAGGAGGACGGCCGGACCTTTGCCTACCCCGACACCCTGGTGGGCACCGACTCCCACACCACCATGATCAACGGCCTGGGCGTGCTCGGCTGGGGCGTGGGTGGCATCGAGGCCGAGGCCGCCATGCTCGGCCAGCCGGTCTCGATGCTGATTCCCGAGGTGATCGGCTTCAAGCTCACCGGCAGGCTGCGCGAGGGCATCACCGCCACGGATCTCGTGCTCACCGTGACCCAGATGCTGCGCAAGAAGGGCGTGGTGGGCAAGTTCGTGGAGTTCTACGGCGACGGCCTCGCGGACCTGCCCCTGGCCGACCGCGCCACCATCGCCAACATGGCACCGGAGTACGGCGCCACCTGCGGCTTCTTCCCGGTGGACGAGGAGACCCTCGACTACCTGCGCCTGACCGGCCGCGACGACGCCCAGGTGGCCCTGGTGGAGGCCTACTGCAAGGCCCAGGGGCTGTGGCGCGAGCCCGGCGCCGAACCGGTCTTCACCGATACCCTGGCGCTCGACATGGGGGAGGTTGAGGCCAGCCTGGCCGGGCCCAAGCGCCCCCAGGATCGCGTGGCGCTGAGCGACATGGCCGCCGCCTTCGAGGCGGTCATGGAAGAGGACGGCAAGCCGCTCTCCTCCACCGAGGCCAGCGTGGAGAAGGGCAAGCTGATGTCCGAAGGCGGCCAGACCGCCGTGGGCGTCGAGCGCAGCTTCGACCATAGTGACAGCCAGGCGGTGGACCTCGACGGCGACCAGTTCCAGCTCGACCCGGGCGACGTGGTGATCGCCGCCATCACCTCCTGCACCAACACCTCCAACCCCAGCGTGATGATGGCGGCGGGCCTGCTGGCCAGGAAGGCCCGCGAGAAGGGCCTGACCACCCGGCCCTGGGTGAAGACCTCGCTGGCCCCCGGCTCCAAGGTGGTCACCGACTACCTGGCCACCGCCGGCCTCGACGAGGATCTCGACGCCCTGGGCTTCCACCTGGTGGGCTACGGCTGCACCACCTGCATCGGCAACTCCGGGCCGCTGCCCGAGCCCATCGAGCGCGCCATCGAGGCGGGCGACCTCACCGTGGCCTCGGTACTCTCCGGCAACCGCAACTTCGAGGGCCGGGTACACCCGCTGGTCAAGACCAACTGGCTCGCCTCGCCGCCCCTGGTGGTGGCCTACGCCCTGGCCGGCAACGTGCGCTGCGACCTGACGACGGACCCCATCGGCACCGGCAAGGACGGCGAGCCGGTCACCCTCAGGGATATCTGGCCGAGCCAGGCGGAGATCGCCGAGGCGGTGGCCAAGGTCAACACCGCCATGTTCTCGAAGGAGTACGCCGAGGTGTTCGACGGCGACGAGACGTGGCAGGCCCTCGAGGTGCCCCGGAGCAAGGTCTACGAATGGTCGGAGGACTCCACCTACATCCAGCACCCACCCTTCTTCGAGGGCATGGGGCGCGAGCCCGACGCCATCGAGGATGTCGAGGACGCCCGTATCCTGGCGCTGCTCGGCGACTCGGTGACCACCGACCACATCTCACCGGCCGGCAGCATCAAGCCCGACAGCCCCGCCGGGCGCTACCTGCAGGAGCGCGGCATCAGGCCGGTGGACTTCAACTCCTATGGCTCACGGCGCGGCAACCACGAGATCATGATGCGCGGCACCTTCGCCAACGTGCGCATCAGAAACGAGATGCTCGACGGCGTGATCGGCGGCGAGACTCGCCACGTCCCCTCCGGCGAGCAGATGGCCATCTACGACGCCGCCATGCGCTACCAGCAGGAGGGAACGCCCCTGGTGGTGATCGCCGGCAAGGAGTACGGCACCGGCTCCAGCCGCGACTGGGCCGCCAAGGGCACGCGCCTGCTCGGGGTGCGGGCGGTGATCGCCGAGTCCTTCGAGCGCATCCACCGCTCCAACCTGATCGGCATGGGCGTGGTGCCGCTGCAGTTCCCCGAAGGGGAGAGCCGCCAGAGCCTCGGCCTCAACGGCGACGAGCGGGTCTCCATCGCGGGGCTCGCCGAGCTCACCCCGGGCGGCAAGGTGAAGGTCACCATCAAGAGCGACAAGGGCGAGAAGCACATCGAGGCGCTCTGCCGCATCGACACCGCCAACGAGCTGGAGTACTACCGCCACGGCGGCATCCTCCACTATGTGCTGCGCCGTATGATTGGGGCCGCCTAGGTGGAGCCGCCTAGGTAGTCTGGCCTGCCGCCGATGACGCCTTGAGCGCTGCCATGTAAACCAGAAAGGCCCTGCCGGTGAACCGGCAGGGCCTTTTTCATCTCATTACATAGTGCTTCTGATTCACGTCACGAGCGAAGATAGGCTGGCTGCCGCCGGAGCAGAGCAACCGGAGTTGACTGGCTGCTCAATGAGGATTGCGAGCACCGCCGGCGGCCAGCATATCGAGCGCAGTAGTGAATCAGTGCACTATCAGAAGGAACGGCGGCGGTAGAGGCGATACTCCGGGACCCAGCAGTTGCGCTCGATGGCCGCCCGCAGCTTGATGCCGTCGGTCCTCAGCGCCACCCCTTCGCCCTGGGCCTGGGCGGCCACGTCGAAGGCGATCGCCTTGGAGAGCTCGCGGATCTTCGAGAGCGGCGGCAGCAGCGCGCCCTCCCCCTCCTTGACGATGGGCGCCTCCCGGGCCAGCGCCCGGGAGGCCGCCATCAGCATGTCGTCGGTGACCCGCTTCGCGCCGGAGGCCACCACGCCCAGGCCGATGCCCGGGAAGATGTAGGAGTTGTTGCACTGGGCGATGGGGTAGGTGTGCCCCTCGTACTCCACCGGCGCGAAGGGGCTGCCGGTGGCCACCAGGGCCGCGCCCTCGGTCCAGCGGATCACGTCCTCGGGCAGCGCCTCGGCCTGGGAGGTGGGGTTGGAGAGCGGCATGATCACCGGCCGCTCGCAGCCGGCGTGCATGGTGCGCACCACCTCCTCGGTGAAGATGCCCGGCCGGCCGCAGACGCCGATCAGCACCGTGGGCTTGATCCGGCGAATCGTCTCCACCAGCTCCTGGCCCTGCCAGCCCTCGGTCAGCGCCGGGTCATGGGCCAGGCGCTTCTGGAAGTCACGCAGCCAGGTCTGCTCCGCGGTGACCAGCCCCTCGCGGTCGACCATGAAGACCCGGGCGCGGGCCTCCTTCTCGGTGAGCCCCTCGGCCTGCATGGCCACCACCACCTGCTCGGCAATGCCGCAGCCGGCAGACCCCGCCCCCACGAAGACCACCCGCTGTTGGCCGATGCCCTCGTCGCGCGCCTCGCAGGCGGCCATCAGGGTGCCCACCACCACCGAGGCGGTGCCCTGGACGTCATCGTTGAAGCAGCAGAGCTCATCGCGATAGCGCTCCAGCAGCGGCACCGCGTTGGCCTGGGCGAAGTCCTCGAACTGCAGCAGCACATTGGGCCAGCGGCGCTTCACCGCCTCGATGAACTGGGCGATGAAGGCGTCGTACTCCTCCTGGCCGATGCGCTCATGGCGCCAGCCCATGTACATGGGGTCGTCGAGCAGCGCCTGGTTGTTGGTGCCCACGTCGAGCATGATCGGCAGGGTGTAGGCAGGGCTGATGCCGCCGCAGGCGGTGTAGAGCGCCAGCTTGCCGATGGGGATGCCCATGCCGCCGCTGCCCTGGTCGCCGAGGCCGAGGATGCGCTCGCCGTCGGTCACCACGATTACCTTGACCTGATTCTTGGTGGCGCTGCGCAGGATGTCATCCATGCGATCGCGATCCGGGTAGGCGATAAACAGCCCGCGGTGGTTGCGATAGATGTTGGAGAACTCCTGACACGCCTTGCCCACGGTCGGCGTATAGATGATCGGCAGCATCTCCTCGAGGTGTTCGGACACCAGGCGGAAGTAGAGGGTCTCGTTGTCGTCCTGGATGGCACGCAGGTAGATATGCTTGTCCAGGTCATTCTGGCACTGGCGATACTGCCGGTAGGCCCGCTCCAGCTGCTCCTCGATGGACTCCACGCACTGGGGCAGCAGGCCGATCAGATTGAACTCGATGCGCTCCTCCTGACTGAAGGCGCTGCCCTTGTTGAGCAGCGGCATCTCCAGCAGCGGAGGGCCGGCATAGGGAATGTAGAGGGGGCGCTTGGTGTCGTTGGTCATCTCGGCTCTCGGTGCGGTGACTGGAACGGGTCGTTAGCGCTCTGGCGGCGCTTTTGGAATACTTTACCACGCCCCAAAAGCGCGCGCCCCGGCCTGGGCCGGGGCGCGAGATCACGCGAAATTCACCTTGCGAGACGGGGCTCAGCAGCCCTTGGCCGCCGGCTGGCGGGCCGCCTCGCCCTCGAAGAAGAGCGGGCGCAGCCGCACGCCGATCATGTTGCCGGCGAAGGCGGCGATGAGCCACACCCAGCCGTGCAGGCTGCCGGAGGCGATGCCGCCGAAGTAGGCGCCGATGTTACAGCCGAAGGCCAGGCGGGCGCCATAGCCAAGCATGATGCCGCCGATCACCGCCGCCAGCACCGACTTGGCCGGGATGCGGAAGTTGGGGGCGAAGCGCCCGGCCAGGGAGGCGGCGACCAGGGCGCCGACCATGATGCCGACGTTCATCACCGTGGTGATGTCGCTCCACACGCTGGCCTGCAGGGCCGCGGCGTTACCCGGCGCCTGCCAGTAGCCCCAGCCGGTCACGTCGCCGCCCAGCAGCTCGAAGCCCTTGGCGCCCCACAGGGCGAAGGCGCCGGTGACGCCCCAGGGGCGGCCGGCCAGGGCCAGGGTGGCGTAGTTGAGCAGTGCCAGGGCCACGGCGCCGAAGAGCAGCGGCCAGGGGCCAGTCAGCCAGCGCTGGTTGCCGGCGTCGATGCGCGGCGTCTGCTCCAGCTGACCATGGCGGCGCTTCTCCATCACCACGGTGAAGGCGGCGATGGCGGCGAAGAGCGCGAGGCTCACCACGATGCCGCCGCCCACGCCGGCAGTCTGCACCAGGGAGACCGGCTGGAAGGCGGGCAGGCTCTGCCACCAGGCGAAGTGGGCGGTGCCGATCACCGAGCCCACCACGAAGAACAGCAGGGTGATCAGCATACGGGCGTTGCCGCCGCCGGCGGTGAAGAGGGTGCCGGAGGCACAGCCGCCCCCCAGCTGCATGCCGATGCCGAACAGGAAGGCGCCGAAGATCACCGAGACGCCCACCGGGGCCACATAGCCGCTCACCGGACTGCCGAAGAGGGTGCCGGCGCCCAGGGCGGGGAAGAAGAGCAGCACGGCGATGGCCAGCATCACCATCTGGGCGCGCAGGCCGCGGCCGCGGCGCTCGGTGATGAAGACCCGCCAGGCGGCGGTGAAGCCGAAGGCGGCATGGTAGAGCACCATGCCCAGCAGGCCGCCGATCACCATCAGCACGCCGATACGCGCGCCGAAGGCGGCGCCGACGGCAAGGGCACCCAGCAGCAGGGCGCCGGCGGCCACCGCGGGTACGGCAAGTCGTGAGCGTCGGGTCAGGGCGAGTTCACTCATGGAGGGCTCTCTCGGTAGCATCAGGACAGGCGGGGCGCGCCCGTGGAGGAGGGCATGCTAATCATCTATGCAAAGAACGCAAAAGAATTTAAATGAAAATCCTAAGACGAAAATGACATAAATTAATAAGCACTATCACCTCGATAGCGTCAGGGCATGGGTATAAACGGCGAAAGGGGCCAGAAGGCCCCTTTAACGACAGCCGGGTTGGCGATCAGACGAAGCGGCCCAGGCCCACCGCCTGGCGCAGGCGATCCATGAAGGGCGCCGCCTCGGCCCGGGCGCGTTCGGCGCCCTTATGCAGCACCGCCTCGATGTGGCCGGGGTCCTCCAGCAGTGCCTGGTAGCGCTCGCGGGGCTCGCGCAGCTGCTCGTTGAGGGTCTCGAAGAGACGGTTCTTGGCCTCGCCCCAGCCGATGCCGTTCTCGTACTCGGCACGCATGGCGGCGGTCGCCTCCGGACCGGAGAAGGCCGAGTAGATCTGGAACAGGGTGCAGGTGTCGGGGTCCTTGGGCTCGCCAGGCTCCAGGGAGTTGGTCTTGATCTTGCGCACCAGCTTGAGCAGCTTCTTCTCGGGCGTGAACAGCGGGATGGTGTTGTTGTAGCTCTTGGACATCTTGCGCCCGTCCAGGCCATTGAGCACCGCCACGTTGTCGTCGACCACCGCCTCGGGCTGGGCGAAGTAGTCGCCCTTGTAGAGGTGGTTGAAGCGCCCGGCGATATCGCGGGCCATCTCGATGTGCTGGATCTGGTCGCGGCCCACCGGCACCTTGTTGGCGTTGAACATCAGGATGTCGGCGGCCATCAGCACGGGGTAGCCGAACAGCCCCATGGTGATGCCCTTGTCGGGGTCCTGGTTGCCGGCGGACTCGTTCTCCGCCACCGCGGCCTTGTAGGCGTGGGCGCGGTTCATCAGCCCCTTGGCGCAGACGCAGGAGAGCATCCAGGTGAGCTCGGGGATCTCGGGAATATCGGACTGCTGATAGAAGATGGCATTGTCGGTATCCAGCCCCAGCGCCAGCCAGGTGGCGGCGATCTCAAGGCGCGCCTCCTGCACCCGGCGCGGCTCCTGGCACTTGATCAGCGCATGCAGGTCGGCCAGAAAATAGTAGGACTGCACGTTCGGGTCCTGGCTCGCCTCGATGGCGGGCTTGATGGCCCCGACGTAGTTGCCCAGGTGGGGCGTACCGGTGGTGGTGATGCCGGTGAGAACGCGGGTCTTCGCGGAAGCTGCACTCATGGGGAAAGCGGACTCTGCTGTTCGGAAATGCCCGCTATGGTAACGCGGGCTCCCCCACAAGGCGACCAGGTCACTCGGCCACGGCCGCCTCGCCGTAGATTCGCCGATACTCCTCGGGCAGCCGCCGGGGACGACCGCTGGAGAGTTCGATGCAGGCGAAGCGAGTGCGGGCCTTGAGCAGGGTCCTTCCGTCCGCCGGGCGGACCAGCTGGAAGCGACGGATCAGGGTCAGGCGGCTGTCGGCGGCGATGATCCAGGTGGCCAGGGCCAGGCGGTCACCCTCGAAGGCCGGCGCCAGGTAGTCCAGCTCATGGCGATGCACCGCCATGCCGCGATCCAGCTCGCGGTAGCGCGCCAGGGTCAGCCCCAGGGAGTCGGAGTGGGCCCAGCTCACCTGCTCGATCCAGCGCAGGTACTCGGCGTTGTTGACGTGGTCGTACTCGTCGATGGCCGAGGGCTCGACGACGAGCTCGATGAAAAAGGGCTCGGGAAGATCCCACTCCATGGCACGCTCCTCGCAGATCCATCGGGGGGCGCTGCGCCCCCGCCGCTCCAGCGGGCGTCGAAGACGCCTTCTTCGTCAGTCCCGGAAGACCCGCACGCCCAGGGCCTTGAGGTAGCTGGTCTCCGGAATCGCCGGGTGCACCGGGTGGTCCGGCCCCTGATGGCCCTGGAAGAGGATCTGGCCGTGGCGGTCCTGGTGGCGCACCGCACCGCGCACCACGTCCACCAGCCGCTCCGGCGCCAGGTGCATGGAGCACGACGCCGACAGCAGCAGGCCATCGCGGCCCAGCAGGCGCATCGCCTCGCGGTTGAGCTTGCCGTAGGCATGCTCGCCGACGGGGATGTCCTTGCGCTTCTTGATGAAGGCCGGCGGGTCGAGGATCACCACGTCGAACTCTTCGCCGTCGGCCTTGAGCGCCGCCAGCGCCTCGAAGGCATCGCCCTCGCCCACCGCCACCCGCTCGTGAAGGCCGTTCAGGGCGGCGTTCTCGGCCACCCGTTCGAGGGCCGCCGCGGAGGAATCCACGCAGAGCACCTCGCGGGCGCCGTGGGCGGCTGCCTGCACGCCCCAGCCGCCCACGTAGCTGAACAGGTCCAGCACCCGCTTGCCGGCCACGTACTGGTTGAGCCAGGCGCGGTTGACGCGGTGGTCATAGAACCAGCCGGTCTTCTGGCCGTCGAGCACCGGGGCGGCGAAGCGCACGCCGTTCTCTTCCAGCAGCACGGGATCACCCACCTCGCCCTTGACCACCTCCACGCCGAGCTCGAGGCCCTCCTGACGGCGGCCGCTGGTGTCGTTGCGCAGCACCACCGTGGTCGGCGCGAGCACCTTGTCCAGGGCGTCGAGCAGCTCGGGCAGCACCGCCTGCATGCCGGCGGTGTTGAGCTGCACCACCAGGGTGTCGGCGAAGCGGTCGATCACCAGGCCCGGCAGCAGGTCACCCTCGCCGTGCACCAGCCGGTAGTAGGGCGCGGCGAAGAGGCGCTGGCGCAGGGCCAGGGCCTGGTTGAGGCGATGCACCAGCAGCGAGCGGTCGAGCCCCTGCTTGGGGTCCCGGGAGACCAGCCGCGCGCAGATCAGCGAGTTCGGGTTGACGTAGGCCACGCCCAGCGCCTTGCCGTTGGCGGCCTCCACCACCACCTGCTGGCCGGGCGCAAGGCCCTTGAGCGGGGTGGCGCCGGTGTCGATCTCGTTGGAGTAGAGCCACAGGTGGCCGGCCTTGAGGCGGCGGTCGGCGTGCTTGTTGAGGCGCAGGGAGGACAGGGTCATGGGAATCTCTCGAGAATCAGGTCTGGCAGTGGGGACAGTAGACGCTGGCCCGCTGCCCGAGGGTGACGAGGCGCAGTTCGGCGCCGCACTGCCGGCAGGGCTGGCCGTGGCGGCCGTAGACGTTGAGGCGCTGCTTGAAGTAGCCCGGCTCGCCGGTGCCACCGACGAAGTCGCGCAGGGTGGTGCCGCCCTGGGTGATGGCGGCGGCCAGCACCTCCCGGGCGGCGGCGGCCAGGCGGTCGTAGCGCTCGCGGGAGATGCGCCCGGCGGCGCGGCGCGGGTCGATGCCGGCCATGAACAGCGCCTCGGAGGCGTAGATGTTGCCCACCCCCACCACCACAGCGTTGTCCATCAGGAAGGGCTTCACCGCCACCCGGCGTCCGCGGGAGAGCGCGAAGAGCCGCGCGCCGTCGAAGGCCTCCGACAGGGGCTCCGGCCCCAGGCGGGCCAGGCGCAGGTCCTGCTCGGGGGTACCGGCGAGCCAGTCGACGAAGCCGAAGCGGCGCGGGTCGTGGTAGCGCAGCAGGGCGCCATCCTCGAACACCAGGTCGACGTGGTCGTGCTTCCTGGGCAGCTCACCGACCCGGGTGATGCGCAGGCTGCCGGACATGCCCAGGTGCCACAGCAGGGTGCCGCCGGCCAGATTACCGCAAGCTGAGTCGCCCCCGGCCAGCGGCACCAGCAGGTACTTGGCGCGCCGGGCCAGCGTCCCGATGCGCGCCCCCACCAGGCGCTCGGCCAGGTCGGCGGGCACCGGCACCCTCAGCCGCGGCTGGCGCACGATGACCTCGGTGATCTCGCGCCCCTCCACGTGGGGGGCGATGCCGCGGCGGGTCGTCTCGACTTCGGGCAGTTCGGGCATGATGTATCGCTCGGCTCGGCCGCCTGGGGGCCTCCACAAGGGGGGCTCTGCCAAGAGCCCTACAAACGCCTGAACCCGGCCAGTGGAGCCGGGTTCAGGGGGACAGGCAAGAACACCTGCGGAAGACGACCAAGGCTTACTTGATCTTGGCTTCCTTGTACATCACGTGCTTGCGGACAACCGGGTCAAACTTCTTGAACTCGAGCTTGTCCGGGGTGTTCCGCTTGTTCTTGTCGGTGGTGTAGAAGTGGCCGGTACCGGCACTGGACACCAGCTTGATCTTGTCACGCATGACTGCTGCTCCCTGAATGGATATCGCTTAGACGGGGTCGCCTAGACGGCTTCGCCGCGCTTGCGGATGTCGCTGAGCACCGCGTCGATGCCCTTCTTGTCGATCACACGCATGCCCTTGGAGGAGACGCGCAGCTTGACGAAGCGGTTCTCGGACTCCACCCAGAAGCGATGGGTGTGCAGGTTCGGCAGGAACCGACGACGGGTCTTGCGCTGGGAGTGTGAAACGTTGTTACCAGTCACCGGGCGCTTGCCGGTAACCTGACATACTTTTGACATTGGAGCCTCCAACCGCTGGGCCAGGTGTTCGGCGCCTGATGCGCGAACCCTGAGTGTTCAAAACCTGTCGGGCAAACCGGGAGATCCCGTGAAATTTGACCCCAGGGAATTCAAAGGCTGCACTTTATACCAGAGACCGCCACGCCGGGCAAGCGCGCAGCGCAGATCCAGCAGGGCATAAGGTGGCGCCGCAACGGGGCGTGGCGCACGTGGCCAACCGATGGCGGAGAGCATGCTTGCGACCCTGAATCCCGGACGTCAGATCGACGTCAAACCCAGGAACCGAGCGCAGCCGGGCGCGCAGTTTATCAAAGCGCCCGATAAAGCGCTAGAGCCACCCCCGCTCGGCAAAGGAGACCACCTCGCCATCCCCCACCACGAAGTGGTCCAGCACGCGGATCTCGAAGAGCCCCAGCGCCTCGCGCAGCCGATCGGTGATGCGCCGGTCGGCATCACTGGGCTCGGCCACCCCGGACGGGTGGTTGTGGGCGAAGATGATCGCCCCGGCCCCCAGCTCCAGGGCACGACGGGCCACCTCCCGGGGGTAGACCGAGGCGCTGTCCAGGGTGCCGCGGAACAGCGACTCGTAGCGGATCACCCGGTGCTGGCTGTCGAGGAAGAGCGCGGCAAACTCCTCGTGCCCCAGGTGGCGCAACTGCGCGGCGAGGTAGGAGCGCACCAGGGTGGGCGAGGTCAGCGCCTCGCCCCGGGCCAGCTGGCTGGCCAGGTGGCGCCGGGAGAGCTCCAGCGTGGCCTGCAGCTGTACGTACTTGGCGCTGCCCATGCCCCGGGCGGCGCAGAAGCGCTCGCGGTCCGCCTCCAGCAGCTGGCGCAGCCCACCGAACTCCAGCAGCAGGTCGCGGGCCAGGTCCACCGCCGAACGGCCGGGCAGCCCCACTCGCAGGAAGATCGCCAGCAGCTCAGCGTCCGACAGCGCCTCCGACCCCAGCGCCAGCAGCTTCTCCCGGGGGCGCTCCCCCTCCGGCCAGTTCCTGATCGACATTGCCGCCTCCCTGCCCTGTCTTGTCCTGTCCTCTTGAGCTCAGTGTAGCCGCTCTTCCTGTGAGGTCGGCTCGTCTACGCAAGGTGGGGCGCCGGTGGTAAGGTAGGCGGCTGATATCACCGCCGGGAATTCGTCCATGCCATCGCCCTCCCGCCGCGTACTGCTCGGCATCAGCGCCGGCATCGCCGCCTACAAGAGCGCCGTGCTCGCCCGCCTGCTCAAGCAGGCTGGCTGCGAGGTGCGCGTCGTCATGACCGAGGGCGCCCAGGCCTTCATTACCCCGCTCACCCTGCAGGCGCTGACCGGCGAGCCGGTACGCACCTCGCTGCTCGACCCGGAAGCCGAAGCCGGCATGGGCCACATCGAGCTGGCCCGCTGGGCCGATACCATCCTGATCGCCCCCGCCACCGCCGACCTGATGGCACGGCTGGCCGCCGGCATGGCCGACGACCTGCTGACCACCCTGTGCCTGGCCAGCGAAGCCGAGAAGGTGATGGCCCCGGCCATGAACCAGGCGATGTGGCGCCACCCGGCGACGGCGCGCAACGCCGCCCGGCTCGTGGAGGACGGCTGGCGCCTGCTGGGGCCTGCGAGCGGCGACCAGGCCTGCGGCGACGTGGGGCCCGGGCGCATGCTGGAGCCCGAGGCGATTCTCGCGGCGCTGCTGGACGCGAGCCAGGTGTCGAACACCGGCGACGCCCCGGCCGCGGGCATGGCCGTGACCATCACCGCCGGCCCCACCCGGGAGCCGCTGGACCCGGTGCGCTACCTCTCAAACCACAGCTCCGGCAAGATGGGCTACGCCCTGGCCGAGGCCGCCGCCGCCCTGGGTGCCCGTGTTACCCTGATCAGCGGCCCGGTCAACCTCCCCTGCCCGGCGGGCGTGGCGCGCCTCGAGGTGGAGACGGCCCTCGAGATGCACGAGGCCGCAATGCGGCTGGCAGAGCAGAGCGATCTGTTCATCGGCTGCGCCGCGGTGGCCGACTACCGCGCCGAGCAGGCCGCCGAGCACAAGATCAAGAAGGTCGAGGGCGAGGAGGGGCTGACCCTGCGGCTGGTCAAGAACCCCGATATCATCGCCAGCGTGGCCGCCCTGCCGGAGGCCCGGCGCCCCTTCGTGGTGGGCTTCGCCGCCGAGACCCGTGACCTCGCGGCTTATGCCCGGGACAAGCTTACCCGCAAGAGGCTGGACATGATCGTGGCCAACGACGTCTCCCGCGAGGGGCTCGGCTTCGGCGCCGACGACAACGCCGCCCTGGTGCTGTGGCGGGAGGCGGCCCGGCAGGAGAAGGCGTCGCCGGAAGGCGACGCTCTCGCCGAGGAAGAGCTCGCACCCCAGACCAAGTCACGGCTCGCCATGGCGGTGATGCACCGCGCCCTCGCCTGCCTGCAGGCGCGCCGGCACCCCTGAATCCGACCCACGACCCTGGAATCTCCCGATGTCCGACACCCCCCGACCCGCCGCTCGGCCCCGCCTGGCCGTGAAGCTCCTCGACGAGCGCCTGCGCGACTATCTGCCCGGCTACGCCACCGACGGCTCCGCCGGCATGGACCTGCGCGCCCTGCTCGAGGCGCCCCTGACGCTGGCCCCCGGCCAGTGCGAGCTGGTGCGCACCGGGCTCGCCATCCATATCGCCGACCCCGGCCTCGCCGGCCTGATCCTGCCCCGCTCGGGGCTGGGCCACAAGCACGGCATCGTGCTCGGCAACCTGGTCGGCCTGATCGACTCCGACTACCAGGGCGAGCTGATGATTTCGGTGTGGAACCGCGGCCAGGCCCCCTTCACCCTCGAGCCCTTCGAGCGACTGGCACAGTATGTGCTTGTTCCCGTGGTGCAGGCCGAGCTCGAGCTGGTCGACGACTTCGACGCCAGCCGCCGCGGCGCCGGCGGCTTCGGCAGCTCGGGCCGCCACTGACATCCGCCCCGACGCGACCCACAGGACAAGGACACCCATGACAGACGAGATCCAGACCGCTCCCGCCTCCATCTTCCGCGCCTACGACATCCGCGGCATCGTCGACGACACCCTGACCGAGCCGGCCGTCGAGGCGATCGGCCGCGCCATCGGCAGCGAGGCCGCCGCCCGCGGCGAGTCCACCGTGGTGGTGGCCCGCGACGGCCGCCTCTCCGGCCCGCGCCTCCAGGCGGCCCTGACCCGCGGCCTGAACGCCGCCGGCCGCGACGTCATCGACATCGGCATGGTGCCCACCCCGGTGCTCTACTTCGCCACCCACGTGCTGGACGGCACCGCCTCCGGCGTCATGGTCACCGGCAGCCACAACCCGCCGGACTACAACGGCTTCAAGATCGTGCTGGCCGGCGAGACCCTCTCCGGCGACGCCATCACCGCCCTGCATACGCGCATCACCACGGGCGACCTGACCGAGGGCACGGGCAGCGTGCGCGAGGTGGACGTGCGCAATGCCTACCTGGCGAGAATCCTCTCCGACGTGCGCCTGGCGCGCCCGCTCAAGGCGGTGGTGGACTGCGGCAACGGCGTGGCCGGCGAGCTCGGCCCTGCGCTGGTGGAGAAGCTCGGCGCCGAGACGCTGCCGCTGTTTGCCGAGATCGACGGCACCTTCTCCAACCATCACCCGGACCCGGGCAAGCCCGAGAACCTGGTGGACCTGATCCGCGTGGTGAAGGAGAGCGGCGCCGACATCGGCCTGGCCTTCGACGGCGACGGCGACCGCCTCGGCGTGATCACCCCCTCCGGCCGGCTGATCTACCCCGACCACCTGATGATGGCCTTCGCCGAGGACATGCTCGAGCGCAACCCGGGCGCCAAGGTGATCTTCGACGTCAAGTGCACCGGCAACCTGGCCCGGGTGATCGACGAGGCCGGCGGCGAGCCCGAGATGTGGCGCACCGGCCACTCGCTGATCAAGGCGCGCATGAAGGAGACCGGCGCTGCACTTGCCGGCGAGATGAGCGGCCATATCTTCTTCAAGGAGCGCTGGTACGGCTTCGACGACGGCCTCTACGGCGCCGCCCGCCTGCTGGAGATCCTCTCCCGCCAGGACCTCGACGCCGACGCCTTCTTCGACCGCTACCCCCAGGACATCGGCACCCCGGAGATCAACATCACCGCCACCGACGAGACCAAGTTCGACCTGGTGGCCCGCCTGGCCCGCGAGGGGGAGTTCGGCGAGGAGGGGGTGAAGACCACCCTGGACGGCATTCGCGTCGACTACCCGGACGGCTGGGGCCTGTGCCGCGCCTCCAACACCACTCCGGTGCTGGTACTGCGCTTCGAGGGCAAGAGCGAGACGGCGCTCGAGCGCATCAAGGCGCAGTTCGCCGCCGCCCTGGCCAGGGTCGCCCCCGAGCTGGACGTGGCGCTCTGAGCCCACGGGATCGATGACCGCCGCCGCGCCCGCGGCGGCTCCGCCAAGAGCAAGAGCACGAGCAAGAGAAGGGAACGACATGACCGAACAGACCCGCGACCCGCGCCTGGTAGTGGAAGTGCTCTCCGAGGCGCTGCCCTATATCCAGCGCTTCACCGGCAAGACCGTGGTGGTGAAGTACGGCGGCAACGCCATGACCGAGGACACCCTGATCGACTCCTTCGCCCGCAACATGGTGCTGATGAAGGAGGTGGGCATCAACCCGGTGGTGGTCCACGGCGGCGGCCCGCAGATCGGCGACCTGCTCAGGAAGCTCAACATCGAGTCGCGCTTCGTCAACGGCATGCGGGTCACCGACGCCGAGACCATGGACGTGGTGGAGATGGTGCTGGGCGGCCTGGTCAACAAGGGCATCGTCAACCTGATCAACCAGTGCGGCGGCAAGGCGATCGGCCTCACCGGCAAGGACGGCAGCCAGATCCGCGCCCGCCAGCTCAAGGTCGAGCACCAGACCCCGGAGATGACGGTGCCCGAGATCATCGACATCGGCCACGTGGGCGAGGTGGAGCACATCTCCACCGACCTGATCGAAATGCTCGCCGAGCGCGACTTCATCCCGGTGATCGCCCCCATCGGCGTCGATGCCGAGGGCCACAGCTACAACATCAACGCCGACCTGGTGGCCGGCAAGGTGGCCGAGGCCCTGGGCGCCGAGAAGCTGATGCTGCTGACCAACGTGGCCGGCCTGATGAACGCCGAGGGCGAGGTGCTCACCGGGCTGACCACCGCCCAGGTGGACGAGCTGATCAGTGACGGCACCATCCACGGCGGCATGCTGCCCAAGATCCGCTGCGCCCTGGAGGCGGTCAAGGGCGGCGTGAAGAGCGCCCATATCATCGACGGCCGGGTGCCCCACGCCACCCTGCTGGAGATCTTCACCAACGCCGGGGTCGGCACCCTGATCACCGACACCACCACGGACGCGTGACGCGCCGGCCGCGGGCTCGGCGTCTCGCTTTGCGCGATGCGGGGTCCGCGGCTAGCATGGGTCGACCATCAGAAAAGAAAAGAACACTATGACGCAGGCAACCCCCACGCCCAGCCGCCGCGAGCAGATCCTGCAGGCGCTGGCCCTGATGCTGGAGGAGGACAGCGGCAAGCGCATCACCGTGGCCGCCCTGGCGAAGCAGGTCGGCGTCTCCGAGGCCGCCCTCTACCGCCACTTCCCCAGCAAGGCGCGCATGTTCGAGGGGCTCATCGAGTTCATCGAGGAGACGCTCTTCGCGCGCATCACCCGCATCCTCGAGGAGAGCCCGGAGGCGCTGCCGCGCTGCGGGGCGCTGCTCACCCTGCTGCTGGCCTTCGCCGAGAAGAACCCCGGGCTCTCCCGGCTGCTCGACGGCGGCGTGCTCACCGGCGAGACCGCACGCCTGCGGGTGCGCATCCACCAGCTCTTCGAGCGGCTCGAGACCCAGCTCAAGCAGGTGCTGCGCGAGGCGGAGCTGCGCGAGGGGCGCCGCCTCTGCCTGCCCGCCTCCGCCGCCGCCAACCTGCTGCTGGCCGCCGCCGAGGGGCGCATCAGCCAGTACGTGAGAAGCGACTTCAAGCGCCGCCCCACCGAGCACTGGGAGGCACAGTGGGCGCTGCTCTCGGCCCAGCTGCTGCGCGAGAGCCCGCAGCCGGCGTAGCCGGTCCCTCTCCCGTCAATGAATAACCCCCTCCGGACTCTCATCCGACGGGGGTTATCTAGGTTTGGCACCACTGAAAAGTGAAGCTGCCTTCCGGGCTTACGCTGCCAGGGCGTCACCGATCTGCTGGCGGATCTTCTTCATGGCGTTCTTCTCGAGCTGGCGGATGCGCTCGGCGGAGACGCCGTAGACGTCGGCCAGCTCGTGCAGGGTAGCCTTCTCGTCGGCCAGCCAGCGGCGCTGCAGGATGTCCCGGGAGCGCTCGTCCAGGGCGGCCAGGGCCAGCTGCAGACGGTGGGTGGCATCGTCCTCCCAGTCGCTCTCCTCGAGCCGGACGGCCGGGTCGGCGGAGGCATCCTCGAGGTAGTGCACCGGCGCCTGCCAGCTGCTCTCCTCGTCCTCGCCCGGGGCGGCATCGAAGCCGGCATCGTGGGCGGAGAGGCGGCCCTCCATGTCGCGCACCACCTCGGGCTTGACGTCGAGGTCCTTGGCGATGGCGTCGACCTCGTCGCCGCTCAGCCAGGCCAGGCGCTTCTTGGCGCTGCGCGGGTTGAAGAACAGCTTGCGCTGGGCCTTGGTGGTGGCGATCTTCACGATGCGCCAGTTGCGCAGCACGAACTCGTGGATCTCCGCCTTGATCCAGTGCACCGCGAAGGAGACCAGGCGCACGCCCTGGTTGGGATCGAAGCGCTTGACCGCCTTCATCAGGCCGACGTTGCCCTCCTGGATCAGGTCCGCCTGGGGCAGGCCATAGCCCGAATAGCTGCGGGCGATATGCACGACGAAGCGCAGGTGCGACAGCACAAGGCGGCGGGCGGCCTCCAGGTCGCCTTCGTCATGCAGGCGGAAGGCCAGCTCGCTCTCCTCCTCGGCGGTCAGCAGCGGGATGCTGCGGATCGCCTGGAGGTAGCCGTTGAGGTCGTGCCCCGGGGAGAGATGGCCCACCGGAAGAAGACTGGTGCTCATGTGCAGGATGTCTCCTTGTCAGCCCAGAAATACATTGGCGTTCAACTACGTTAGACGCCAGGAACAGGGTAATGTTCCATGGAACCACGCCCAGGGCGTGGTTTCCGGCGTCTGGCGGCCTCGTCGCGGGCCTCGTGCCGCTAGCGCGGCCTCACCTCGGCAAGATGGCGGCTCACCGCGATCCAGGCGCCCAACCAGCCCAATAGTATACTACAGCCCACGAGGGTCGCGGAACCGGCGGCGCCCAGCCGCGGCAGGCTGAACGTGGCGCCGTAGCTGGCCGCCAGGGCCGAGACGGGGGCGGCCAGCCATTCGCTGCCGAGCGTCAAGAGCCCCCAGGCCAGCAGGCCGCCGCCGAGCCCGTACCAGGCCCCGCTGTAGAGGAAGGGCCGGCGCACGAAGGCGTGGGTGGCGCCGATCAGGGTCACCACCTCGATCTCCTTGCGGCGGTTCTCCACCGCCAGGCGGATGGTGTTGCCCACCACCAGCAGCACCCCGCCGCCGAACAGCACTGCCAGCGCCAGGGCGACGCGGCGCCCCAGCTCGGCCAGGTGGCGCAGGCGCTCGATCCAGGCCAGGTCCAGGCGCACCTCCTCGACCCCCGTCATCGCCTCGAGCTCCCCGGCCAGGCCGCGCACCGCCTCGGGCGAGGGGTCCCGCGGGGTCACCACCACGCTGGCCGGCAGCGGGTTCTCCTCCAGGCGCCCCAGGGCGTCGGCCAGCCCCAGCGCCTGCTGGAACTCCGCCATGCCCTCGGCCGCGGTGATCAGCCGGGTGCGGCCGATCGCCTCATTGGCCGCCAGCGCCTCCTCGACCCGCTCGGCCTGGGCCTCGTCCACGTGGTGGGCCAGGTAGACGGTCAGGGTGGCGCTCTCGGTCAGCTCGGCGTCCAGCAGCCGGGCGCCGTCCAGGGTCAGCCACAGCGCCGCCGGCAGCACCAGGGCGATGGCGATGGCCAGCATGGTTACCAGGCTGCCGATGGGCGCCTTCAGCAGCCGCCAGGCGCTGTCCAGGGCCATGGCCCGATGGTGGCGTAGCCAGCCGCGCAGGCGGCTCGACGAACGGGTGCGGTGGGTGCGGGCCCCGCGGGGCGGCGGCGGGGCGGGACGGCGACTCATGCGGCCTCCTGATCGGCCACCAGCCGCCCGTCGCGCAGGCGCAGGATGCGGTGGCGCAGCCGGGCGATCAGCGCCAGGTCGTGGCTGGCGATCATCACCGTGGTGCCGATGCGGTTGAAGTCCTCGAAGAGCCCCATGATGTCGGCGGAGAGCTGGGGGTCGAGGTTGCCGGTGGGCTCGTCGGCCAGCAGCAGGGCCGGCTTGTTGACCACCGCCCGGGCGATGCCCACCCGCTGCTGCTCGCCGCCGGAGAGCTCGATGGGCAGGGCCTTCTCGCGATGCAGCAGCCCCACCTTGTCCAGCGCCGCCCGCACCCGCCGCGCCGCCTCCCGGGGCTCCACGCCCTGGATCTCCAGGGGCAGCGCCACGTTGTGGAAGATCGAGCGGTCATGGAGCAGCTGGTGGTCCTGGAAGACCACGCCGATCTGGCGCCGGTAGAAGGGCACCTGGCTGGCGTGGAGCCGGTCGATGTCATGGCCCGCCACCAGGATTCGCCCCCGGGAGGGGCGCTCCAGGCGCATGATCAGCCGCAGCAGGGAGCTCTTGCCGGCCCCGGAGTGGCCGGTCAGGAACACCATCTCGCCGCGGCGCACGCGGAAATCGAGGTTGGCGAGCGCCTCGAAGCGCCCGCCGTAGCGCTTGCCCACGTGCTCGAAGACGATCATTGCGCGGCGTCGTTCCCGTCCCGGTCGAACAGGGCGTCGACGAACTCGCCGGCCGCGAAGGGCCGCAGGTCATCCAGCGACTCGCCGACGCCGATGAAGCGGATGGGGGTGCCGAGCTGCTTGGCCAGGGCGAAGATGATGCCGCCCTTGGCGGTGCCGTCGAGCTTGGTCAGGGTCACCCCGGTGATGGGCACCGCCTCGTTGAAGGTGCTGGCCTGGGAGAGGGCGTTCTGGCCGGTGCCGGCGTCGAGCACCAGCATCACCTCGTGGGGGGCGGTGGCGTCCACCTTGCCCATCACCCGATGCACCTTCTTGAGCTCCTCCATCAGGTGGGCCTTGTTGTGCAGTCGACCGGCGGTGTCGGCGATCAGCACGTCGACGCCGCGGGCCTTGGCGGCAGCCACGGCGTCGAAGATCACCGAAGCGCTGTCGGCCCCGGTGTGCTGGGCGATCACCGGCACCTTGTTGCGCTCGCCCCACACCTTGAGCTGCTCCACCGCGGCGGCGCGGAAGGTGTCGCCGGCAGCCAGCATCACGCTGCGCCCCTCGCGCTGGAAGCGCTGGGTGAGCTTGCCGATGGTGGTGGTCTTGCCGACGCCATTGACCCCCACCACCAGGATCACGAAGGGCCCTTCGCCCTTGGGCGGCAGGGTCAGCGGCTGGCTGACCGGCTCCAGCATGGCGGCCAGCTCCTCCTGCAGGGCGCGGTAGAGCGCCTCGCTGTCCTGGAGCTCCTTGCGGGAGACCCGCGCGGTGAGGCGATCGATGATCTCGGTGGTGGCCTCGATGCCCACATCCGCCAGCAGCAGCTGGGTCTCGAGGTCCTCCATCAGGTCGTCGTCGATCTGCTTCTTACCGAGGAACAGGTCCGCCAGGCCGTCGGTGAGGTTGGCGCGGGTCTTGCCGAGGCCCGCCTTGATACGCGCGAACCAGCCCTTCTTCTCGCCGGCCTGGGGCTTCTCCTGCAGCGCAGCGCGCGCGGGCTCGGGCTCGGGCTCGGGCTCGGGCTCGGGCTCGGGCTCGGGCTCGGGCTCGGGCTCGGGCTCGGGCTCGGGCTCGGGCTCGGGCTCGGGCTCGGGCTCGGCAGCAGGCTGCGCGCTGGCCGCCTCGGGCTCAACGGCCGGGGCCTCGGCGGCGGTTTCCAGCGGCTCGGCCGATGCGGAAGCCTCCCGGGTCTCGAGCGCCTCGACCCTGTCGGCCTCCTCGACGACAGGCTCGGGGGCCGGCTCGACTGCCGGTTCGTGCTCCTGTGCGGAAGCCGACTCGGGCTCGGGGCGCGCCTCCAGCGCCTCCTCGGCGGGCGCTTCTTCGGCAGGCGCCTCCTCGACGGGGGGCTCCGCAGGCTCGACGCGCTCGGGCTCGACGAGCTCAGGCTCGGCGCGGACCTCGGGCTCGGCCGCGGCCTCGGGCTCCTCGGTCGCCTCGGCGACCGGTTCCAGGCGCTCCTGCTCTTCGCGGGTCGCCTCGTGCTCCTGCTGCTTCTTCTTGCGCTTGAAAAAACCGAACATGGACAGAATCAGCCTTGCGAATAATCGAATCGCCACATCCTACCACCGCCCACCATGACTGTGGATAAGCCCCCGGGTACAATCCCCGCCATGACACGACGCCCATCACCCCCCCGCCGCTCCGGCAGGCCCACCGGCGGCCAGCCAGGCGGCAAGAGCGCCGGCCGCCGGGTCGCCGGCCGCCTGAGGATCATCGGCGGCGACTACCGCCGCCGGCTGCTGCCGGTGCTCGACAGCCCCGGCCTGCGCCCCACCCCGGACCGGGTCCGCGAGACCCTCTTCAACTGGCTCGCCGCCGCCCTGCCCGGCGCCCGGGTGCTGGACCTCTTCGCCGGCACCGGGGCGCTGGGCCTGGAGGCGCTCTCCCGCGGCGCCGGCGACGCCACCTTCGTGGAGCGCGACGCCCGGGTGGCCGGGCAGCTCGGCGAGAATCTGGCGACCCTGGGCGCCATGGAGCGAGGCCGGGTGGTCACCGCCGATGCCACCGCCTTCCTGGCCGGACCGCCGACGCCCTGCTCGCTGGTGTTTCTCGACCCGCCCTTTCGCCAGGGGCTCGCCGAGCCCTGCTGTGCGGCCCTGGAGGCAGGCTGGCTTGCGGAGGACGCCTTCATCTACCTGGAGTGCGAGGCGGGCCTGACACCGGTCGTGCCGGCCACCTGGCGGCTGCACCGCGAGGTGCGCGCCGGCGACAGCCACGGGCGGCTCTACCGCCGCGCGACAACTCCACAATCCAACTAGCGAATGGCGCTGGGGATAGGCCGGAGAGGGGGTCCGAGAACCATGGATGGCCGAGGTAGCCTACAGGGAAGTATTCATAGCGCCCCCTCGAGGGCCTGTCGCCAGAACAGCCATGAGCGTCGCGCCACGACGACGCTTGCTGAGTCCCGGGCGCGGCGTTACGCTGCTGCCCATTCATCCCGCCATCAAGCAACCTCGCCCCGCCCCGGGGCACCGGCTCGGCCTCGAGGAGTGTTCAAGCAGGACCGGTCGCAAGGACCATTTCGAAGGGCCATCCCGGAAGGACATCACATCAGGAGAACAGCATGAGCATCGAACTCTTCAACCGCCTCGAGCAGAAGGTCACCAGCGCCGTGGAGGCCCTGGAGCTGCTGAAGATGGAAGCCGAGGAGCTGCGCGAGGAAAACGCCCGCCTGAAGCAGGAGCGCGAGGAGTGGGAGCGCCGCCTGACCGGCGTGCTGGGCAAGCTCGACGAGATCGAGGCCGGCGAACCCCAGAGCGCCTGAGCGCCCTCAGCCGGCGCAGAGCGTAAGCGACATCAGCCGCGCATCCTCTCGCGCCGCACCCGCCGCCCCGGCCTGCCGGGGCGGCGTCGTTTCCTGACCTGGAAGCGACGCAGGCTGCGGTGCAGGGCACGGCGGGTAGTAGCCGCGACGCACGCCGTCATCGGTGAACCCCGCGGCTCGATAGAGGGCGATGGCAGGCGCATTGCCCGCCCGCACCTCCAGCAGCAGCCGCTCGCTGCCCCAGTCACGGGCCTGGTCGGCCACCACCGCGAGCAGCTTTCGCGCGAGGCCCTGGCCGCGCCGGGCCTCGTCCACCAGGATCGCCTGCAGTTCCGCCTCGAAGGGCAGCCGGGCCACCGCCGCATAGGCCGCCAGCTCATCACCACCCGCCTGACCATCGCCTACCATCAGGCCATACACCGCCATAGCGGGGTCCGCCAGGGTCGCCGCCAGCTGGGCCTCGGAGCCCCCCATCGGCCAGCCGCTGGCCTCTTCGAGCGCCGCCACGCACGGCAGGTCGGCCTCGGTCAGGCGCACCAACACCGGCTTGCTCGCGGTTGACCTAGCGTTCACCCGTCGCCTCCTCGCTCGAATCCCAGGCCCACCCCCAGGCCAGCAGCTGCGGCAGCAGCGCCCGCTTGGCCTCGGCGCTCTCGGCCAGTTCCCCGAGCGCCGGCCCCTGCCAGGCGGGCAGCGCCAGCGGCGGGCAGCGCCCGTCCTCCAGCGCCAGCACCTCGCCAAGCGACGCCTCCTCGCCGAACAGCAGCAGGCGCTCGGGCGACCAGCCGCGCCGGCGCGCGCCGGCGACAAAGGCCTGCAGCCCCTCGCGGGCCTCCTCCAGGGGCTCGTGCACCGTCAGCCCCTCCTCCAGCGGCCAGCGGAAGGGCTGGAAGACCGGCAGCGGCGAGGCGATCCCGGCGGCGCGCAGCAGGTTGGCCAGCAGCTGAAGCTCGGCGCGACCGGGTGGCCGCTCGCCGGCCAGCAGCAGCAGCCAGCGCCCCTCCAGGCAGGCCGCCTGGAAGGCGAAACGCAGCGGCTCCCGGGGGGCGACCGGCTCGGCGGGCACGGCATCGACGGGGGCTGCCGCCTCCTCCGCCGGGGGCGGATCGAGCAGCGCCCGGGCCATGCCGGGGCGTGGCGGGCGAGCCGCCCGCGGCGGATCCGGCTCGGCCGGGCGCGCCGGGGCCGCCTCGCGGGCCTCGTCCAGCAGCGCGTGCAGGCGCTCCCCGGGGGCCTCGGCGGGGGGCGCCTCGGGCAGCTCCCACTCGCAGGCCGGGGTCGGGCGGGCGTTGGGCAGCGCATAGCGCGCCACCCAGTCCGTCAGCCCCATGGCCTCCAGGTACTGGAGCCGCTGCGGCTCGGTGGTCACGACTTGCTGCCACCCCGACAGTCGGGCGAATCGGGCCGGCTCTGGCCGCTGGCCTGCCACTCGGCGGGAGTGTAGAGGTGCAGCGCCAGGGCGTGGACCGGGCCGGCCAGCTCATCGGCCAGCAGGGCATAGACCTGTTGGTGGCGCTTGACCGGCATCAGCCCCTCGAGACGCTCGGAGACGAGGGTGACCTTGAAGTGGGTCTCGGAATTGGCCGGCACATTGTGCCGATGGCTCTCGTTCTCCACCGCCAGAAAGACGGGCGCGAGGGCCTGCAGCTTCTCTTCGATGGTGGCCTGAATGCTCATGGCGGCTCCCGGATTGATCGAGTAAAGGGCTCTTCGCAGACTGGCGAGAGATTCTAAGTTGCCGTTGCCTTTCAAGCATTCACGGAGCTTGAAGCTACTGGTGGGAGATCGGCTCTGCCGACGGTTCGACGCCTCGACGAATGGCGCCGCAGGCGCCCCGGCGGTGTTGCTGGAGTTGGAGCACGCCGCCAGGAGCCCTTCGGTCTCCATTCGCCGGGCAAAGCCCAGCTCCCACAGTAGCGGATCAGCCGCAACAAAGATTCACGCGAGTTGGCGGAGAGCAAAATTGGCCTTCCATTATACGCTCTCTATCGAGCGGTAACGATGCAGCTCACTCGCCCGCGGCGGCCTGCTTGGCGCTCCGCTGGGCGGCGCCGGCCAGCGGCACCCGGGCCAGGCTCGCGCCCAGCGCCAGCAGCGTGGCCAGGGCGCCGAGCCAGAGCGTCGCCTGCACCGGCATGCCGGTGGCCAGGAAGGCGCCCACCAGGGCGACCCCGAACGACTGCCCCACGGTGCGCGAGGTGCTCATGATGCCGGAGGCGTTGGCGCTGCGCTCGCGGGGTACGGTGCTCATCAGCTCGCGGTTGTTGGGCGGCTGGAAGAGCCCGAAGCCGACCCCGCACAGCAGCATGCGCCACAGCACCTCGACCACCCCCGCCTCAGCGGGAAGCCGCGCCAGCAGCACGAGCCCTGCCAGCATCAGGGCGAGCCCGGCGCTCGAGAGCAGGCTGGGGTTCACGCGATCGGCCAGGCGGCCGGCGCGCGGGCCCACCAGCATGATGGCCAGCGGCCAGGGGGTGAATAGCCAGGCGGTCTCCAGGGGTGTGAAGCCCATCTCGCTCTGGAACAGGAAGGAGAGCGCCACGAAGGCGAGCCCCTGGCCCACGAAGGCGGTGCCCTGGGCCACCAGCGCCAGGCTGAAGCGCGGCTCATTGAAGATCGACAGCGGCATCAGCGGATGGCGGGCGCGCCGCTGGCGGCGCAGGAAGAGCAGCGCCGCCGCCACGCTCAGCGCCAGCCAGGCGGCCACCTGCGACGTCGGCATGCCGTGGCCGACGCCGTCCATGGCCAGGAAGAAGCCGCACAGCATGGCCACCGAGAGCAGCGCCCCGGCCAGGTCGAAGCCGCCGCGGCGACCCGCCTCCCGCGGCAGCGCCTTCCAGGCCAACACCACGGCCACCGCCCCCAGCGGCAGGTGCAGGGCAAACAACCAGGGCCAGTCCGCTACCGAGAGCAGCACGCCGCCGATGGCCGGCCCCGCCGCATAGCCGCCGGCCACCACCATGGCCGAGAGCCCCAGCGCCGAGCCCAAAAGGCGCGAGGGAAAGATGGAGCGGTAGAGCGAGGGCCCGATGGAGAGGGTCGCCGCCGCCCCCAGCCCCTGCAGGGCGCGGAACAGCAGCAGCGTCTCCAGACTGGTGGAGAGCGCGCAGCCCACGGAGGCCAGGGTGAAGATGCCCACCCCGGCCACGTAGATCCGCCGCCGGCTGACCAGCTCGCTGAGCGCGGCGAAGACCAGCAGGAAGGCGGCACAGCTGATCTGGAAGAGGTTGGTGACCCATACCGCCCGAGAGGCGGGCACCTCGAGCCCCGCTGCGATGGAGGGCAGCGCGATGTTGATCATGGTGGTATCCACCACCGCCATCAGGGTGCCGAGGATCAGCGCCAGCACGGCCAGGCGCCGCTCGGGGCCCGGCAGGCCATCGTCGCCGGGGCGGGACGCGAAGAGTCGGCTCATTCCATCTTCCATCGGGGTTCAACACGAAGAAACCGGCCGGAGCCGGTTTCATGCTGCCAGTTTTCGGGCGGGGCCTAGTCCTGGTCGACGTCCATCAGCAGCGAGTCGTCGACCTCGGAGATCTCGAGGGCCGCCTCGTCGTCGAGGTCGATGGCCAGGTAGCTGTGCTCCACCTGCAGGAAGCGCTGGAACAGCGGCCAGTCGATGGTCTCGGGCCACTGGCGCTCGTCCTCCTCCCAGGCGCGCAGCTCGGTCTCGAGGATCTCGAGGTAGCGCTCGCGCACGAAGCCCTCCAGGGCCTCCGGGGTGTCCATCTCGGGAATCAGATAGACCGTGCTTTCGCGCTCGACGTCAGCCAGGGCGATATCGTCATCCCCCATCGTCGGCTCAAGGGCATTGATCCAGTCCACGAAATGCTGGGTAGGGCGGACGCTCAGGGCAGAGCGGTTGAGCAGTTTCATGGTGGTCTCCTCGACGTCGAAACGATGACCATTATGGGCGCTGGCCGCAGGGTTTACCAATGCTTCCCGCACCAGAAACCACACGGGGCTGTTCCGGCGGCAGGCCTACGAGGAGGCGCTGTGAATACTTCCCTGTACGCTACTTTTGCCTTCCCTGGCAAAAGACCTCCTCTACGACCTGCCCCCGGCGCCCCTCATCCTCGGCAACTGACAGACGCCCCTCAATCCACCTCGGGGCGCATGGCCGGGAACAGCAGCACATCGCGGATCGAGGCGCTGTCGGTCAGCAGCATCACCAGGCGGTCGATGCCGATGCCCTCGCCCGCGGTGGGCGGCAGGCCATATTCGAGCGCGCGCACGTAGTCGGCATCAAAGTACATCGCCTCGTCGTCGCCGGCCTCCTTCTCCGCCACCTGCTCGCGGAAGCGCTCGGCCTGGTCCTCGGCGTCGTTGAGCTCTGAGAAGCCGTTGGCGATCTCGCGGCCGCCCACGAAGAACTCGAAGCGCTCGGTGACGAAGGGGTTGGCATCCTTGCGCCGCGCCAGGGGGCTCACCTCGGTGGGGTACTCGGTCACGAAGGTGGGCTGCTTGAGGCGGTGCTCCACGGTCTTCTCGAAGATCTCGATCTGGATCTTGCCCAGGCCCCAGCCGTCCTTGACGTCGATGTCCA
Source organism: Halomonas alkalicola (assembly GCF_030704205.1). Lineage (NCBI taxonomy): Bacteria > Pseudomonadati > Pseudomonadota > Gammaproteobacteria > Oceanospirillales > Halomonadaceae > Halomonas > Halomonas alkalicola. Next base: position 2,522,127 of record NZ_CP131913.1, on the reverse strand, counting down.
GGCGCTCGGCGATCTGGCGGGCGGCGGCCTCGTCGGCCAGCGCCTCGGCGTGGATGTCCGGGTTGTATTCGAGAATCGCGTCGAACACGGTGATCCGCTTCAGCGGGCTGCCGAAATCGTACTCGTAGTGCTCGAGCACCTCGCCCTCGCTGTTGCGCACGGTGTTGACCACCGTGGTGGTGCCCAGCACCTCCTGGGTGATCGCGCGCAGCATCTCCTCGGTGAGGTCCATCAGGTCGTGGTAGTCCGCGTAGGCCTGGTAGAACTCGATCATGGTGAACTCGGGGTTGTGCCGAGTGGAGAGCCCTTCGTTGCGGAAGTTGCGGTTGATCTCGAAGACCTTCTCGAAGCCGCCTACCACCAGGCGCTTGAGGTAGAGCTCAGGCGCGATACGCAGGAACATGTCGATGTCCAGCGCGTTGTGGTGGGTCTTGAAGGGGCGCGCGGTGGCGCCGCCGGGGATCGCCTGCAGCATGGGGGTCTCCACCTCCATGTAGCCGCGCGCCTCGAAGAAGCGGCGCATGGCGCTGATCACCCCGGCGCGGGTCTCGAACACCTGGCGCGAGTCCGGGTTCATGATCAGGTCGACGTAGCGCTGGCGGTAGCGCGCCTCGAGATCGGTGAGGCCGTGGAACTTGTCCGGCAGCGGGCGCAGGCTCTTGGTGAGCAGCTTCGCCTCCACCATCATCACGTAGAGATCGCCCTTGCCGGACTTGTGCACCGGTCCGCGCGCCGCGACGATGTCGCCGATGTCCCAGCCCTTGATCTCCTCGAGGGTCTCCGCCGGCAGGCCCTTCTTGTCGACGTAGAGCTGGATCTGGCCGCTGACGTCCTGGATGACGACGAAGGGCCCGCGCTTGCGCATGATGCGCCCGGCCACGCTGGCCTGGCGGTCCAGCGCCTCCAGCTCTTCCTTCTCCTTGTCGCCCAGCTCAGCGATCAGCTCGGCGGCATGGCTGTCGCGGCGGAAGTCGTTGGGGAAGGCGCTCTCGCCGCGCTCGGCGGCACGCTCGCGGCGCGCGGCCAGCTTGGCACGGCGCTCGGCGATCAGGCGGTTCTCGTCCTGCTGCGGGGAGGGGCTCTCGTTGGCCATGTCGTTACAATCCTTGCTTGAGGCTGGCGACAATGAACTGGTCCAGGTCGCCGTCCAGCACCTTGTCGCAATTGCTGGTCTGCACGCCGGTACGCAGGTCCTTGATGCGCTGGTCGTCCAGCACGTAGGAGCGGATCTGGCTGCCCCAGCCGATATCGGCCTTGGAGTCCTCCGCCTCCTGCTTGGCGGCGTTGCGCTTCTCCATCTCGTGCTCCCACAGCCGCGCCTTGAGCTGCTTCATGGCGAAGTCGCGGTTGGCGTGCTGGCTGCGCTGGCTCTGGCAGGCCACCACGATACCGGTGGGCTCGTGGGTGATCCGCACCGCCGAGTCGGTGGTATTGACGTGCTGGCCGCCGGCGCCGCTGGAGCGGTAGGTATCGACGCGCAGATCCGCCGGGTTGATCTCGACCTCGAAGCTGTCGTCGATCTCCGGTGACAGGAACACCGAGCAGAAGGAGGTGTGGCGACGGCCGCCGGAATCGAACGGGCTCTTGCGCACCAGGCGGTGCACGCCGGTCTCGGTGCGCAGCCAGCCGAAGGCGTGGTCGCCCTGGATATGCACCGTGGCCGACTTGATGCCCGCCACCTCGCCGGCGGAGAGCTCGGTGATCTCGGCCTTGAAGCCGTGATGCTCGGCCCAGCGCAGGTACATGCGCAGCAGCATGTTGGCCCAGTCCTGGGCCTCGGTGCCGCCGGAGCCCGACTGGATGTCCAGGTAGGCGTTGTTGGGGTCCATCTCGCCGGAGAACATGCGGCGGAACTCAAGCTTCTCGAGGCTCGCCTTCATGCCGTCGAGCTCCTTCTGGACCTCGTCGGCCGTGGCCTGATCCTCCTCCATCTCGGCCAGCTCCAGCAGGTCACGGCTGTCCGCCAGGCCCTGCTCCAGCTCGTCGATGGTCTCGACGATCACCTCCAGCGAGGCGCGCTCCTTGCCGAGCTTCTGGGCGTAGTCCGGATCGTTCCAGATGGCCGGGTCCTCGAGCTCCCGGGAGACTTCCTCTAGCCGGTCTTTCTTCTCGGCATAGTCAAAGATACCCCCTCAGGACGTCTGTCCGCTCAGACAGGTCCTTGATGAGGTTGTGGATGGGGTTGGTTTCCAGCATGGCTCACTCGCCTGAATCTGCAGTGGAAAAGCGGCCGCCGCGGTGCGGCATCGCGCCGGGGCCGCGGCGGCTCGGAAAAGTCGTCCATTGTAGCGAACCTGGCGCCACCCCGCATCCGCCGCGGTGCGGCGTCTGGGCCTGCCCCGGGCCCAGATGCGGGAAACCCGGCCGAGGCCGGGTTTCCTGGGCACACCTGGCGGGCTGCCGCTCAGAAGCGGTAGGTCAGCTGGGCGCCGAAGCCATGGGCCTCGTTCTTGTAGTCGGCGGAGTAGGTGGCCCCACCGACCGGCACGCCGCCCGTTGCCTCGCTGGCCAGCAGGTCTTCACGCTCCTGGCTAACGCTTGTCCCGCGTTCGGTCAGGTAGGAGTAGGCGAAGTCCAGGGTGAGGTCGTCGGTCGGACTCCAGCCTGCACCGATGGAGAAGATCCGACGGTCATCTGAGGGGATACGCACGCTACGGCGATCATTATTGGTCGGAGTGAAGTCCAGGGTGATACCGGCACGCAGCGCCAGCTGCGGGTTCAGCTGATACTCACCGCCCAGCGAGTAGGCCCAGGCGTTGGAGTAGTCCTGGATTTCCTGGGTGATGGTGTCGCCCTGGCTGCCCGTTACCAGGATCTGGTCGAAGCGGCTCCAGCGCACCCAGGAGGCCCCCGCCATCAGCTTCAGGCGATCGGTCATCTCTTGAGTGATGGAGAAGTTGACGGTCTCGGGTGTAGTCAGGTCCAGGCTGGCATCATCGGCGAGGACCACATTGCCCGCGGGATCATAAGCGCGGAAGTCACCCGTCAAGGTGTAGTCCACCTTGGAGCGATAGGTCAGGCCCAGCGTCGTCTCGGGAACCGGCTGATAGATGACACCGATGTTGTAGCCCCAACCGTCGTCGTCACTCTCGACCCGCGAATCGATATCCCCGGCGGGGTTGAAGCTCGGATCGGTCGGCAGCTGTCTGCGAAGCTCACCATCCACCCTGTTGTAGGTGATGCCGACACCCACCGCCCACTGGTCATTGAAGCGATAGGAGACCGTCGGCTGGGCGCTAATGACCGTCACCTCGGTGTAATCACCGAAATAGCGCCCCTGGAAATCGTTCTCGTAGTCGGTCTTGGCGCCGAAGGGAGCATAGACGCCAAAACCGAAGGCCAGCCGCTCATTGACCGGCTGCGCATAGAAGGCAAAGGGCACTAGAGTCCCAGGCACCATGTCGCCTTCATTACCACCGGGAATGTCACCGATGGGCACCTGTACCCCCATGGGAGCTCCACCCTGAGCAACTCCCGCATCCAGCGTACGCTGAGCTTGCACGTTCTTGATATCACTATTGACGTTCAGATAGGTCCCGCCCGCGGTCACCTGGGCGCGGTCCAGGAACGACATGCCGGCCGGGTTGCCGAAGACGATGGAGGCGTCGTTGACGTTGGAGCTGCGGCCGGCGTGGCCATAGCCCTGGCCGCTGACGCTCTGCTCGTTGATCTGGTAGCCGCCCGCATGGGCCTGGCTGGCAAAGGCGGCGGCGGCGATGGCCACGGCCAGGGAGAGGCGATTGAACTTGTTCTTCATGTGATCCATCCCTTGGGGTTCTGTTATTCACGCTGATACTGGCGTGTGCTCTCGGCGGAGACAGGCGCGTGCCCTCCCCTTTTCGCGCAACCCAACGGTCGTTTCAACCCCAAACGCTCGTTTTAATGCCGTAATTGCTAATACTTTGGTCGCACAGCTGTTTGATTGATCGAACTTTCAGTGAGTTAGCCAACACCACTTCGCTGTGCCGGAACCGCCATGGCCTTCTCCCACGCTCGCCTTGACCCTTGGGTAACACATAGGTTTTACACTCAGGTTATCCGCAACCAGAACCAGATCGGGACCTGAGAGGCACCGTCATCATGAAAGTCAGCGAACTGGCCAGGGCCGCCGGCGTCACCGCCGAGACCGTCCGTCACTACGTGCGCGAGGGGCTGCTGGAACCCCGGCGCCACCCCGACAACGGCTACCAGCTCTTCGAGCGAGGTGACCTGGAGCGCCTGCGCTTCATTCATCGCGCCCGCAACCTGGGCTTCGGCGTGGCGGAGATCCGCGAGATCCTTGCCCACGCCGACCAGGGCGATTCCCCCTGTCCCATGGTCCGCGACCTGCTGGCCAGCCGGCTGCCGGAGATCCGCGCCCGCATCGAGGAGCTGCAGGCGCTGGCCGCCCGCATGGAACAGGCACTCGAGACCTGGGCCGAGATGCCCGACGGCACCCCGGACGGCCACAGCCTCTGCCGGCTGATCGAAAGCTTCCCCGAGCCCCTGCGTGACAACCTGCGCAAAAACCAGCAGCGCGGCGACGCCCCCCGCGCGCCTACCGGCGCCACATCCAGCGAGGAGACCCCGTGAACGCTCGCCCCCCACTCGAACGTATCGTGCCCGGCATGAGCTGCCAGGGCTGCGTGAAGCGCATGCGCGAGGCAATCCAGGCCCGGGACCCCGAGGCCGAGGTGGTCGGCACGCCGGCCGAGAAGCGCCTGGAAGTCACCACGCTGCTGAACGGCGAGGCCCTGGACCAGGCGCTGGTGGAGGCCGGCTATCCGCCCGGCGAGCTCGAGGCGGCCCCGGGCGAGAAAGAGCGTCCCGCGACCGAGCCCGAACCCGAACCCAAGACCCAGATCAAGACCACAGAACAGACGACACCCGCGCCGGCCTCATCGGCTCGCGACGAGCGCGCCACCACCCGGCGGCTCTCCATCGGCGGCATGACCTGCGCCAGCTGCGTGGCCAGCGTGCAGAAGGCGCTGGCACGCACGCCGGGCGTGGTCAGCGCGGAGGTCAACTTCGGCACCCGCACCGCCCAGGTGCGCGGCAGCGTGAGCGAGGCCGAGCTGATTGGCGCCGTGGAGGCGGCCGGCTACGAGGCCGAGCCGATCCTCGACCTGCGCCAGGCCGAGGAGGCGCGCGCCGAGAAGGACGCCCAGCACTATCGCCAGCGCCTCAAGGGCAGCGCCTGGTCCCTGGCGCTGGCGGTGCCGCTGATGGCCAGCATGTTCGTCTACCACCCCCACCCGGTGGGCATGGGCCGGCTCTTCTGGCTGGTGATCGGCCTCCTGACGCTGGCCGTGCTGGCCGGCCCCGGCCGCCACTTCTTCGTCAACGCCTGGAAGAACCTCAAGCACCACCAGGCCAACATGGACACCCTGATCGCCATGGGCACCGGTACCGCCTGGGTCTACTCCATGGCGGTGGTGGCCTTCGCCCCCTGGCTGCCCGCGGTGGCCCACGGCATCTACTTCGAGGCCTCGGCGATGATCATCGGCCTGGTGCTGCTGGGCAACGCCCTGGAGCTGCGCGCCCGGGGCCGCACCAGCGACGCCCTCAAGCGCCTGCTCGACCTGCAGAGCCGCACCGCCCGGGTGATCCGCGACGGTGAGGAGCGCGAGCTCGACATCGACGAGGTGCGCGAGGGCGACCATATCCGCGTGCGCCCCGGCGAGCGCCTGCCGGTGGACGGCGAGGTGACCGAGGGGCAGAGCCATATCGATGAGTCCATGCTCACCGGCGAGCCGCTGCCGGTGGCCAAGGCCGCCGGCGACGAGGTCAGCGCCGGCACCGTGAACGGCAAGGGCTCGCTGGTCTACCGGGCGACCCGCGTCGGCGCCGACACCAAGCTCGGCCGGATCACCGAGCAGGTGGCCAGCGCCCAGAACTCCCGCCCGCCCATCGGCGAGCTGGCCGACAAGGTCTCCAGCATCTTCGTGCCCACGGTGATGATCATCGCCGTGCTCACCGCCCTTGCCTGGTTCAACTTCGGCGCCGAGCCGCGGGTGATCCATATGCTTGTGACCGCCACCACGGTGCTGATCATCGCCTGCCCCTGCGCCCTGGGCCTGGCCACGCCGATCTCCACCATGATCGGGGTCGGCAAGGCCGCCGAGCACGGCGTGCTGGTAAGAAGCGGCGAGGCGCTGCAGATCGCCAGCAAGCTCACCACCCTGGTGGTGGACAAGACCGGCACCCTCACCGAGGGCCGGCCCAGCGTGACCGAGGCCGAGATCCTTGAAGGAGAAGAGCCGCAGGTGCTCGCACTGGTGGCGGCCCTGGAGCGCGGCTCCGAGCATCCCCTGGCCGCGGCCCTGCTCGCCTACTGCGAGGAACAGGCGGAAGAGGCCGGCGCAACGCCCGCCGAGATCCGCCACTTCGAGAGCGTGACCGGCGGCGGCGTAAAGGCCGAGACGCTTGAGGGCAAGCCGCTGCTGCTGGGCAACGCCCGCCTGCTGGAAGAGGCCGGGGTCGACCTGGCCGGCGGCAGGGAGAAGGCCGGCGAGCTGGAGGAGAAGGCGCGCACCGTGGTCTACCTCGCGGTGAATGGCAGGCTGGCCGCACTCTTCGGTATCAGCGACCCGCTGCGCCATGACACCATCGCGGCCATCAAGCGCCTGCAGGCCGACGGCCTCAAGGTGGTGATGCTGACCGGCGACAACGAGCACACCGCCGCCGCCATCGCCCGGGAGGTGGGCATCGACGAGTTCCGCGCGGGCCTCTTGCCCGAGGACAAGCACGCCGAGATCGAGCGGCTGCAGGCGGCCGGCGAGACCGTCGGCATGGTGGGCGACGGCATCAACGACGCCCCGGCGCTGGCCCGGGCCGACGTGGGCTTCGCCATCGGCCAGGGCACCGACGTGGCCATCGAGAGCGCCGGCATCACCCTGATGCGCGGCTCGCTGCACGGGGTGGCCTCGGCCATCGAGATCAGCCGGGCGACGCTCTCCAACATCAAGCAGAACCTGGTGGGCGCCTTCGGCTACAACACCCTGTGCATTCCCATCGCCGCGGGGGTGCTCTACCCCTTCACCGGGATGCTGCTCTCGCCAATGATCGCGGGGGCTGCCATGTCGCTCTCCTCCATCACGGTGGTGAGCAACGCCAACCGCCTGCGCCTGTTCAAGCCCCACAACGAAAAAGGCCCTGCGGAGCAGAGCCAGAAGGAGGTGACCTCATGAGCGTTATCGTGAATCTGACAGGGCTGGGGCTGATCGGGCTGATCGTATGGTGGTTCTGGGTGGCGAAAGCCTGAGCGGCCCCCAACACGCCAGCGGCCGGCATCTCTGCCGGCCGCTAGGTGATGCTTCAGGCTATGGGAAATGAAGGTCTACCCATCATTGGCCCACTCGACGAGCCTGCCTGATCAGCCCTTCGATTTCTGATCGTTTGAGGGCTGTTGGTAAGGCTGCTCAGGGGCATCCTCACCAACCAGTACCGGCTTGCCGTCCTGCCAGATGACGGCATAGTGGCCAAGACGACGCTTGCGCTCGAGGGTCTCGGCCACAGCTGCACGCAGGCTATCCAACATTGTCTGGGTATCAGGGGAAAGTTGATTCATAGTCGGGACTCCTTGGAAAGCATCTCGAATAGCGAGTCATTGAGAATCTGTCGATCTGGCCCATGCTGTTCGAATACGGGTTCCGGCGTGCCACCGTCATTCATGAAGCAGCGAGCATGGCTGACCAAGGGCGCATAAAGCGTCAGAAGATTATGCAGACTACGAGGAAATCGGCGCTGGATATCTTTGAGCGGAATATGGTGACCGCCATGAGAGACTCGTTCAGCAACACGTAATCGCGACATTTCGACTGTTGGCAAAGCCAGATAGACAAGCTCAACCTTCCAGTTTTCAGACAGGAGGCGCTTGACTAGCATAGAGTACCCCCGTCCGGACAGAGTCGTTTCAAAGGCAAAGTCTTCCTGGTCACTAATCGCTTCTTCAATTTCTCTCAGGAAGATACGGCTAGCCGCCAGGAGCTCTCTCTCTGGAGCAAGAGGCGAGAGGCCTGCGGCAATCAGGTCGGCATTGATAAAACGCGAGCAGTTAGCCACCTGCGGCAGATAGTTTAGCGCAAAGGTTGTCTTGCCAGCCCCATTCGGGCCGGCAACGATCCAGCAAGTCGCCGCGTGTTCTTTATGGGACATCACCAAGTCCTTCCGAAAAATGCAATTGGAAGGTGTCTTACACGACATGCACCATCCAAAAAAGCCAGGCCATGGTGGGAGAAAAGTGCAGCTATCTCATCAACCAAATCTCTCATGACTGATAAAGCCGCCGGGGAACAAGAATCGAATCTGGATACTGACTCGCACACTCTACCAAACCTTACGCATTGGGTCGACGTGGGCGGTGCGGATCCTACCTCCCCCCGCCCCTAACCCTAGAGACCGGTCAAGCCACCCGCCGCTCGAACACCTCCCGCGCCATCCGCATGCCCCTTAGATGTCGCGCCTGGCGGGCGGCGCAGCAGGCGCTGAGGCTGGCCGGCGTGCCCACGGCGCTACCGAAGCGCTTGAGCAGCGAGGTGGAGGCGGCGATGAAGGCTTCGGGGTCGATATTCAGACGGTCGAGTAGCCGCGGCACCCGCTCCTGGATCAGCCCGCGCTTATCCGCTCGCTGGCAGCGGCCAGTGGTCTCGACCAGCTCGAGATACTCCTCGAAGCCGAACGGGATGGCATTGGCCAGCTGCGCCGTGGCATCGAAAGGCATCAGGGGCGAAAGCGGCAGGGCATCGCACCAGGCCGGTACGCCTGTCGCAGCGGTTGGCACCGCTGCACCCTCTCCCGCCGACATGGGTTCACTCTCGCTCTCTGGCATCAGCCCGGCAAGGCGCTCTGCCACCGAGGTATGCGCGGAGCCTTCCGGCGTCTCGGCGATGCCGGCGCGGATGGGGTTCAAATCGACATAGGCCATGGCGCTGAGAATCGCTGCCTCGTCGAGCAGCGCCTGGCTCTTGAAACGCCCTTCCCAGAAGCGACCCTTCGCGCCGTCTTCCGCGTTGGCCTGACGGGCGATGGACTCGTTGAGCACCCGCATGAACCAGGAAATATCGGCCAGCCGCTCGCGGTATGTTGCTGCCAGCTTCGTCACCGCCGCCCTCTCGGCCGGCAGCTGTTCTGCTCCAGCACGATAGCGCTGCACCAACAGCGGCCCGGTGAACAGCGCTGTCCAGCGCCGCAGCACCTCGTCATCAGACCACTCCGCCGCCCGCAGCGTATCCACCCGAACCACCAAGTGGTAGTGATTGCTCATCACCGCATAGGCGGCCACGTCGATGGCGAATACCCCGGCCAACTGATGCAGGCGGTCGGCGATCCAGCCACGCCGATGCTCATAGCACTGGCCGCTGACGGAATCGGTGCCACACAGGAAGGCCCGGCGCACACAGCGGTTAACGAGGTGGTACCAGGGCGTGGCATCCAGCGAGACAAGCGCGGCACGGGGCTGAGTCATGGCAGTGCCCAATGGGTGGGGTGTTATCTCAACGTAGCCAGCCAGGAAGGGCTGTCAAGGAAGTGGGTGTCCTTTATATTTATCGTCCAGCGAGACAAGCGCGGCACGGGGCTGAGTCATGGCAGTGCCCAATGGGTGGGGTGTTATTTCAACGTAGCCAGCCAGGAAGGGCTGTCAAGTAAGTGGGTGTCCTATATATTCGACTCCGCCGCCCGCAGCGCATCCACCCTCACCACCAAGTGGTAGTGATTGCTCATCACCGAATAGGCGGCCACGTCGATGGCGAATACCCAGGCCAACTGATGCAGGCGGTCGGCGATCCAACCACGCCGATGCTCATAGCACTGGCCGCTGACGGAATCGGTGCCACACAGGAAGGCCCGGCGCACGCAGCGGTTAACGAGGTGGTACCAGGGCGGAGTTATTGTCAAATCCTGTGTACGGCAGGTCAGGCGGCAGTCCTGTCTGACTGATCGGTCAAGGGTTCGCCGTCCTTGAACTGGACGTTGTTCACGACCAGCTCCAGCTTGTTGAACCCCTTGATCCGCTTCCAGCGCTTCTGGGCGCTCTGAAGCAGCTTGAAGACCATCGCCAGGGTCGTCGCTCTGGAGCCGCAGTTCCGGCTGCGCTTGCTCCGCAGGCGGACCGTGGCGAAGGTCGATTCGATCGGGTTGGTGGTGCGGATATGCACCCAGTGTTCTGCCGGGTAGTCATAGAACGCCAGCAGCTCCTCCCGATCCTTGGCCAGGCACTCCATGGCTCTGGGGTACTTGGCCTCGAAGCGTTTCACCGTGCGATCGAAAGCCTTGTGCGCCTCATCGCGGGTCTCGGCCATCCAGATCTCATGGAGGTCGGCCTTGACCTTGGGCTGCACGGATTTAGGCAGTTTATTCAATACGTTGGCAGTCTTGTGGACCCAGCAGCGCTGGTGCTCGGTCTCTGGATAGACCTTGCTCAACGCCGCCCAGAAGCCCATGGCGCCGTCGCCAACCGCTAGCTTGGGGGCCGTCGTCAGCCCGCGCTCGCGTAGCCCCGTGAGCAGCTCTTTCCAGCTGGCCTCTGACTCACGCTGCCCATCCTCGACGACGACCAACTCCTTGCGGCCCTGCTCGGTGACGCCGATGATCACCAGCAGACACAGACGGTCATCCAAGCGCACGTTGCTGTACACGCCGTCTGCCCACCAGTAGACGTAACGCTGGTCTGCCAGGTCACGCTTTTGCCAGTCGGCATGCTCGTCCTCCCACTGCTTCTTGAGGCGAGACACGGTGTTGGCCGACAGTCCCTTGGCCTGGTCGCCCAGCAACGCCGCCAGCGCCTCCTGATAGTCGCCGGTGGAGACCCCCTTCAGGTAGAGCCAGGGGATCAGCTCCTCAATGCTGCGGGCCCGCTTCAGATAGGGCGGCAGCAGCGCGCTGCTGAAGGTGATCCCGTCACCGCTGCGGTCACGGACCCGGGGGACCTTGACCGCAACGTCGCCGATGCCAGTCTGTACCGTTCGTTTCGGGAAGATAGCCGTTGCGCACCACGGCTCGACGGCCGTCTTCCAGCGTCTTGTCGGCATATAGCTCCAAGAACGTACTCAACTCCGCCTCCACGGCCTTGGCGATCAGGTCTCGGGCCCCTTTGCGCAGCAACTCATGCAACGGATCAGTAGCGCCGGCGTCTGGCTGCGTCACGGCTTGGAGAGTAGAATTGCTCATGGCGTATCCATCCTATGCTGGTTGTGATCTGGCGTGATCAATCAGCAGGATACGCCACCCTCTCTACTTCCCTCCATACACAAGACTTGAGCTTAACTCCCAGGGCGTGGCATCCAGCGAGACAAGCGCGGCACGGGGCTGAGTCATGGCAGTGCCCAATGGGTGGGGTGTTATCTCAACGTAGCCAGCCAGGAAGGGCTGTCAAGTAAGTGGGTGTCCTTTATTTTACCCGTTGCTCATCTCATCCTCCTGATCGCTGCACTATAGCCTGTGCAGCTCTGGAGGGGGTCACTTCAGTGGTACCAGGGCGTGGCATCCAGCGAGACAAGCGCGGCACGGGGCTGAGTCATGGCAGTGCCCAATGGGTGGGGTGTTATCTCAACGTAGCCAGCTCGGAAGGGCTGTCAAGTAAGTGGGTGTCCTTTATTTTCTTTTATTTTCTTCGTTATCTCAACGTAGCCAGCCAGGAAGGGCTGTCAAGTAAGTGGGTGTCCTATTTATTTTATTGCTCATCACCGCATAGGCGGCCACGTCGATGGCGAATACCCCGGCCAACTGATGCAGGCGGTCGGCGATCCAGCCGCGCCGATGCTCATAGCACTGGCCGCTGACGGAATCGGTGCCACACAGGAAGGCCCGGCGCACACAGCGGTTAACGAGGTGGTACCAGGGCGTGGCATCCAGCGAGACGAGCGCGGCACGGGGCTGGGTCATGGCTGTGTCCGATGGGTGGGGTGTTATCTCAACGTAGCCAGCCAGGAAGGGCTGTCAAGTAAGTGGGTGTCCTATTTATAACCCTGAAACGCCCTTCCCAGAAGCGACCCTTCGCGCCGTCTTCCGCGTTGGCCTGACGGGCGATGGACTCGTTGAGCACCCGCATGAACCAGGAAATATCGGCCAGCCGCTCGCGGTATGTGGCTGCCAGCTTCGTCACCGCCGCCCTCTCGGCCGGCAGCTGTTCCGCTCCGGCACGATAGCGCTGCACCAACAGCGGCCCGGTGAACAGCGCTGTCCAGCGCCGCAGCACCTCGTCATCAGACCACTCCGCCGCCCGCAGCGCATCCACCCGCACCACCAAGTGGTAGTGATTGCTCATCACCGCATAGGCGGCCACGTCGATGGCGAACACCCCGGCCAGCTGATGCAGGCGGTCGGCGATCCAGCCGCGCCGATGCTCATAGCACTGGCCGCTGACGGAATCGGTGCCACAGAGGAAGGCCCGGCGCACACAGCGGTTAACGAGGTGGTACCAGGGCGTGGCATCCAGCGAGACGAGCGCGGCACGGGGCTGGGTCATGGCAGTGCCCAATGGGTGGGGTGTTATCTCAACGTAGCCAGCCATGTCAGGCGACATGGAAAACTGCCCCCCAAGCGACACCGAAAACTGACCCCTCCGTGAGTTCACCAGGAGGGTCCGCCCATGAAGAAATCCGGATATAACGTTCCCCACACTCAGGTACGAGGGGAACCGATGCAGAGCCCAGAGGATGTCGCCGCCATGCTCCGCCTGAAGGCCTGTGGCTGGGGGACGAAACGCATCGCCGATGAACTCGGTATCAGCAGGAACACCGTCAAGCGCTACCTGCGCCAGGGCGGCTGGGCGCCCTACGCAAGCCCGCAGCGCAGCAAGTCGCTGGAAGGGCTGGAGGAATGGCTGAAGGCCCGCTTCCTGCAGCATGCCGGCAACGCCGCCGTGGTCCTGCAAGACCTGCAGCTCGAACACGGCCTCACGGTCAGCCTGCGTACGGTGGAACGCGCCTGCGCGCCCTTCCGTCAGGCCCTGGCCGCCGAAGCCAAGGCCACGGTGAGGTTCGAGACTCCGCCCGGCAAGCAGCTCCAGATCGACTTCGGCAGCCGCCACATCACCATCGATGGGGAGTCGGTCAAGGTCTTCCTGTTTGTCGCCACCCTGGGCTACTCCCGCCGCCACTACGTCCGCGCCTTCCGGCACGAGCGGCAGTCGGCGTGGTTCGCCGGCCTGGAAGGCGCCTTCCGCCACTTTGGCGGCGTGCCGGAGCAGGTACTGCTGGATAACGCCCGGGCGCTGGTCGATCACCACAACGCGGCGACCCGCGAGGTGGTGTTCAACGAGCGGCTGGCGGCCTTTGCCCGCTACTGGGGGTTCCGACCGGTGGCCTGTGCGCCGTACCGCGCCCGCACCAAGGGCAAGGACGAGCGAGGCGTCGGCTATGTGAAACGTAACGCCATCGCCGGCCGCACCTTTGCCTCCTGGGCGGCGCTGGAGGCCCACCTGATCTGGTGGATGCGCGAGATCGCCGACCAGCGGGTCCACGGCAACCACCGGAGAGCTGCCGGCGGTGCGCTTCATCGCCGAACAGGCCAGCCTGCAGCCGCTCAACGACCGGGCGCCCTTCGAGCAGGCACGAGAGCTGAGCCGTCGGGTCCAGCGCGACGCCACCGTGGAGGTCGACACCAACCGCTACAGCGTGCCCTGGCGCCTGATCGGTGAGCCCGTCCAGGTCAGCGTGACCGACGGCGAACTGCGGGTGCACCACGCCGGCCGTGAAGTGGCCCGCCACCCGGAGCTGGGCGGGCGCCGCCAGGTGCGCTGCCTGCCGGAGCACCTGCAGGGCATCGTCGGCTACCGATCCCCCAAAGCGGACGCCGAGGAGGTCGTGGCGTCCAGCGAGATCGTGGCCACCTTGCCGCCGGCCGTGCTGCAGCGCGACCTGACCGAGTACGAAGCCGTGGTGGGAGGTGGCTGGTGATGACGATGCCCGAGACGGAGCGCCTGGATGCCATGCTGACGCGTCTCAAGCTGACCGCCATCCGCGAGCGGCTCGACACGCTGCTTGACGAAGCCGCACGCCGGGAGCTGACCCTGCGCGAGACGCTGGCCTACCTGTGCGAGCAGGAGGTGGCCCACAAGGAGCAGCGGCGCATCCAGATGGGCCTGAGCATCGCCCGCTTCCCGTTCCTGCGCACTCTGGAAGGGTTCGACTTCAGCGCCCAGCCTGCCGTCGATCCCGGTCAGATCCGTGAGTTGGCCTGCGGACGCTGGATCGCCAACGGCGATGCTCTGCTGCTGCTCGGCCCGCCGGGCGTGGGTAAGAGTCATCTCGCTGTGGCACTTGGCCGGGAAGCGGTCAAGGCCGGCTACTCAGTGCTGTTCACTACCGCCACGGCACTGATTACCCAACTGGTCCAGGCCCATGCCAATGGCGACCTGGAGGAACGGCTAAGGCACTTCGCCAAGCCCAAGCTATTGATCATCGACGAGCTGGGCTACCTGCCGCTGGAGCCGGGGGCGGCCAACCTGTTCTTCCAGCTGGTCACCCGGCGTTATGAGCGCGGCAGCCTGTTGGTCACCAGCAACCGAGCGGTCAGCGAGTGGGGCGAGGTGTTCGGTGACGCCGTGGTCGCCACGGCGATCCTTGACCGACTGCTGCATCACAGCCACGTCATCACCATCCGAGGCGACAGTTACCGACTGCGTGCCAAGCGCAAGGCCGGGCTGATCAAGCCCGACACCATCCACCATCACGATCAGGTCGTCAGGTAAGGGGGTCAGATTTCACTGTCGCCAGGGGGTCACTTTCTGATGTCGCTTGACAAGCCAGGAAGGGCTGTCAAGTAAGTGGGTGTCCTATTGTTTGCGCATGATCGCTCGGCAGGAGGTTTCAAGCGAGGTACTCCGCCTGAAGACGGCACTCTCCATGACCCGCAGCGCCGCCATTACGCGCCGCACTCAGGTAACGCTCTGCCCCACCGTCGACATGACCCAGTGCCAGGTTGCCAATAATGCGGAGGGTGATGCCTGGCGAGCAGCGCTTGCCATCTTCGAGGGCAGAGGAGAGCCCGGCGATGTGCTGCTACGCACCTTTGGCGAGAGCCGGGTCGAGCGCCTCACCTACCGCAACGACAACCTGCCGGTGCGCTATGGGGCACTCGGTAGGGCCGGCGGGCACTTCGGCACCTTCCGGATCTGTGGGCGGCTGGACCAGGGCGCCCGCGTTGTCGTCAATATCATGGGGCGGGTGCGCGTCGATTCCGCTCCATCCGAGTGCTAAGCTACGGGCCCTTGGCGCAGGAGGCGCCCCTTACTGAAAAGGACCCATCCCATGCTTGGCTGGCTGTTCGGCAGAACACCCGTGCGTGTCTGGGCGATCAAGCAGATCGATGACGCTACCCTGCACCTCTGCGGCGAGGGAAGGCTGGAATCCGGCCAGAAGCGTAAGCAGATGCTGGACGCGCTTCGCGCCGGCCGGTTTCATGGCGGCGTGCGCATGGGTGCCGGCATCGTTATCAACACCCGCCAGCTGGCCAGTGTGGTCCCGAGCGAAGACCTCACACTTTCCGATAACGGCGACACCGCCCAGTGGCAAGGGCGACGCTGGGTAGTCTCCTACGTCCCCCAGCGTAGTTGGCTGTTTGACGGCCCACTGGTGGCAGAGCCCAATCCCCTAGGCGGCCCACCCGCGCTGGTCAGCCGCGAAGACGTCTCGCATATCCGTCGCAACGTTCGTCAGGATGCGGCACCTCCGGGAGAGGTGGTATTCCGTCCTGTCAACGAACTGGAAGACCCCGAGAAGGACCTGCGCACCTCCATCGAGCAGGCCCAGCACTGGCGCAAGAATGCCAGACGGGGCTGGCGAAAGGACGGCACCTGGGGGCCGCTGGATGAGGTGGAAAGGGAGTGACATTCAGGATTATGGGCGAGCTTGAATGGGGGTCTGGCCCCGATTACGCGATGTTTTCTCCCCGGACCAGGATCACGCCCTCGAAGTAGTTGTAGCCGTCCCAGTAAAAGTCACCATCGACAACCAGCAGTCCGCCCGAAGGCTCGCCGTCACCATAGCAGGAAGGCACATCCCCCTCTTGCTCCTCCCCGACCCTGAGGGCACAGCTGCCATGGGGACCGCTAACGGAATCGCGGGAAGAGTGATCTGCTGGTTGACTCAACTGAGTTAATGAGGGTCTGCGAGTTAATGGGGGTCTGTCCCTCATTGGCCGCCTCAATCAAATACTAGATGAGCACCCACCTCCGCCTCGCCCTTTATTTAACTTACCCCAATCATTCCCGGCTGCCACTGAGCTTTTAAAAAGACCTAAGTCTAGCAACCCGACAACTCATCAAGTCAGATCTCTCGCCAAGACATGCCATTATCAGGAGAGCCCCCCCCAAGAAAACTTTCAATATCAAAAATCCCCACCAGGTTGCTCAGGGCCTCGCTGCTATAATTTAAACTTGCATTACCGCCCACATTCAAATCAAAATCATCCTCATGGCCATGGGAGCCTTCAGGCTTTAGCTTTAACACAGCACCGTAAAGATTAAAGGTTCCATTCGAAATATTGAACCGCCCCCCTTCTTCAACTATTATCAAGCCTTCATGATGAGCAGTGCCGTTGGCCCTTTCGATACTCCCCCCTTCACGCACTATAATTATACCGGCCGTAGCAGTGCCTCCATTAATCCTTACAGAACCAGTCACTTCAATAACAACTGGGTTTTCCCGCGTCCCGTGAGAGCCCATTCTATTGCTATTTCCTTTACCATCATATGTTACTACAGCAGGCGGCAGCTTGCCTATGGCATCCTCCCATGCCGCTCGCTTCTCGGGATAGCTACCATCCCCAGGAACCAAACCAAAATAATCAGCGACACTGTCTAGCTTAGGATCATGGTCGTAGCGGCAGCTATTACCTTGACAATTAAAAGGATTCCCAGAAACAGGATGATCATTACCGTCAAGAGCACCTTCGGCAGCACTCACTCTGTTTCTATTGCACCCAAATCCAAAACAATTAAATACTGCATCCAAGCCACCACCAGCACCAGGAATGCCAACAACAATGGTCCTAACAACTTCGCCAGATTGAGGACCAACCAGTCCTTCTGCTAAAATATAATGACTACTCCCATTCCCAGCAACCTTTCCATAAATACTCTCTAGCGCTTCTTTGCTAATACGAAGATAGCGACCAGCAACATTTTTAGGAAGCTTTTCAACATCTATGTACTGCCACTCAAAACCGTGTTCATCAACATAACTCAAAGACAGCTCGTCCAAGTCATCTCTCAGTTTGTAACCTTGTGAAGCAGCAAACTCAGCAGCCATCTGAGCATTTGCGGAAGCACGATAGTTTCCCGCCAGCCTCTCATCGATCTGCGAAGACTGTATGCTTGAAAGCCCCACCATCAGCGAGATAGTGAGCAGTGAAAGTACGACAACCAAGGCGGCGCCTTTCTGTGTTTTCATATGTCACCCCACGCTTTATAGCGAATTAATGACTAAAGCACTGTATTCGCTACCCTTCTGAAGCCTCGGCACTCACCGCTGCCGTGCGATTTACAGCCACGAACTCTAGCATGTCGTTTTCATCACCAGAGGTCATAAGCGTTAGCGTCACTCTGACCCCATAGCTATCGCTCGGACCAATCGGATCAATCAAAAAACCACCTTCGGAAAATCCGCCCACTAAATCTTCAGGGCCAATAGTTCCCGAACCTCCGTCAATGCACTCAATTTTCAACTGAAGAAAATGCTGTTCCTGTGCCTCAGCAAGGCGATATGTTTTCTCTACGACATCACAATTAGAATCAGACATATCGCCTCGATTGGACACCTGGAGGACCAGTTCTTCATCTCCGGGCCCACCATTGAATTCACTCCAGTGAGCACGCCGAATATCTCGCAGCAAGCCTTCAACGGCGAAGTTGACCGCCGCCTGCTTTTCGCTTAGCAACTCCACCTGACGATTGGTTTGAAATACCGTAAGAAAAAGCTGGCCCGCACCCAGGATAATGATCAGACCAATCACCATGGGCACCATCAGTTCAACGAGGGAGAACCCGCTATTACGTTTCATGGAGCGCTCCCCGGCAGCCTGACCGTATAGGTGAACGCTTCTCCACCTCCCTCAAACCTTTCCTCATCCCAAGCCACGGTGATAATAAACTCGCAGCCGGGACGAGGCTCTACAGGAGTATCATTCAATTCAGGAAGAAACTGTGACCACTGGGCAAGCCAGCTACCCTCGCCTGTACCATTAACAACATCCTCGTCTGGGCACTGGCGGTTCCCCGCAGCTGCCATTGCTTCCCACAGCCGCTCCTGGGCATCCTGTGCCGCCAGCGAGGCAATGGAGCGCTGGTAGGCCGCATGGGCGCCCTGCAGGGCCTTGAGCTGCATTGCGGCCACGCCCAGCAGCCCGACGGTGAGCACCAGCAGGGCAATCATTGCTTCAATCAGAGTGAAGCCACTCTCTGACTGATGCCTGAGTCCTAAACCACGCCCCTTTATCTTACTACTCTTGGCATTCATTATTGCCACGCCCTGAACGACCAAAATTATTGATTGTGATCACCCTGCACAGCTCGCCTCTTGACACTTCAATATCACACGCCCCAGCATCACAACCGCCACCATCAATTCGACCAAGACGATCAAACACCAAAATTCTTTCAGTAGCACTGACCCTGTTATTTCCCGCTTGACGCTGCCGAAGCAGGTCTTCATTACTTAAGCTCACCGAATACGACCAACCGGGCCCACCATCATCAACACTGAACTCTACCAGGTCCCTGCGTTTGATCGCTTCACTACGAGCATAGTTGAGCCCAGAGAGAATCTCATTAAAGTCACTAGCCAGCTGATTTCTTGCCATCATTGACTGAAATCCCGGCACCGCCACGGTGGCCAGAACAG
Source organism: Halomonas alkalicola (assembly GCF_030704205.1). NCBI lineage: Bacteria > Pseudomonadati > Pseudomonadota > Gammaproteobacteria > Oceanospirillales > Halomonadaceae > Halomonas > Halomonas alkalicola. Next base: position 2,503,306 of record NZ_CP131913.1, on the reverse strand, counting down.
TGGCTACCGCGAGAGTGACCAGCAACTCAATCAGCGTAAACCCGCCTTATTCACGAGGGCGCTGATTGAGCGGTCTGAAGGTACTGGCTGTTGGCATTGCTTATCAGGATTCGCCTCTTCAGCGCGAGTGGCTGTTGAGTAATGCCAGAACGCAGCCCTTTTCCTACTTACTTATAGCTCTTTGGAATCAATGGCGGCCGTCCAAGCAGCCGTGATCGCCGACCGCCGCTCCGGTCGCTCGCTTTCTGATGCTGTGGTGGTCTCGCAGGAGCGTCAGCTCAGTGCGGTCAGCTTCGGTAGCCCCTTCAGCAGCGTCGGCCACCACTTGTCGGCGGCGGCACCCAGATGAACGGTGATTCGCCGAGCGTGCAGCCTCAGCGTGGCGGCGACCTTGAGCACCTGCTCGCGCATCCGGCTCAGGCTCCAGCCTTGTCGGGTTTGCCGCTCCAGGAGGCAGCGCAGGCCATGCAGGACCTGGTAGGCGTAGAGACTGAGCAGCAAGCTCACCTCGTTGCGCGCCATCACGTCCTGAACGGTGGAGGCGCCGCGATCGGTCGACGAGAGGTGCACGTCGAGCGCCGACTTCACTTCGCCCATGTGCGCCTCGGCGCTGCCGCGCTTGCGATAGAGTGCTAGGACCTTCTCTGGCGGCCAGTCGAACTTGCTGAGGTTGGTGACCAGGAAGAAGGCATGCAGCAGCAGGTCATCGGGGCGCTCCTGCACGACCAGCACGACGCGCCGTGGTGCCGGCCAGGAACCGGCTTGGTACTCAAGGTCATGGCACCATTCTCGAGGCTGTTCAGGCGGTCGGCCGCGGGGCCGCTTCAGGTAGGGCGCCGCCAATTTTTGCAGGCCCTTGTGGCTGCGTAACCGGCCCAGATACTCGATGTCGCGCTCTTCCAGCGCCTCCAGCGTGTCGTTGTCGGTGAATCCGGCATCGATGCGCACCCGAACCTGGGCGCCAGTGCTCTCGTTGAGCCGCGTCACCAGATGGGGGATCCATGTATCGGCATTCTCAGCCGGGCCGGCGTTGCCCTCGCGTAGCAGGCCACCGACCATGTCGCCTGTTTCGGCCAGCGAGGCGACCAGCGGCGAGTAGATGCGGGTACCGTAAAGGGCCATGGTAGGCCGAGCCACCTTGGTGACCGTGGACCTCGATCGGCAGGCCGTCGATGTCCAGCGTCAGCTGCTTGGGGCGCTCGCCGTTCTTCAGCGAGGTCAGGCGCCAGAGCACCAGCCGCAGCAGGCCTTCGTGCACGGCATCGATGTTGTCGTTGCGGCCGAGGCAGGTCAGCAGCCGCGACAGCGTGGCTTGAGACGGCCGGTCCTGCGCCAATGGCGTCGTCCCGCGCGCGTCGCTACAGGCCAACTGCCAGAGCGGGTCACGGCGCAGCGTGTCGGTATCGCTGAGATCGATCCAGCCCATCGCGCGCTGCAGCACCAGGGTGCGTAGCTGACTGGCCAGGGAGTGGCGGATACGCAGCGGGTGACGCGGATCGACCAGGTTGTCTTCGAGCGCCTCAATCACGCCGCTGTTGTCGAGGGCTTCACGCAGCAACAAAGCGCCGCTGTCGCTGGTGGTGCGGTGGCCGCTCAGCTCGACACGGACAGAGCCGTCGTGCACGAGGGCGTCCAGGTGGATAGGCTTTCACCCATAGCGGATGGCTCCCTTGGATCAGGTTCTTGGCGGAACACACTGAATTTTCAAGAGGATACCATCCGCTATCTTCGTTTTCAGGCCGGTCTCATGAATAAGGCGGGGTAAAGCCTTTCACTCTCGTTATCATCTTACCAACATCCCGCCGGGCCACGCGTTCCATCACTACTCAGTGTTAGTGTCTCACAGCCCGCTGGCACACGTGTTCCATTTGTGGCTTCCAGCGTAAAGGTTGCACCCGGCTCACCATCAAAGTCGATTGTTGTGTAAACGCCTTCCGGCGAAGAGGTAGTTATCAAACAGTCTTCTTCATAGGAGTAATTCTGGGTGTAACAACGCTCCATTTCCCCTGCCGCCTGCATCAGTCCCGCCTGACCATCGGAGAGGCGTGAGCGCTCCACATACCGCTGATAACTCGGGATAGCGATCGACGCCAGAATGCCGATGATGGCTACCGCAATCATCAATTCGATGAGCGTGAAGCCGGCGCTGCGCCGGGTGCTGCCTGGGGGGCCCGAGGGCCTGCGTCGGGTGCTCGGTTGGGTCACGCCGCGCCTCTCCTGCGTTCGTTACGTTCAGTTTCAGTATGTATCAGAGCCGCGCTTTTCGATAGGGTGCTAGGGCAAAAATGCCCGGCCGGTGAGCGATGGCTTACAGTGTAGCGCCTGGTACGCGAGGAAGCAGGCGTGTGGCGTGATTGCCGGGCGCCTGCGGCGCCTCACCGCTGCGCGGTGTTCGCCCGGGGAACCCGGGCTCCCACCAGTAGTCCCGCTGCTGGAGGTACGAGCCAGGCGCTACCTCAGTGTGATGCCCGCACCCGCCGGAACGCTTCGCCTCCCTCATCAACAGCAACGCCGCCGTCACTTCCATGACGGCGGCGTTACCGTTGGTGCACGCCTCGGGCGCGCTACTCGCTGACGATCACCCGCTCGCGCAGCTCGCGGGGCATGGAGAAGGTGATGGTCTCGGCGCGGCCGTCGAGCTCCTCGGGGGCGGCGGCGATCTGCTCGGCTCGACGTTACCGATCACCCGTGGCGATGTTCTCTGATGTACTGCTTCAGAGCTTGGTCAATGCGTCGCTGCCAGCCTTCCCCCTCTGCCTTGAAGTGTTCAATCACTTCCGGTGATAAACGGATCGACGTCTTTACCTTCGTCGGCGAGCGCTGCTTGCCACGCTGGCCGATGGTGCGCTGCAGATTCGCGGGAAGGACCTCCGACATCGGGCGCATACGCTTCACATCGGCGTCGGTGAGCTCGCTAACCTCTCCGTCCTTATCCGTGAGTCGCATTTTCATTCAGACCGCCCTCCCTCAATTAGAACTACTCGCTGACGATCACCCGCTCGCGCAGTTCGCGCGGCATGGAGAAGGTGATGGTCTCGGCGCGGCCGTCGAGCTCCTCCGGGGCGGCGGCGCCCAGTGCCTGCAGGCGGGCGATCACGCCCTGCACCAGCACCTCGGGGGCGCTGGCGCCGGCGGTGACGCCCACCACGCTCACCCCTTCCAGCCAGGCGGGGTCGATCTGCTCGGCATTGTCGATCAGGTAGGCAGGGGTGCCGACCCGCTCGGAGAGCTCGCGCAGGCGGTTGGAATTGGAGCTGTTGGGGCTGCCCACCACCAGCACCAGGTCCGCCCCGGCGGCCAGCTCGCGCACAGCATCCTGGCGGTTCTGGGTGGCGTAGCAGATGTCATCCTTGCGCGGCCCCTCGATCTCCGGGAACTTGGCGCGCAGGGCGTCGATCACCTTGGCGGTGTCGTCCATGGAGAGCGTGGTCTGGGTGACGAAGGCGAGCCGGCTCGGGTCCTTCACCTCCAGCCTGGCCACGTCCGTGTCGTCCTCCACCAGGTAGATGGCGCCGCCATGGGAGGTGTCGTAGCGCCCCATGGTGCCCTCCACCTCGGGGTGGCCCTCGTGGCCGATCAGCACGCACTCCTGGCCGCGGCGGGCGTAGCGCAGCACCTCCAGGTGGACCTTGGTGACCAGCGGGCAGGTGGCGTCGAACACCTTGAGGCCGCGGCGCTCGGCCTCCTCCTGAACGGCGCGGGAGACGCCGTGGGCGGAGAAGATCACGATGACGTCGTCGGGCACCTCATGGAGCTCCTCGACGAAGATGGCGCCACGCTCACGCAGGGTGTCCACCACGAAGCGGTTGTGGACCACCTCGTGGCGCACGTAGATGGGCGCCCCGAAGACATCCAGCGCCCGGTTGACGATCTCGATGGCACGATCGACACCGGCGCAGAAGCCGCGCGGGTTGGCCAGCCGGATCTGAACGGAGTTAGCTTGCATAGGATTGCCTTGGTGCGTCAGTCAAAAATTTCGTCGAGGCTGTCTGCGGTCAAGATATGTTCGACCCATAGCTCCTGTTCCTCAAGCCCAGAATGGCTCACCTTCGACACTATGTCTGGGGGAAGCTCGCCGAACTTCACCGTTAGTAATTTCAACAACATTTCGGCACGGCCAATGACCCTGCCCAACTGAAAGCCCCGCTGAAAGCCTCGCTTTGCTGCAATGCGCTCAAACGATGTGACATACGGCATTTGCACTTCCTCCTCGAAGCGAGCCATCTGGGCTTCCAGCTTCTCCCCCGATGCCGTGGTGTGCGTCTACGGAGTCAGTCGAAGATGTCATTCAAGCTGCCGGCGGTCAGGACACTCTCGCCCCACCGATCAAGCTCGTCCACCTCGGCTTCAGTCACTCTTGCTTCGATGTCCCCTGGTAGCTCACCGAATTTAAGAGTCAGCTGCTTGAGCAGCAACGCCACACGCCCGCTCTGTGCGCCCTGCTGCATACCGCGTTTTTCCGCGATGCGCTCGAATGATGTGACATAGGCCATCTGTACCTCCTCCTCGAAGCGAGCCATCTGGATCTCCAGCTGCTCCTCCAGCGCGGGCGGCAGCTCCAGCATCCAGTCTATCAGCCTCAACAGCTCCAGCACCTCCGCACGCGTAAAACCATGCTGGTACAGGCGCTTCATCAGGGCGAACTTGGTTACCAGGCGAGCGCCTGCGTCACCCTTGGTGCGGTGTGCTTCCAGTTGAGCCATCACTACGACAGCAAAGGGGTTGGTGCTGTTCTCGAGCGCCCTGCGGTCATTGCCCACCTGCTGCAGGTCCACCACTGGAAAGCTGAAGGAGAGGTGGGTCTGCCACAGCCCTTGCTCGTGACGGCCAAGCGCATGGTGGCGACCTTGATCCGTGAGAATAGCCAGGCTGGCAATACGCCGCTGGGGATACTTGTCCTGCAACCGGTAGTAGTAGCGATACATCCTGGCATTGAAGTGTCGATCGGCCCTGCCCTGCACCTCAACGTGAATCAACACCCAGGTCTCGCTGCCATCTAGCGTATACACCTTGACCAGCTTGTCGGCATGTCGGCGACCGGCTTCGGTATCACGCACGACCTGCTGCAGCTCCTTGTCGAGAAACTCGTGAGGTCGCTGCCAATCGATCTCCCGGTACATCTCCGGCATCAGCAGCTGGAGGAACTGAGGAAAGTAGTGCTCCAGCGCTTCCTTCCAGGGAGAGTCGAAGTCGCTGCTACCTCCGGCCGCCTTGCTCATCAAGCCTCCTCAGTGCGTCGTCGCGCGCTTCACGTCGATCACTTCCACCTCGAAGGTCAGGGTACGCCCTGCCAGCGGGTGGTTGAAGTCCACGTCGATCATGTCGCCGTCGATGGCGCTGATCACCCCGGGCAGCTCGCCGCCGGAGGGGTCGGAGAAGGACATCACGGTGCCTACCTCCAGCTCCTCGTCGCCGAAGTCGTCGCGCTTCAGGCGCTGGATGTTCTGGGGGTTGTGCTGGCCGAAGGCGTGCTCCGGGGTGATCTCGAAGCTTGCGCTCTCACCGGCGGCCATGCCCTTCATGGGGTGCTCGAAGCCTGGCGGCAGGTTGCCGTCGCCCACCTGGAAGGTGGCGGCGGCCTTGTCGCGGGTGGAGTCCACCACGGTGCCGTCTTCCAGCTTGAGGGTGAAGTGCAGGGTCACTTCCATGCCCTCGTCGATGCGGTAGTCGCTCATTGCGCTCTCTCTATCAGGAATTGCGTTGCCGCGCGCGGCGCTTCTCGCCGAACACCGACTCCCAGATCAGGCCGATGGCCCCCAGGGTGATGCCGATGTCCGCGACGTTGAAGGCCGGGTAGTACCAGCCGGCGACGTGGAAGGAGAGGAAGTCCACCACGTAGCCGTGCACCAGGCGGTCGTAGAGGTTGCCCAGGGCGCCGCCGATTATGGCGGCAAGCGAGCACGCCAGCAGCGTCTCGTCGCGCTTCAGCCGGGTCAGCCAGATGGTCAGGCCGACGCTGGCCCCCACCGCGATGGCGGCGAAGAACCAGCGCTGCCAGCCGGGGTGATTGGCCAGGAAGCTGAAGGCGGCGCCATAGTTGTGCAGCAGCGTCAGGTTGAAGAACGGCAGCACCTCCACCGGCCGGGCGTACTCCAGCCAGGCGCTGGCGGGGTACTTGGTGGCGAGGTCCAGCACGATGATCGCCACGGCCAGCCACAGCCAGCGCAACGGGCGCTGCATGGGCGGCACCTCTGGGTGGCTGGCAGGGCCGCCGCCGGTGTGCTTGGCGTGCGAATCAGGCATACAGGCGCGTCTCGCCGGGGCCCTCGGGCAGGTTGCTCACGCAGCGCCCGCACAGGTCGTCGTGGCCTTCGTGGCTGCCCACGTCCTCGCGGTGGTGCCAGCAGCGCTCGCACTTCCTGTGCGGGCTTCCGGCCACGGCCACCTTCAGGCCGGCAAGCTCGGTGGCCTCGGCGCCCTCGGCCTGCTCACCGTCGGCGAGCGGCTTGAGGGTCACGTCGCTGGTCAGCATCACGAAGCGCAGCTCCTCGCCCAGCTTGGCAAGCGTCGCCTGCAGGGTGTCGTCCACGTAGAGGGTGACCTCGGCGGCCAGGCTGCCCTTGATGGTCTTGGCGTTGCGGGCGTCCTCCAGGCACTTGTTCACCGCCTGCTTCACCTCGAGCACCTGCTCCCAGAAGTCGCGGCCCATCTCGGCGCCGTCGTCCAGGGTGGCAAGGCCCTGGTAGTACTCCTCCAGCAGCACGCTGTCGCCGCGCTCGCCGGGGATGTTCTCGAAGATCTCCTCGGCGGTGAAGCTCAAGATCGGGGCGACCCAGCGAGCGAGCGCCTCCACCACGTGGTAGAGGGCGGTCTGGGCGCTGCGCCGCGCCAGGGAGTCGGTCTGGGTGGTGTACTGGCGATCCTTGATCACGTCCAGGTAGAAGCCGCCCAGCTCCCGGGCGCAGAAGCCGTGGACCTGCTGGTAGACGTCGAGGAAGCGATACTCCTGGTAGGCCTTCTCGATGCGTACCTGCAGCTGGGCGGCGCGGTCCACCACCCACTGGTCCAGGGCCAGCATCTCACCGAAGGCCACGGCGTCGCGGCTCGGCTCGAAGCCGTTGAGGTTGGCCAGCAGGAAGCGCGCGGTGTTGCGGATGCGGCGGTAGACGTCGGCGGTGCGCTTCAAGATCTCGTCGGAGACCGCCATCTCGTTGCCGTAGTCGGTGGAGGCGACCCACAGGCGCAGGATGTCGGCGCCGAGCTTGTCCATCACCTCCTGGGGGGCCACCACGTTGCCCATGGACTTGGACATCTTGCGGCCCTGGGCGTCCACGGTGAAGCCGTGGGTGAGCAGCCCGCGGTAGGGCGGGTGGCCGTCGATGGCGCAGCCGGTGAGCAGCGAGGAGTGGAACCAGCCGCGGTGCTGGTCGGAACCCTCCAGGTAGAGGTCGGCCACGGGGCCGCTCTTGTGGCCGTGGGGGTGCGAGCCGCGCAGCACGTGGCGGTGGGTGGTGCCGGAGTCGAACCAGACGTCCAGGGTGTCGGTGACCTTCTCATAGTCGGCGGCCTCCTCGCCCAGCAGCTCCGCCGGGTCGAGGCGGAACCAGGCGTCGATGCCCTCCTTCTCCACGCGCTTGGCGGCCTCCTCCATCAGTTCCACGGTGCGCGGGTGCAGCTCGCCGGTGGCCTTGTGCAGGAAGAACGGGATCGGCACGCCCCAGTTGCGCTGGCGGGAGATGCACCAGTCCGGGCGGTTGGCGATCATGCTGTGCAGGCGCGCCTGGCCCCAGGCCGGGGTGAACTGGGTGGCCTCGATGCCCGCGAGCGCGCGCTCGCGCAGGGTCTTGCCGTGACTGCCCTTCACGTCCATGCCCACGAACCACTGGGCGGTGGCGCGGTAGATCACCGGGGTCTTGTGGCGCCAGCAGTGCATGTAGCTGTGGGTGATCGGCTCGTGGTGCATCAGCGCGCCGACCTCGCGCAGCTTCTCGACGATCTGCGGGTTGGCCTTCCAGATCATCTGGCCGCCGAAGTAGGGCAGGTCGTCGGCGTAGACGCCGTTGCCCTGCACCGGGCTCAGGATCTCCTCGAAGGCCATGCCGTGCTCGCGGCAGGTGACGAAGTCATCCATACCGTAGGCGGGGGCGGAGTGGACGATGCCGGTGCTGCCCACCTCGGCCTCGACGTAGTCGGCCAGATAGACCGGCGAGAGGCGATCGTAGAAGGGGTGGCGGAAGCGGATGCCGTCGAAGGCCTCGCCGCGGGCGGTGGCGATCACCTCGCCGGTGAGGCCGAAGCGCGAAAGGCACGATTCGACCAGCTCCTCCACCAGCACCAGCAGCCGCTCGCCGGTATCCACCAGCGCGTAGGTGAACTCGGGGTGGACGTTGAGTGCCTGGTTGGCGGGGATGGTCCAGGGGGTGGTGGTCCAGATGACGATGGCGGCGGGCTTGGGCAGCGCGGCCAGGCCGAAGGCGGCGGCCAGGCGGTCGGCGTCCTCCACCGGGAAGGCCACGTCGATGGCGTCGGACTTCTTGTCGGCGTACTCCACCTCGGCCTCGGCGAGTGCCGAGCCGCAGTCGAAGCACCAGTTGACGGGCTTCAGGCCCTTGAAGACGTAGCCCGCCTCGACCATGTCGGCCAGGGCCCGGATCTCGCCGGCCTCGTTGGCGAAATCCATGGAGCGGTAGGGGTTGTCCCAGTCGCCCATCACGCCCAGGCGCACGAAATCGGCCAGCTGGCCCTGGATCTGCTCGCCAGCGTACTCGCGGCACAGCTCGCGGGCGCGCTCGGCGGCCAGGTGCTTGCCGTGGGTGGTCTCGACCTTGTGCTCGATGGGCAGGCCGTGGCAGTCCCAGCCGGGCACGTAGGGGGCATCGAAGCCGGCCAGGTTCTTCGACTTGACGATGATGTCCTTGAGGATCTTGTTGACGGCGTGACCGATGTGGATGCTGCCGTTGGCGTAGGGAGGGCCATCGTGCAGCACGAACAGCGGCTTGCCCCGGCGCTCCTCGCGCAGGCGGTGGTAGAGGTTCTTCTCCTGCCACTCGGCCAGGCGCTCCGGCTCGCGCTTGGGCAGCATGCCGCGCATCGGGAAATCGGTTTCTGGCAGGTTCAGAGTGTGCTTGTAGTCGCTCATATCCTGGGGGTCAGCCGTCGTCGTGGTCGGCGGGGGTCCCCGCCGAGGAATCGGAAGTCACGGCCTCGCGCGCCAGCGGCGCCGATGCCAGAGGAAGAGAATCGTCGTTATTGAAGGTGGGGCGCTGTAAAAAATAGGCGCGGGCGCGGCGCTGGTCGGCCCCGATCTGGCGCTTGAGGGCGTCGAAGTGCTCGAACTTCACCTCGCCGCGCAGCTTGGCGCAAGGGAAGACGCGCAGGCGCTCGCCGTAGAGGTCGCCGTCGAAGTCGAACAGGTGAACCTCCAGCACCGGCCGGGTGCTGCCCACCGTGGGGCGCCAGCCGATATTGGCCACGCCAGGCAGGCGCCGGCCGTCGGGCAACTCGCTGACCACCGCATAGACACCCTGCAGCGCCAGGGAGCGCACCGGCTGGGGCAGGTTGGCGGTGGGCACGCCGATGGTGCGGCCGAGCTTCTGATCGGCCACCACGCGGCCGCCCAGGCGATAGGGCCGCCCCAGCAGCCGGGCCGCCGCCTCGAAGTTGCCGCTGGCCAGCAGGGTGCGGATGCGCGTGCTGGAGACCCGGTCGTCGTCGACGGTGAAGGTGCGGGTGTGCTCGACGCTGAAGCCGTGCCGCTCGCCCACCTCGGTGAGCAGGTGGAAGTCGCCGCGGCGATCGCAGCCGAAGCGGAAGTCGTCGCCCACCACCAGGTGGCGCACGCCGAGGCCCTCGATCAGCACCTTCTCGATGAAGGCCTCGGCGGTGAGGCCGCGCAGGGCGTCGTTGAAGGGCAGGCAGAGCACCCGCTCCACCCCCGCATCGCCCAGCAGGCGCACCTTGTCGCGCAGCAGGGTGAGCCGCGGCGGCGCCTGGTCGCCGGCGAAGAACTCCCGGGGCTGGGGCTCGAAGACCACCACGGTGACCGGCAGCTGCAGCTTGGCGGCCTGCTCGCGACACTGGTCGAGAATCGCCTGGTGGCCGCGGTGGACGCCATCGAAGTTGCCGATGGTGGCCACGCAGCCGCGGTGCTCGTCGCGCAGGTTGTGTAGTCCTCGGATCACTTGCATGGCGTTGCTCGAGCCCCGCTGGCTTGGTGAATGCGAAAGGTAAGTGGCGCAAGGATGGTCATAAAGTGGGCGATTATACCGGACCGCCGGCCCCTTGACAGCCGGGGCGGGCTTGGCCACTGGCAATCCAGCGCGATTCGCTGCGGCCACCCTGTGGGAGCTGGGCTATGCCCGGCGAATGGAGACCGAAGGGCTCCTGGCGGCATGCGCCAACGCTAGCAACACCGCCGGGGCGCCTGCGGCGCCATTCGCCCGGCAGAGCCTGGCTCCCACAAAGTCCGGTCAGCCCTCATTCGCCCGGCGGAGCCTGGCTCCCACAAAGTCCGGTCAGCCCTCATTCGCCCGGCGGAGCCTGGCTCCTGGTATGGATTGACCCGTCAAGGGTTCGGTTGTCTCTGTTGTCTATTGTCGTCCTCAATGCCTTCGGATCAGGAAGCGAGGGGCTATCAGCGACGGTGGATCTCTCTGGTATTCGTGGGTTGGGTACCGACCTGTCATCACTTCGTCGCGGAGCTGCCCTGGTCTACGAGCGAGGGTCACCCTGCCCCGGAGGGCGGGGGCCTCATAGGAGCGTCAGGGGTTCTCCCACCGGCCCGACGCTCCCTGACCCGAAGGCACTGGGACGGAATGATCATGCCGTGGCTCGGCTGCCGTGCGGCTTGCCCATGGCCTCGCAGGCAATCGCCCACAGGAAGCCGGTGAGCTCCCGAGCCACGGCCGTCACCACCTGTTGCTTGGCCTTGCCCGTGGCCGCCAGCCGGCGGTAGCGCCCACAGAGTCGTTTCTGTGCGCGGCCCAGGCTATCGCCTGCACCGTCGGCGAGGTCCTCTCGGCCCGCTGCTCAATAATGCGCGTCTTGCGGGCCGGAAAGCGGTAGCTCCAGGCAGCCTCCACCAGGACGCGTCGTACATGGCCATTGCCGGTCTTGGTAATGCCACCCTGGCGTCGGCTACCCCCGCTCGAGTGCTCGCTGGGCACGAGCCCCCAGATAGGCCATCAGCTGACAGGGCGAATCAAAACGGCTGATATCCCCCAGCTCAGCCATCACCGTCATGGCGGTGATCAGGCTGACGCCGCGCATCGCCTGGATGGCTTCGACCACCGGGGCCAGCGACCAGTCCGGCAGTGCTGCCTCCATCTGCCTCTCCAGGCCGGCCACGCGGCGCTGCGCTTCGCGCACCGCCTCGATGTACTCCTGCAGCACGATCTGCTGAACCGGGGTGTCGAAGCGCACCGTTTCCAGCCAGCGAAAGTGGGCAGGAATCCACTTGCTCTTGCCGGGGTAGGCCTTGCCGTGTCGCAGCAGGAAGGCGTTCAGCCGCTGACGCGCCTTGAGCTCGATGGCCTTCATATCCTCCCGAGCCCGCGTCAGGTCGCGTATCGCTTCCTGTTCCGGCGTGGGTACCCAGACGGGGGTGAGTTCTCCAGAGCGCGACAGGCGGGCCAGCATCTGCGCATCGCGGCGGTCAGTCTTGACACGATCGCGCCGGCACGACGCGGGATCAGGGTCGGTGCTACCACCTCACAGTCATGGCCGCTGGCCTGGACCTGGTGATAGACCCCGTAGCCGCAGGGTCCGGCCTCGTAGCTGAACAGCAGGGGCTGCCCGTCGAAGCGTTCGCTCATCTGGCGAATCAGCTTGTCGATCGCCTTGGGTTCATTGGGGATCTCACCGCGAAACTCGGGCGTTTGCCGGCCTGCCTCAGCGACCGCCACCGAGATGCTGGCCTTATGCACGTCCAGGCCGATATAGGCGGCGTGAACGTAGCTGGCGGCGTTGATCCGCTCGGTGACAGTGCGGTCGACAACGGATCGCTGAGTTGCGTTAGACTGTTTCATGACCTGCCTCCCTCAATAGTGGCTCTGTGTTCTGGCCCAACCTCAACATAACCCACGACGTTGAGGTGGGGCAGGTCAATCCATCATGTCTACAAGGTCAGCTCTTCATCTTGAACTGCCGCAGGCGCACCCCGGTCAGCGCGAGCCAGGCGAAGTAAACGCCGGCGCCGGCCACCACCAGGGCGCCCAGCCAGGCCACCCGGGTCCAGACGCTCCAGCCCAGCCACGCCTGCCAGTCGGGCGCGATCAGCCACAGGCCGAGCCCCATCACCGCGCAGCCACCCAGCAGCTGCACCGCGTAGCGCCCCCAGCCGGGCTGGAACACCAGCACCCGTTCCTTGTGGAGCAGCCAGCCCAGCAGGCCGGCATTCAGGAACGCCGAGAGCGCCGTGGCCAGCGCAAGGCCGGCGTGGGCCAGGGGCCAGATCAGGATCAGGTTGAAGACCATGTTGGCGACCATGGCGATGATGCCGACCTTCACCGGCGTGCTGGTGTTCTGGCGGGCGAAGAAGCCCGGCGCCAGCACCTTGATCAGCATGAAGGCCACCAGGCCGAAGGCATAGGCGCGCAGGCTCATCGCCGCCATGGTGATGTCGTGCTCGGTCATGGCGCCGTAGTGGAACAGCGAGATCAACAGCGGCTCGGCGAGTATCGCCAGCGCCAGGGCAGCCGGCAGCCCCAGCAGCAGCACGGCGCGGATCGCCCAGTCGAGCATCTCGCTGAAGTGCTGGCCGGACTGAGCGGCGTGGCGCTTGGAGAGCGCCGGCAGGATCACGGTGCCAATGGCGATGCCGAACACCCCCAGCGGCAGCTCCACCAGGCGGTCGGAGTAGTAGAGCCAGGAGACGCTACCCGGCGCCAGCAGCGAGGCGAGGATGGTGTCGAGCAGCAGGTTGATCTGGGAGACCGAGACGCCGAACAGCGCCGGTGCCATCAGCACCATGATCTGCTTCACCCCGGGGTGCACGAAGCTCGGCCAGGGCCTGGGCATCAGCCCCAGGCGCACCAGGAAGGGCACCTGGAAGGCGAGCTGGGCGACGCCGGCGATCAGCACCCCCCAAGCCAGCGCCATGGCCGGCTCGGTCATCAGCGGGGTGAGCAGCAGCGCCGCGCCGATCAGCGAGAGGTTGAGCAGCACCGGGGTGAAGGCCGGGATGGCGAAGCGGTTCCAGGTGTTGAGCACGCTGCCGGCAAAGGCCGTCAGCGAGATCAGCAGCAGGTAGGGAAAGGTGAGCCGCAGCATGTCGGCGGTGAGCGCGAGCTTAGCGGGGTCGCGGCCGAAGCCCGGGGCGAACACCCACACCAGCCAGGGGGCGGCGACCATGAACAGCGCCGTGAGCAGCGCCAGCACCACGGTGAGGCTGCCGGAGACGGCATCGAGCAGCTCCTTCACCTCGCGCTTGCTGCCGCGGGTGGCGTACTCCGAGAGCACCGGCACGAAGGCCTGGTTGAAGGCCCCCTCGGCGAACAGCCGGCGCATGAAGTTGGGGATCTTGAAGGCGACGAAGAAGGCGTCGGCGCCGCTGCCGGCGCCGAACAGGGTGGCCACCACCACGTCGCGCACCAGGCCCATGACCCGGGAGAGCATGGTCATCACGCTGACCACCAGGCCCGAGCGCATCAGCCCGCCGGCCTTGGGGGCCACCACCTTGTCGTTCTCGCCCACCGGGGTGGGGGGCGTCTGCTCGCGATCCGTCACGTCTGCGTCCTCGACTGGCGTCCGGAGAGAAAGGCAGCCACAAAAAAACCGGCCGCAGCCGGTCTTTCTGCTGGAGGCCCGCCCTCAGGGGCGAGTCACTCCGATGGCATCCGGTCTGCTCAGGCAGCCAGCGCCTTGACGCGAGCGTTCAGGCGGCTCTTCAGACGCGCGGCGCGCTTCTTGGAGAGCACGTCCTTGTCGGCGATGCGGTCGATGACACGCTGCGCCTGCTGGAACTCGGCCATGGCCACGGCGTGGTCGCCGCCGTTGATCGCCTTGATGACGCGCTTGATGTAGGTGCGCACCATGGAGCGCTGACTAGATTTCAGTACACGACGGCCTTCGGCCTGACGGGCGCGCTTGCGAGCTTGCTTGCTGTTTGCCACTTGATGTCTCCTTGGAGATTCTTCGCCGCCCGTGTGATGACGGCATCGATAACGTATTGATCCGGCAGAAAAGTACACGACTTTCCGCCGGCTTGGCCATCTGGCCGACCGCTTGACATCAGCGATCGTTCACGGGCCGTGTCTGAGAGGATGGCGTATCCTATCACAGCCCGCGCGGCGCTTGCCATAGCGCCGGTGACAAGCGCGGCTACAACACCACCAGGTTGTCGCGGTGGATCAACTCCGGAGCCTCCATGAAACCGAGGATCGCCTCGATCTGGTGGCTCGGCTTGCCGAGCAGGCGCGCGGCGTCATCGGCGCCGTAGTTGACCAACCCCTTGGCCACGCGCTCGCCGGCCTCGTCGAGGCAGAGCACCATGTCGCCGCGGCGAAACTGCCCCGCCACCGCCTTGACCCCTACCGCCAGCAGGCTGGAGCCGCTCTCGCGCAGCACCTTCACCGCCCCGGCATCCAGGGTCAGGGTGCCGCGCACCTGCAGCTGGCCGGCCAGCCAGCGCTTGCGCGCCGCGATGGGGGCCTGGTCCGGGCGCAGCAGGGTACCCAGGCGCTCGCCCGCCATCAGCCGGGTGAGCACCTCGGGCTGGCGGCCGCTGGCGATGGCGGTGAAGGCGCCGGAGCGCGCCGCCAGGTGCGCGGCGCGGATCTTGGTCACCATGCCGCCACGGCCGAGCGCCCCGCCGCCGCCGGCCACCGCGGCCAGCGCCGGGTCGTCGGCGCGCCCCTCGTGGATCAGCCGCGCCTCGGGGTTGCCGCGCGGGTCGGCGTCGAACAGCCCCTCCTGGTCGGTGAGGATGATCAGCGCATCGGCCTCCAGCAGGTTGGCCACCAGGGCGCCCAGGGTGTCGTTGTCGCCGAAGCGGATCTCGTCGGTGACCACGGTATCGTTCTCGTTGATCACCGGCACCACCCGCAGGTCGACCAGGGTGCGCAGCGCCGAGCGGGCGTTGAGGTAGCGCTTGCGGTTGGAGAGGTCGTCGTGGGTCAGCAGCACCTGGGCGGTGAGCAGGCCGTGGCGGGCGAAGTGGCCCTCGTAGCACTCGGTGAGGCCGTTCTGGCCTACCGCGGCGGCGGCCTGCAGCTCGTGCACCGCCGAGGGGCGCGCCTGCCAGCCGAGACGCACCATGCCGGCGGCCACCGCGCCGGAGGAGACCAGCACCACCTCGATGCCGCGACGATGCAGCGCGGCGATCTGGTCGACCCAGCCGCCGATGGCGGTCTCGTCGAGGCCGCGACCGTCGTTGGTCAGCAGCGCGCTGCCGATCTTCACCACCACCCGCCGGGCGCCCGCCAGCGCCTCGCGGCCGGGATTCATAACCCCTTCCGTCATGTGAATTCCTGAAGTTTCGTGGGAAGAACTAGCTCGGCGTCGACCCAGAGGATCATGCCGCGAGGACGGGATGGTCGAGACGGCGCGCGGCAAACTGCAGAGACGCCAGGATATCCTCCTGCTCCAGATCCGGCAGCTCCTCGAGCACTTCCTGTGCGGTCAACCCTTGCGCCAGCAGGTCGAGCACGTCGACCACTCGAATACGCATGCCACGAATGCAGGGCCTGCCTCCGCACTGGGCAGGGTCAATCGTGATACGACTCAACAGGGCGTTCATCAGGCACCTCCCGTCTCCGACCCCTCTATCGCAAGTCTACTTCATCAGGGCGCGTATTCGACCTCGACGTCGTAATCGTCGTCATCGAAGTCGTCGTCGTCCTCATCGACCTTCTTGCGCCTGCGGCCCAGGCGCGCCTCGGTGCGGGCGACCGCCTCGTCCTCCATGCGAGCACGCATCTCGCGGGCCCGCTCGGCAGCCTCCTCGTCCTCGTTCTCGAGCTGGCGCTGCTCGGTGAGCCAGCGGTGGGCGGCCTGCACCAGGGCGTCGGTGCCGTCGGCGGAGATCGCCGAGATGCGGAACACCGGCCCCTCCCAGCCCAGGCGGCGCACGATCTCGTCGGCCTTCGCCTCGCGCTCCTCGGCGGGGAGCAGGTCGAGCTTGTTGAGCACCAGCCAGCGCGGCAGCTCGGCCAGCGCCGGGGAGAACTCGCCCAGCTCGTGGATGATCGCCTCGGCGACCTCCACCGGGTCGGACTCGTCGAAGGGCGCCACGTCCACCACGTGGAACAGCAGCCGGGTGCGGGTCAGGTGCTTGAGGAAGCGCAGCCCCAGCCCGGCGCCTTCGGAGGCCCCCTCGATCAGCCCCGGCACGTCGGCCATCACGAAGTGCTCGTGCATGCCGAGCTTCACCACCCCCAGGTTGGGCACCAGGGTGGTGAAGGGGTAGTTGGCCACCTTGGGCTTGGCGGCGGAGACGGCGCGGATCAGCGTCGACTTGCCGGCGTTGGGCATGCCGAGCAGGCCCACGTCGGCCATCACCTTCATCTCCAGGCGCAGGTTGCGGCGCTCGCCCGCGGTGCCCGGCGTGGTCCGCCGCGGCGCGCGGTTGGTGGAGGACTTGAAGTGGATGTTGCCAAGCCCCCGGCGCCCGCCCTGGGCCACCAGCACCACCTGCCCGATCTCGGTGACGTCGGCGATCACCTCGAGGGTCTCCTCGTCGATCACCGTGGTGCCCACCGGCACCTTGATGTGCAGGTCCTCACCGGCGCGACCGCTCATCTGCCGACCCATGCCGGGCTGACCGTTCTGGGCCTTGTAGAAGCGCTGGTAGCGGAAGTCGATCAGGGTGTTGAGGGCGTCATCACCGATCAGGTAGACGCTGCCGCCGTGGCCGCCATCGCCGCCGTCCGGGCCGCCCTTGGGCACATACTTCTCACGCCGGAAACTGAGGCAGCCATTGCCCCCATTGCCGGCCTCCACGATGATCGAGGCTTCGTCGACGAACTGCATCTGTCACTCTCCTGACGGCACCTGAGATCCCAACCGCCATAGTATATGTACAAGAAGGCCCCGCCTGGGCGGGGCCTTCCTGCTGCAAGCCTCAGGCGTCTCAGGCAGAGACGACGCTGACGAACTTGCGGTTCTTCGGACCCTTGGTCTCGAACTTGATCACACCGTCGTTCAGGGCGAACAGGGTGTGGTCGCGGCCGAGGCCAACGCCGACGCCGGCGTGGAACTTGGTGCCGCGCTGACGCACGATGATGTTGCCGGCGGTGACGGCCTGGCCACCGAACAGCTTGACGCCAAGGCGCTTGGATTCTGAATCGCGGCCGTTACGCGTGGAGCCGGCTGCCTTCTTATGTGCCATGGAAAAATCCTCCGTTCAGGGGATGGGCCGCTTACGCGGAGATCCCGGTGATCTTGACTTCAGTGAACCACTGGCGGTGGCCCTGACGCTTCATGTGGTGCTTGCGGCGACGGAACTTGATGATGGTGACCTTGTCGCCACGGCCGTGGGAGACGATCTCGGCAGAGACCTTGGCGCCTTCGACCAGCGGGGCGCCAATCTTGACGTCGTCGCCATCGGCAACCAGCAGCACCTCGTCGAAGTCGACGGACTCGCCGGTCGGGACTTCGATCTTCTCCAGCTTGAGGGTCTGGCCTTCCTGAACGCGGTACTGCTTGCCGCCGCTCTTGATAACTGCTTACATGCTTTTCTCTCCAGGACTCATCAGGGTTGGCTCTTGATCGACCTGCGGCGAGTGGCGCCTCTTCTGGCACCATCTGACAGGGAGCGGGATGAGTGGGCCGCGCATTATAACCGCGTGCCGATGGCGACACAACCCGCGCCGCGCCTGCCGCTGGCGCCGGCATGCCCACCCCGCGGCGGCTCGCCTTGACGCCCTTGAGGGGGCCCCATAGCATGGCCGGCAACCCAAGGCCAGAGGGGGCCGCCACGCCCCGGCCCCCATCAATTCCGTCGAAGCCGCCTCCATGACTGCCAATGTCTCCTCCCCCGCCGCCGCTCCATCGCCGATCCACGCCGTCGTGGCCGAGGATTTCGCCGCGGTCAACCGCACCATCATGGACCAGCTCAACTCGCGGATTCCGCTGGTGGAGACCATCGGCCAGTACATCATCGAGAGCGGCGGCAAGCGGCTGCGCCCGCTGCTGGTGCTGCTGGCGGCCCGGGCGCTGGGCTACCAGGGCGAGCGCCATGTGACCCTGGCCACCCTGATCGAGTTCATGCACACCTCGACCCTGCTGCATGACGACGTGGTGGACGAGTCCCATATGCGCCGCGGCAAGGCCACCGCCAACGACGCCTGGGGCAACGCCCCCTCGGTGCTGGTCGGCGACTTCCTCTACTCGCGCTCCTTCCAGATGATGGTAGGGGTGGGCTCCATGCGGATCATGGACGTGCTCTCCTCCGCCACCTGCGTCATCGCCGAGGGCGAGGTGCAGCAGCTGACCAACGTGGGCAACCCGGATATCGACGAGGCGGCCTACTTCGAGACCATCCAGGGCAAGACCGCCATGCTCTTCGAGGCCGCCAGCCACAGCGGCGCCATCCTCGCCGAGGCGACCCCGGAGCAGGAGTCCGCCCTGCAGTACTATGGCCGCTACCTGGGCCTGGCCTTCCAGCTGATCGACGACCTGCTCGACTACCAGGGCGACGCCGAGGCGATGGGCAAGAACGTCGGCGACGACCTGGCCGAAGGCAAGCCGACCCTGCCGCTGATCCAGGCCATGGCCGCCGGCACCCCGGAGCAGGCCGCGGTGATCCGCCGCGCGATCCGCAAGGGCGGGCTGGACCATCTCGACGAGGTGCTGGCCATCGTGAACGCCACCGGCGCCCTCGACTACACCCGCACCCGGGCCGAGGAGATGGCCGACCTGGCCCTCGCACAGCTCGAGAAGCTGCCTGCCTCGCCCTATCGCGACAGCATGGCCGATCTGGCCCGCCTGGCGGTCGAGCGCAAGGCGTGAACCGGCCCGCCGCGCAGGGCTTGCAAAGCGCCCCGCGGCGGGTATAATGCGACCCCGTTGAGGCATCAGCCCAACGCGTCGGAGCGTAGCTCAGCTTGGTAGAGCGCTGCCTTCGGGAGGCAGAGGTCGTAGGTTCGAATCCTGTCGCTCCGACCAACGAATTCAAGGCCTTGCGGTTATCCGCAAGGCCTTTTTCGTGTGCCCCTCTTGTCACCGCGTCACTTGCCGCACCTCTCTTGTCTCTTGTCTTGTCACCCCTGCGCTTCTTCATCCTTTCGCTGGGCGGTGAGGCGGCGGCGCGTCAGGTCACGGTGATCACGCTGCAGCCGGCGGTGTGGCTGACCCGGTGGGAGACGCTGCCCACCACCATGCCCCTGAGATCGCTCATGCCGCGGCTGCCCATGACGATCGCATCGGCATTGAGCTCCTCGGCGGCCTCGATGATGCGCTCGCCGGGCTTGCCCTGGCGTACCAGCTCCTTGACCTCGATGCCGGCCAGGTCGACGGCGGCCTTGGCCTTGTCGATCACCTGCTGCCCGGCCTTGCGCATCCCTTCCGCCAGCTTCTCGCGTTCGACCTCGGACATGGGCTCGGTGCTGCCGCCCACCAGAATGCCGATGTTGTCGGGCGCCGACTCGGGGACATTGAGCAGGTGGAGGGTGGCGCCGCCGCTGCGCGCCAGCTCGGCCGCCACCGCAAGCGCTCTTTCCGCGTGGATGGAGCCGTCGACGGGAACCACTAGGGTCTTGTACATGGCGTGACTGCCCTTTTCACAGTGTTGAAGGAGGAGGCATTCGCCCCACTTCCTACAGACTAGACCCTGCGGGCGTTTCGGCCATGTCCTGGATCAGGCCGCCCAGCCGAAGCCGAGGATCGGCATCGCCAGGGCAAAGACCACCAGAATGATCACCAGCAGCGCCGCGACGCTGATCAGGGCCCCGGCGCGCACCATCTCGGCCACGCTGAGCTTGCCGCTGGCGAATACCACGGCGTTGGGCGGCGTCGCCACCGGCAGCATGAAGGCGCAGCTGGCCGCCATGGCCACCGGCACCGAGAGCAGCAGCGGGCTCGCCCCCAGGCTGACGGTGAGCGAGGCGGTCAGCGGCAGGATCGCCGCCGCGGTGGCGGTGTTGCTGGTGACGTGGCTCATCAGCATCACCGCCAGCGCCACCATGGCCACCATGGTCCAGGCGGGCCAGCTGCCGAAGACGCCGAGCCCCTCGGCCACCACGGCGGCCAGGCCGCTGCCCTCGATGGCGGTGCCGAGGCTGAGCCCGCCACCCACCATGATCAGCACGCCCCAGGGCAGGTGCTTGGCGCTCTCCCAGTCCATCAGGAACTGGCGCTGGCGCCAGCGCGCCGGCACCACGAACAGCAGCAGCGCCCCGATGATGGCGATCCCGGCATCGCTGAGCTCCACCCCCAGGCCCCCCTCCAGCAGCGGCCGGGTGATCCAGGCCAGGGCCACCAGAACGAAGATCGCCGCCACCCGCTGCTCGGGCCGGGTCATGCGCCCGAGATCCCGGGCCTGGTCGGCGAGCATCTCGGCCACCCCGGGCACCTCGCGGCGCTCCACCGGGTAGACCCAGCGGGTGAGCAGCCACCAGGCCAGCGCCAGCAGCAGCAGCGAGGGGGGCACGGCCACCGCCATCCACTGGGCGAAGCCGATCTCGATGCCGTAGCTCTCGCCCATGAAGCCCGCCAGCAGGGCGTTGGGCGGGGTGCCGATCAGGGTGCCCATGCCGCCGATGTTGGCGGCCAGGGCGATCCCCAGCAGCAGCGTCAGGGCCATATGGTGGCTGGCGCCGGCGCCGCCCTGGCGCTCCAGCATGGCCAGCACGGATAGACCGATGGGCACCATCAGCGCGGCGGTGGCGGTGTTGCTGACCCACATGCTCAGCGCCGCGGTGGCGAG
The DNA here is from genome assembly GCF_030704205.1 of Halomonas alkalicola. Taxonomy (NCBI): domain Bacteria; kingdom Pseudomonadati; phylum Pseudomonadota; class Gammaproteobacteria; order Oceanospirillales; family Halomonadaceae; genus Halomonas; species Halomonas alkalicola. The sequence continues at coordinate 2,482,503 of NZ_CP131913.1, read as the reverse complement.
CATGAAGCCCGCCACCAGCCGGTCCGGGCGGCTGCCCGAGACCCGCAGCACCAGCATGGCGATGCGCCGGTGCAGGCCCCAGCGCTGGATCGCCTCGGCCAGCAGGAAGCCGCCGAGGAAGAGGAAGATCAGCGGATTGGCGTAGGGGGCGGCCACCGAGTGGATGGTGCCCACGCCGAGCAGCGGCAGCAGCGCCACCGGCAGCAGGGCGGTGACGGCGATGGGTACCGGCTCCAGCACCCACCACACCGCCATCCAGGCGGTCAGCGCCACCACCTGCCAGGCCGCCGCCGGCATGTCCGCCGGCGCCTCCATCCACAGCAGCAGTGCCGCCGCCAGGGGGCCGAGAAAGAGGCCGAGGGTGACCTGGAGTCGCTCGCGCCGGGCCTGGCGCCGCTCCGCGTCCTGGCTCGCCTCCTCGGCGTCTCGGGTCTGGGGGTCATTCATCGCGTCTCTCCTTGCTCGCGTCTCGACGGGCGGGGCGCGCTACAGCCAGCGCTCCAGCCGCAGCAGGCGGGTCAGCCAGGCGTTGGCGTGTCGCCAGGGGCCGCCGGGCTCCCGGGCGAGGCGGACCATCTCGTCGTCATGGCGTGTCTCCCATCCCAGCCGGCCGTCGTCGAGGGTCACCCGGTAGCTCAGCTCGGGGCTCGCCCCCTCCTCCACCAGTTCGCGAAACTCCCGGGCCAGGCCCTCGCTCTCGGCCAGCACGCCCAGCTCGCTGTTCCACCATACCGAACGCGGGTCGGCGTTGGCCGAGCCCACGAAGACGGTCTCCTCGTCTATCGCCAGGGCCTTGATATGCAGCGCCGAGGCGGAGGTGCCCGGCATGCCCATGGTGGCCCCCTCGCCGTCGGCGTGCTCGGCGCGCAGCTCGAAGAGCGCCACGCCGCTCTTCAGCAGCGCGCGGCGATGGGGCATATAGGCCCCGTGGACCACCGGCACATCGGTGGCCTCCAGGGAGTTGGTGACCACCTCCACCGCGACGCCGGACTCCGCCAGCTCCTGCAGCACCCGGCTGCCCTCGGCGGTGGGCACGAAGTAGGCCGAGACCAGGCTCAGGCGCGCCTCGGGGGCCACCCGCGCCCACAGCTGCCCCGCCATGGTCTCGTCCAGGGCCGGGCGGCCGCGCCAGGCCGGCTTGCCCGGCGGGTCCCACAGCGCCTCGGCCTGCCCCCAGTGCAGGACATCCACCAGGCGCTGGCGATCGCGTTCCTCGTGGCGCTCGCGCAGCGCCTGGAAGTAGTCGGAATCGCTCTCCTCGGCGAGCCGGGCGGCAAGCTCCTCGCGCAGGGCCCGCCAGGCGTCGGCCTCGACGCGGTGGTAGCGCCCCCCGGGCTGGGCCAGGCCATGGTTCCAGTAGAGATCGAAGCTCATCGACAGCGGCTCGACCACCGCCCCCACCGCCAGCAGGTCCAGGTCGGCGAAGTTGCGCGGCTCGCTGGCGTTGTAGTACTCGTCGCCCAGGTTCCGGCCGCCGGCGATGGCCAGGGCGTTGTCGGCAATCCACAGCTTGTTGTGCATGCGCCGGTGGTGGCGCGGCAGCACCGGGATGGTGGCCAGCACCCGGGTGGCCAGGTTGGCGCGCCCCACCGGAAGCGGGTGGTAGACGCGCACCTGCAGGTTGGGGTGGCTGTCCAGGGCGGCCAGGCGCTGGCCCTGCCCCACAGCGCCGATGTCGTCGATCAGCAGGCGCACCTCGACGCCGCGCTCGGCGGCGTCCAGCACCCGGGCCAGCAGCACCCGGGTGGTCAGGCCATCGCCCATCAGGTAGGTCTGGATGTCGAGGCGGCGCTCGGCCCGGGCGGTGAGCAGGCCACGCACCGCGAAGGCATCCTTGCCGTTGGCCAGCAGGGCCAGGCCGCTCTGGCCCGGGTGGGCCTCGGCTTGCTCGGCGGCCCAGCGGCCCAGGGGGGTCTCGGCGACCTCCCAGGGCGGCAGCGCCGTAGTGTGCACGCGCGGCTGCGGGGCGCCGGCGCAGCCCGCCAGCAGCAGCAGGAGCGCCAGCAGCGGGGCGAGCCGGAGCCGTGGCGGCCCGCCGGCGGGCCGCCACGGCTCAGGCATCGCCATCGTCGTCGGCCAGCCGTCGCGCCAGCGCCTTGCGCGCCTTGTTGCGGCGATAGAGCCGCACCAGGGCGATGCCGAGCGCGGTGGCGACCATGGCCGCCAGGGTCCAGCCCTGCCAGTAGCGGGCGGCGTCGCCCATCATCGTCTCCAGGGTGATGATCAGGATGAAGCCCAGCGCCTGGCTGGCGATGGCTAGGGCGCGCAGGGTGTCGAAGGCAGGCTTGGCCATGCAGGCTCCCATGACGAGGGTGGCGGACGGATGACAGCCCTGCCGCCCGGCAGTAGGCTTGGCAGGGTCAGGGTATCGACGCAGGCAGCGCCTTTTCGGGTGACCAAGTGTACCCGCTCGCGCGCCGGTCGCCGACCCTGCATCGCCACGACCCTGCCCCATTGTTCAGGAGCCCGCCCCATGGATGCCATCGCCCTCGGCCCCGTGCTGCTCTCGGTGCCGCGCCTCTACGCGCTGGGCGCCGCCCTGCTGCTGCTGGCGCTGAGCGCCTGGCTGCTGGGACTGCCGCGGAGCGAGCACGCCCGCTGGTTCAACGGCCTGGTGCTGGCCTGGCTGGTGGGGGCGCGCACCGGCCACGTGCTGCTGCACCTGGAGGCCTATGCCGCGGCCCCGCTGGACATCCTCAAGCTGTGGCAGCCGGGCTTCCACGGCCTGTGGGGGCTGGTCGCCGCGCTGCTGTGGACCGGCTGGGCCCTGCGCGACCATCTGCTGCGGCTGATCGGCGCCATGGCGCTGACCGTGGGGGCGGCGAGCCTGTGGCTGGTGATGGTGACGCTGGCCCCCCTGGGCAGCGGCCTGACCATCGACGCGCTGCCCGATATCACCCTGGAGACCCTCGACGGCGAGACCATCAACCTGCGCGACCTGCAGGGCGAGACGGTGGTGCTCAACCTGTGGGCCACCTGGTGCCCACCCTGCCTGCGCGAGATGCCACTGCTGGCCGAGGCCGACGCCCGCGACGGCGTCACCGTGGTGGTGGCCAACCAGGGCGAGGAGCTGCTGCAGGTGATCCGCTACCTGGACGACCAGGGGCTCGAGTTCCGCTACCCGCTGCTCGACCCGCGCCAGGAGCTGATGGTGCTGCTGGAGGCGCCAGGGCTGCCCACCACCCTGCTGTTCGACGCCTCCGGGCGCGCCGTGGAGCGCCACGTGGGCGAGCTCTCCCGGGCCCAGCTCGGCGCCTGGCTAGATCGTCACTGAGACACGCCCCATCGGTATGGCCCGACGCGACAGACTCTGTTGCAGTTGCCTGCAGCGAGAGGCGCCGGGGGCAGGCCGGAGAGGGGGTCCTATGCCAGGGATGGCATCGGTAGCGTACAGGGATGTATTCACAGCGCCCCCTCGAGGGCCTGTCGCCGGAATAGCCTCGAGCAACGGCCCGAGACGAATCACCACGCTTAAGCCGCGCCGCCCTTTGCTGTAAGATACCGCGCCCTGTTCGGCCCGCCCCGTCCCGGCGGCCATGAGCGCACCCACTCTTCAGCATCCTCCGAGGCATCATGAGCGACTTCTCCCCCCGCCAGCGCTGGATCAGCGACGGCGAGGCCGAACTCGGCCTGGGCACCATCCTGAGCTGCGATGCGCGCAGCGTCACCGTGCTGTTCGGCGCCAGCCAGGAAACCCGCACCTACAGCAGCCGCCAGGCCCCGCTGACCCGGGTGGTGTTCGGCAGCGGCGACCGCATCCGCGCCGCCGAGGGCTGGACCCTGACCGTGGACGACACCAAGGAGATCGGCGGCCTGATCGTCTATATCGGCGAGGACGAGCGGGGCGAGCTCACCGAGCTGCCCGAGGCACGGCTCGCCGACACCATGCAGTTCGACCAGGCCCGCGACCGCCTGCTCACCGGCCAGGTGGACCGCAACGACTGGTTCGAGCTGCGCTTCCGCACCCTGCACCACCACCATCGCATCGAGCAGAACCCCGCGCTGGGCCTGGCTGGGCCGCGCATCGACCTGATCCCGCACCAGCTCTACATCGCCGACGAGGTCTCCCGGCGCCACGCCCCCCGGGTACTGCTGGCCGACGAGGTGGGGCTGGGCAAGACCATCGAGGCGGGCCTGATCCTGCACCGCCTGCTGCTCACCGGGCGTGCCGAGCGGGCGCTGATCCTGGTGCCGGCGAGCCTCTGCCACCAGTGGCTGGTGGAGCTCTTGCGCCGCTTCGCCCTCGAGGTGACCCTGCTCGACGAGCAGCAGAGCCAGGCCCACGGCGATACCAACCCCTTCGAGGCCGGGCAGATCATCCTGGCCAGTCAGGACTGGCTGTTCGCCAACCCCCACCGCCAGTCCCAGGCCCTGGCCTGCGCCTGGGACCTGCTGATCGTCGACGAGGGCCACCACCTGGACTGGAGCGAGGAGCAGATGGGCCCCGGCTACGCCTGCGTGGCGCGCCTGGCCGGCGAGAGCGAGGGGGTGCTGCTGCTCACCGCCACCCCCGAGCAGATGGGCGTGGCGAGCCACTTCGCCCGCCTGCGCCTGCTCGACCCGGACCGCTACCATAGCCTGGAGCGCTTCCGCGAGGAGGAGGCCCACTACGTGGAGGTGGCCGAGGCGATCGATGCCCTGGAGCGCCTGCCCGGCGATGACGCGGACCGCGACCGGGTCGCCGCGGTGATCAACGAGGCCGACAGCCTGGCGCTGCTCGCCACCCTGGCCAACCCCGAGGCCAGCGAGGCCCAGCATGCGGCTGCCCGGGACCAGCTGCGCGACCAGCTGCTCGACCGCCACGGCACCGGCCGGGTGATGTTCCGCAACAGCCGCCGCCACGTGGGCGGCTTCCCGGAGCGGCGCCTGCACGTCACCGAGCTGGCCCCGCCCTCGGCCTACCGCCGGGTGCTGCGCAAGCTGGAGCGCGACGAGGACTACCTCGACGAGCTGCTGATCGAGACCGGCCTCGACCACCCCGAGGTGCTGATCTACCTGGACGCCATGTACCGGGCCCTGGCCGACGACCCGCTCAACGAGGAGCCCTGGTGGCAGATCGACCCGCGGGTCAACTGGCTGCTGGAGCGGCTGGCCGACGACGGCGAGGGGGGGCTCGCCGGCGACAAGGTGCTGGTGATCGCCCATGATCGGGAGACCGCCCAGGGCCTGGCCGAGGCGCTGCGCGTGCTGGGCGGCTACCACGCGCCGGTGTTCCACGAGGGGCTCTCCCTGGTGGAACGCGACCGCGCCGCGGCGGCCTTCGCCGACGAGGAGGAGGGCTGCCAGGTGCTGGTCTGCTCGGAGATTGGCTCCGAGGGGCGCAACTTCCAGTTCTGCCGCCACCTGGTGATGTTCGACCTGCCGCTGCACCCGGACCAGCTGGAGCAGCGCATCGGCCGCCTGGACCGCATCGGCCAGCGTCACGCCATCGAGATCCACGTGCCGGTGTTCGAGGCCAGCCCCGGCGAGAAGCTGCTGCGCTGGTACCGCGACGGCATGGACGCCTTCAGCGCCCCCCACGGCATCGGCAGCGAGATCTTCGATGCCTTCGGCGACGCCCTGGCCGAGGCGCTGGTCGACGACGAGGGCATGGCGGAGGTGATCGAGGAGACCCGGGTGCTGTTCGAGAGCCGCCTGGCCGAGCGCGACGCCGGGCGCAACCGCCTGCTGGAGCTCAACGCCTGCCGCCCCGGCCGCGCCGAGGCGGTGGCGGCGGCGATCCGCGAGCTGGACGAGGACCGCGCCCTGCCCCGCTACCTGGACCTGGCCCTGGACATCTTCGGGGTGGACAGCCAGGAGCTGGGCGGCGGCATCCAGCACCTGCTGCCGAGCCCCCAGATGCTCGACGGCCTGCCCGGCCTGGCCAAGGGCGAGGAGGGCTTCTCGGCCACCTTCTCGCGGCTGCGCGCGCTCTCCCGGGACGATGTCCAGCGCCTCTCCTGGGAGCACCCGCTGCTGCGCGAGATGATGGGCCGGATCCTGGACGGCACCATGGGCAACACCGCGCTGGCGCTGCTCCGGCACCCGGCGCTGCCCCCCGGGCGGATCATGGCCGAGCTGGTGTTCCGCACCCACTGCCCGGCCCCCAGGAAGCTGCACCTCAACCGCTTCCTGCCGCCCACCGCGGTGCGGGTGCTGCTCGACGAGTCGGGCGTCAACCTGACCGACAAGATCTCCTTCACCGGGCTCTCGAAGAACCTGCAGAAGGTCAAGAAGGCGATGGCGCGGGACCTGATCCGCAGCCGCCTGGAGGTGCTGCGCGAGCTGCTCGACCGCGGCGAGGCCGAGGCGGAGCGCGAGCTGCCCTCCATCACCGAGGCGGCCCAGGGGCGCATGCGCGAGGCGCTGGATGGGGAGCTGGCCCGCCTGACGGCCCTGGCACGCCACAACCCGGCGGTGCGCGAGGACGAGCTCACCGCGCTGCGCGCCGAACGCCAGGCGCTGGACGAGGCCATCGAGGGCACCCGGCTGCGCCTGGACTCGGTGCGGGTGATCGTCACGGTGGGCGAAGAAGCAAGGTAGACGGGGCTGTTCCGCCGACAGGCCTTCAGCCCAGAATATCCGCCAGGGCGGCTTCCAGGGTCTCGAAGCGGAACTGGAAGCCCTCCTCCTGAAGGCGCTTCGGGCGCATGTCGGCGCCGGTGAGCAGCAGCCGCGACATCTCGCCGAAGGCGGTCTCCAGCACGATGGCCGGCACCGGGAAGATGGCCGGGCGCCTGAGCTGCTTGGCCAGGGTGCGGGTGAACTCGGCGTTGGTCACCGGATGAGGGGCGCTGCCGTTGAAGGGGCCCTCGAGCTCGTCGTTGTCGAGCAGGAAGAGGATCGCCCGCACCAGGTCCTCGCGATGGATCCAGGGCATGAACTGCTGGCCCGTGCCGAAGCGTCCCCCCAGCCCGAACTTGAAGGGGGGCAGCATCTTCTGCAGGCTGCCGCCGCCGCTGTCGAGCACCAGGCCGATGCGCAGCAGCACCACCCGGGTGCCGAAGTCGGCCGCCTCGCGGGCGGTGTCTTCCCAGCGCTTGCAGAGCCGGTGGGCAAACTCGTCGTGGGGCGGCGTCTCTTCGCTGACCTCGCGCCCCTCCTGGTCGCCGTAGTAGCCCATGGCCGAGCCCGACACCATCACCCGAGGCGCTCCGCTGCCGCTGGCCTTGAGCTGCTCGCAGAGGATCACCAGGTCGCGGGTGATGTTGACCCGCGAGTCGATCAGCCGCTGCTTCTGGTCATCGCTCCAGCGCCGGGCGGCGATGGATTCGCCGGCCAGGTTGTCGATGGCGTCCGGCGGGGTGTCCACGAAATCCAGCACCGAGCGGCGAATGTCCGCCCCCGCGGGCAGTCGCCCTTTCACCGCCGCCGGGTCCCGCGACACCACCAGCAGCCGGTGTCCCGCCTCGACCAGGCGCTGGCACAGCCGCTGCCCCACGAATCCGCTGCCGCCGGTGATCAGCACTCGCATCGCGCTCTCCTGTTACCTGTAATGACGTCTAATGGATGACGGGTATCTGCCATAGGTTATACAGCTGTTGTACACTTCTGCTAGTCTAGCTGAAAACCACCAAGAGTGACGCTGCCATGCGCTCTGATCCCCCTCCTGCTACCGCCATCATCGGGGCCGGCATCGCCGGCCTGGCCTGCGCCCGGGCGCTGGATGCCGCCGGCCTGCCGGTGACCCTGTTCGACAAGGCGCGCGGCGCCGGCGGGCGAATGTCCAGCCGTCGCCTGCCCGAGGCGGTGCTCGACCTGGGGGCCCAGTTCTTCAGCGTCCGCGACCCCGCCTTTCGCCGCGCCGTGGCGGCGTGGCGAAAGGCCGGCTGCATCGCCCCCTGGCCCACCTCGCTGTGGTCGGCCCAGGAGGGGCGCTGGGCGCGCCACGAGGATGACCTGGAGCGCCTGTGCGGTGCGCCGCGCGTGAGCGCCGTGACCCGCCACCTGGCCGAGGGGCTGACGCTGCAGGCCGCAACGCGCATCGAGCGCCTCGAGGGCAGCGCCGGGGCGTGGCAGCTGGTGGACGAGCATGGCGCGCACCACGGCCCCTTCGCCCGGGTGGTGATCAGCACACCCTCCCCCCAGGCCCACCCCCTGGTGGCACCTCACGACGCCACCCTGGCCGAGGCCTGCGAGGGGGTGATCCAGCGCCCCTGCTGGGCCGCCTGGGCGCTGTTCGATGCCCCCCTGCCGGCGCTGCCCGGGGTCGATGCCGACTGGCAGGCGGTGCGCCTGGCCGACGCGCGGCTACGCTTCGTCACCCGCAACCAGCTCAAGCCCGGGCGCCAGGCGCAGGGCGAGAGCCTGAGCCTGCTGGCCAACCTCGAGTGGAGCGAGGCGCGCCTGGAGGACAGCCCCGAGACCGTCGTCGAGGCGCTGCTCGAGGCCTTCCAGCAGGCGCTGCCCGAAGGCGTCCGGCTGCCGGCGCCCAGCGCGCTGGGCGCCCATCGCTGGCGCTACGCCCAACCCGACGTCTTCGCCACCGGCGAGGCCGTCAACCGCGACTACCGCCTCTCGGCCAGCGGCCTGGCGCTGTGCGGCGACGGCTGGCGCGGCCCGCGGGTCGAGGACGCCTGGCTCTCCGGCCACCATCTCGGCGAGGCCCTGGTGGCCGACGCCACCTGAACCGACCGTGACAGGAGTTCGCCATGTCATCCGCCCAGACACCCACTGCCTCCAGGATCGGGAGGTCCTGCACGCCATGAACGACCACTCACAGCACGCCGGCGATACGCCCCTCTACCCGATCCGCGAGGTCTCCCGCATCACCGGCGTGAACTCGGTGACGCTGCGCGCCTGGGAGCGACGCTACGGGCTGATCAAGCCCCAGCGCACCCCCAAGGGGCACCGCCTCTACGCCCGGGAAGACATCGAGCGGGTGGAGCAGATCCTGCAGTGGCTCAACCGCGGCGTGCCGGTCAGCCAGGTGGGCGAGCTGCTCGACCGCCCCGAGGCCAGCGAGGCCCCGCCGGCCGACGCCAGCGACTGGCCGGGCCAGCGCGCGCAGCTGGTCACCGCGGTGGAGGCCCTGGACCTGGCACGCCTGGAGACCCTCTACGCCCAGTCGCTCTCGCTCTATCCGGTGGCGGTGTGCCTCGCCGAGCTGTGGGCGCCCGTGGTGCAGGCGCTCGAGGAGCGCTGGGGCGAGCGGCTCGGCGATACCCTGCAGCGCCTCAGCCTGGAGGCCTTCCTGCGCACCCGCATCGGCACCCGCCTCTACCACGCCAACGGCCAGGCGCCGGGCCCGGTGCTGCTGATGGTGCCGCTGCCCGACGACCCCGGCACTTTGTGGCAGCTGCTGGCCGCCCTGGCGGCCAGCGATCGCGGCTATCGGGTGTCGCTGCTGGACACGCCGCTGCCCTTCGGCGAGCTGCCCCTGGCGGTGGAGGCGCTGGGCGCCGCCGGCGTGCTGATGACCGGCAGCCACGCCGGACGCAGCGACCTGGTGCGCCGCCAGCTGCCGCGCCTGGCCGAGCAGCTCGAGGTCCCGCTGACGCTGTGCGGCCCGGTGGCCCGCATCCGCGAGGCCAACCTGACGGAGAGCGGCGTCGCGGTGCTGGGCGACGACCTGGGCCTGGCGATGGCGCGGCTCGGCGACCTGATGCCCCCGCTGTCGAGGTAGGTCCGCCATGCCCCTGACCCTGATGTGGTTTCGCAGCGACCTGCGCGTGCAGGACAACCGCGCCCTGGCCGCGGCCGCCGCCCGCGGCCCGGTGGTCGCCGTCTTCCTACGCGCCTTGCCCCACTGGCGGCGCCACGGCCACGGCGCCAGCCCGCTCGACTTCCGCGCCCGGGGCGTGGCCGCCCTCGGGGAGGCCCTCGCGGGGCTCAACATCCCGCTGCTGCACCGCGACATCGAGGACTTCAGCGAGTCCCCGGCGGCGCTGATGGCCATCGCCCGGGAGACCGGCGCCAGCGCCCTGCACTTCAACCACGAATACCCGCTGGACGAGCAGCGCCGCGACGCCGCCGTGCTCGCCGCCTTCCGTGATGCCGGGCTCGAGGCCCATGGCCACCACGACAGCGTGGCCTTCGCCCCGGGGGAGCTGCTCACCGGCAAGGGCGACTATTATGGCGTCTTCACCCCCCCCTCGCGAAGAGCTGGCATCGCCAGCTGACGGCGGAGCGCCTGGCGCTGGCCGACACCCCCGCCCCCCCCCCGGAGACCGGCATCGCCAGCGACCCGCTCCCCGCGCTGCCCGAGCTCGAGGATGCGCCCATCGACGGCCGCCAGTGGCCCGCCGGCGAAGGCCCCGCCGCCGACCGCCTGGAGCGCTTTCTTTCTGCCGCTTCCGTGGCCGCTACTACGCGAAGCAGCGCGACTTTCCGGCGATCCGCGGCACCAGCGAGCTCTCCCCCTACCTGGCGCTGGGCATGATCTCCCACCGCCAGTGCCTGCAGGCGGTGCTGGCCGAGAACGACGGCAGCCTCGCCGAGGGCGATGCCGGCCTGGTGGCCTGGGTCAACGAACTGGTGTGGCGCGAGTTCTACCGCCACGTGGCGGTGGGCTTCCCCCAGGTGTGCCGCCACCGCCCCTTCCAGGCTCATACCGAGGCGCTGGCCTGGCGCGACGACGACGAGGGCTTTACCGCCTGGTGCGAGGGGCGCACCGGCTACCCCATCGTCGATGCCGCCATGCGCCAGCTCGTCGCCACCGGCTGGATGCACAACCGCCTGCGCATGATCACCGCCATGTTCCTCTCGAAACACCTGCTGATCGACTGGCGCCGCGGCGAGGCCTTCTTCCTGCGCCATCTGGTGGACGGCGAGTTCTGCGCCAACAACGGCGGCTGGCAGTGGGCCGCCTCCACCGGCACCGACGCTGCCCCTTACTTTCGCATCTTCAACCCCACCACCCAGTCCCAACGGTTCGACCCCGAGGGCACCTTCCTGGCCGAGTGGCTGCCGGCGCTGGCCGGGCTGCCAGCGAAGGCCCGCCACGCGCCGCCCCGTGACCTGCTCGGCGGCGTCGACTACCCCGCCCCCATCGTCGACCACAAGGCGGCACGGGCACGGGCCCTCGACGCCTTCAAGGCGCTGAAGGCCGACTGACACCGCGGTAACGACCGATTCAGGAGCTCCCCATGGCAGCGACAGCAGACCAGCGGCTGGAGGCCTTCTGCGCCTTCTTCAATAAGCCAGACAAGAGCTGTACAAAAGATCTCTACGAGTTCTATACTCCCGATGTGCTCTTTATAGACCCGCTTCACCGGATAGAGGGCGCAAGAGCCCTGGAACGCTACTTCGCGACCCTGTACGAGAACGTGACAGCGTGCCGCTTCGACTTTCACGAGCGACAGCGTTCGGGCGATCAGGCCTTCGCCACCTGGACCATGCACCTGACCCATCCGCGGCTCGATGGGGGGCGCGAGATACGGGTATCGGGCTGTTCGCACCTGACCTTCGCTGCGGATGGCCGGGTGGCCCGGCACCAGGACTACTTCGACGCCGGCGCCATGCTCTACGAGCGCCTGCCGCTGCTCGGCGGCGCCATCCGCCTGGTGAAACGACGACTCGACGGCTGACGGAACCCCGGCGGCCACCCCGGCAGCAGGACGCCGATCACTGGAGGTTGCATGTCCCTATCCGGCACCCAGCGCATCTGGCTCACCGGCGCCACCTCCGGCATCGGCCGCGCCCTCGCCGAGCGCCTGCTGGCCGATGGCCACCGGGTCGCGCTCAGCGCCCGGGGCGAGGCCGACCTCGAGGCGCTGGCCGCCGGGCGCGACAACGCCCTGCTGCTGCCCCTGGACGTGAGCGACCGCGCCGCGGTGGCCCGCGCCGGCGAGCGGATCGCCGAGGCGTTCGGTGGCCTCGACCTGGCGCTGCTCAATGCCGGCACCTGCGAATACCTGGAGGCCGGCCGGTTCGACGTCGACCTGGTGGAGCGGGTCTTCGCCCCGAACTTCCACGGCGCCGTTTACTGCATCGATGCGGCCCTGCCGCTCTTGCGCCGGGCCCGCGCCGAGGGCGGCCGGCCGCTGCTCGCCGCCACCTCCAGCGCCGCGGCCTATCTGCCGCTGCCCCGCGCCGAGGCCTACGGCGCCTCCAAGGCGGCGCTCAGCCACTTCCTCGAGGCCCTGCGCCTGGACCTCCACGGCGAGGGCATCGGCGTCAGCCTGATCCACCCCGGCTTCGTGAAGACTCCGCTCACCGATCGCAACGACTTCGCGATGCCGCTGCGCATCGAGGCCGACCAGGCCGCCGAAGCGATCCTCGACGGGCTCGCCCGCCGCCGCCTGGACATCCACTTCCCGCGCCGCTTCACCCTGCTGGTGAAGCTGATGGGCATCCTGCCCCCGGCGCTGCGCCACCGCCTGGGCCTGCGCCTGGTGCGCACGGCCACCACCACGGAGACCGCTCCATGACCGCCTTCCATCGCCACCCCGGGGCGCCGGAGCCCTCCCGCCGCATCGCCGTGATCGGCAGCGGCATCGGCGGCATGGCCGCCGCCTGGTACCTCTCCGGCCGCCACCAGGTGACCCTCTTCGAGGCCGCCGACCGCCTGGGCGGCCACACCGCCACCGTGGATGTCGAGCTGGACGGCAGGCACTACGCGATCGATACCGGCTTCATCGTCTTCAACGACTGGACCTACCCCCACTTCCGGCGCCTGCTGGCGCAACTCGGGGTGCCCTCCCAGCCCACCGAGATGAGCTTCTCGGTGCACGAGACAGCACGAGACTTCGAGTACAACGGCCACACCCTGGCGAGCCTCTTCGCCCAGCGTCGCAACCTGCTGCGCCCGAGCTTCTACCGCCTGCTGCGCGACATCCTGCGCTTCAACCGCGAGGCGACCCGGGCGCTGGAGGCCGGCACCCTGGACCCGGCCATGACCCTCGGCGAGTGGCTCGAGACCAACGGCTACAATGACGCCTTCCAGCGCCACTACCTGCTGCCCATGGGAGCCGCCATCTGGTCGGCGAGCCTGCAGGACCTGCGCGACTTCCCGCTGCAGTTCTTCGTGCGCTTCTTCCGCCACCACGGCCTGTTGTCGGTGAACGACCGCCCCCAGTGGTACACCCTGGTGGGTGGCTCACGGAGCTATATCCCGGCGCTCACCGCCCCCTACGCCGACCGCATCCGGCTCTCGACGCCGGTGCAGGGCATCCGCCGCCTGGTCGACGGGGTCGAGCTGCACACCGCTGCCGGCACCGAGCGCTTCGACGAGGTGGTGCTGGCCTGCCACGCCGACCAGGCCCTGGCCCTGCTGGAGGACCCGACGCCCACCGAGCGCGAGGTCCTCGCCGCGCTGCCCTACCAGGACAACGAGGTGGTGCTGCACACCGATACGCGCCTGCTGCCCCGCCGGCGGCGCGCCTGGGCGAGCTGGAACTACCGCCTCGACGGGCGCGGCGCCGACGAGCGCATCTCGGTGACCTATGACATGAACATCCTCCAGCGCCTGGCGGCGCCCCACACCTTCTGCGTCACCCTCAACGATGGTGACGCCATCGACCCGGACAAGGTGCTGGGACGCTTCACCTACGCCCACCCCCAGTTCACCCTGGCCGGCGAGGCGGCCAAGGCGCGCCACGCCGAGATCTCGGGTCCCGCCTTCCGCACCCACTACTGCGGCGCCTACTGGCGCAACGGCTTCCACGAGGATGGGGTGTGGAGCGCGCTGCGGGTGGCCCGTGGCCTGGGCTGCGACGAGGAGGGGCCGAGCCTGGTGGCAGGCGTGCCCGCGGCGGCGCCCGCCTCCCTCGAGGGCAGCGCGGCATGAGCCACGCGCCCCGCTCGCGAATCTATCGCGGCAGCCTGCGCCACCGGCGCTTCCTGCCGCGCCACCACGCCTTCTCCTACCAGGTGTGGATGGCCTGGCTGGACCTGGACGAGCTTCCCGGGCTCTTCGACGGGGTGCCCGGCTTCAGCGCCCGGCGCCCGGCGCTGGCACGCTTCCGGCGCGAGGACTATCTCAAGGACTATCTCAAGGACGATCTCAAGGACGACCTCAAGGGCGAGCTCACCCCCCATGACCGCCCCCTCAAGCAGGCGGTACGCGAGGAGCTGGAGCGCCAGTTGGGCTTCGCCCCCGATGGCCGCATCTGCCTGCTGACCCAGCTGCGCACCTTCGGCGTCGGCTTCAACCCGATCTCGCTCTATTACGCCTTCGATGCCGAAGGCGAGCTGCGCGCCGTGCTCGGCGAGGTGACCAACGTGCCCTGGGGCGAGCGCATGCGCTACGCCTGCGCGGTGGAGCCGGCTCGCCGCGTCCACCAGGCGACCTTCGACAAGGCGATGCACGTCTCGCCCTTCAACCCCATGGACATGGTCTACCGCTGGCGCTTCAACACTCCGGAAGAGCGCCTGCTGATGCACATGGAGACCTGGCAGGGCGAGGCGTGCCACTTCGACGCCACCCTGACCCTGGAGGCCCGGCCGGCGACCCGGGGCGTGCTGCTCGCCACCCTGGCACGCCAGCCCTGGATCAGTCTCAAGACCCTGGCCGGCATCCACTTCGAGGCCCTGCGCCTGTGGCTCAAGCGCGTGCCGATCCACGACCACCCCGGCCCAGACCCGAGTTCCCGCAAGGAGAGGTCCACGTGAACACCCTGCGCTCTGCAAGCACCACCCGCCCCCTCGTGGAGGAGGCCGACCGCCTGACCCGCTGGCTGCGCCCCCGGCTGCTCGACCAGCTCGACCGCCTGGAGGGCGGCCAGGTGACCCTGATCGAGGGGCACCGCCGCCACCAGCTGGGCCAGGGTGGCCCCCTGAAGGTCACCCTGGTGGTGCGCGACAGCCGCGCCTGGAAGCGCCTGGCGCTGGGCGGCGCCGTGGGCGCCGCCGAGGCCTATATGGACGGGGACTGGGATACCGATGATCTGGTGGCCCTGGTGCAGCTGCTCGCCGCCAACCTGGAACGGGTCAACGGCGAGATGGAGAACGGCACCGCCCGCCTGGGCCGCTGGCTGCTCTCCGCGCTCTATCGCCTGCAGCGCAACAGCCTCAAGGGCTCGCGGCGCAACATCGCCGCCCACTACGACATCGGCAACGAACTCTTCGCCACCTTCCTGGACGCACGCCACCTGATGTACTCCAGCGCCGTCTTCCCCTACCCGGAGGCGAGCCTGGAGGAGGCCTCCACCTTCAAGCTGGACCTGATGCTGGACCGCCTCGACGTGCGGCCCGAGCACCACCTGCTGGAGATCGGCACCGGCTGGGGGGGACTGGCCATCCACGCCGCGCGCACCCGCGGCTGCCGGGTCACCACCACCACCATCTCCGAGGAGCAGTACGCCCATACCGCGCGGCGCATCGAGGAGGAGGGACTCGGGGATCGCATCACCCTGCTCAAGCAGGACTATCGGGAGCTCGAGGGGCGTTTCGATCGGCTGATCTCGGTGGAGATGATCGAGGCGGTGGGGCACCAGTACCTGGACACCTACCTGGCCACCCTGGACCGCCTGCTGGCCGACGATGGCCTGGCCATGCTGCAGGCCATCACCATCCGCGACCAGCGCTTCGAGGCGGCCAAGCGCGAGATGGACTTCATCAAGCGCTACATCTTCCCGGGCGGCTTCCTGCCCTCCCACCGCGCCATCCTCGACGGCCTGGCCCGGCGCACCTCGATGAACGTGCTGTCCCTGGACGAGATCGGCACCCACTACGCGCGCACCCTGCGCGAATGGCGCCACCGCTTCGAGGCCAACCTCGAGCGGGTGCGCAAGCTGGGCTATGACGAGCGCTTCATCCGCATGTGGCGCTACTACCTCTGCTACTGCGAGGGCGGTTTCCTGGAGCGCAGCATCGGCACCTGCCACCTGCTGCTGGCCAAGCCTGGCGCACGCCCCGCTCCGCTGACCGGCAGCCACTGAGGCATGGCCATGGTCTCGGCCCTGCGCCAGCCCGCCACCCGGCGCAGCCTGCTCAACCTGGCGGCCTTCGAGCTGGGCTGGCTGGCCTGCGTGCTGGGGGGCTCCTGGGTCGCGGTGCCGGCCGCCGCTCTCCTCCTGGGCCTTCACCTGGCCTGGCAGGCGCGGCCCGGCGAGTGGCGCTGGCTGGCCGGCTTCGCGGCGCTGGGGCTGGCGGTGGACGGTGGGCTCACGCTGGCCGGCGGCTTCGAGTTCGGCGACCAGCCGCTCGCCTTCGGGGTGCTGCCGCTCTGGCTGTGGCTGCTGTGGCCGCTCTTCGCCACCCTGCTCCACCACTCCCTGGCCTGGCTGTGGCAGCGCCCCTGGCTCGCCGTGCTGGGCGGCGCCATCAGCGGCCCCTTCTCCTACTACGCCGGCGCCCGCCTCGCCGATGTGACCCTCGCCCCCTGGCTGCTGCCCGCGCAGGCGCTGGTGTGGGGGCTGCTCTGCCTGTGGTTAACCGTTCGCCTCGGCCACGGCGAGCGCTCCCGCGCCTGACCCCTGCGGCTGACGGCGCGCCTCGAGGGCGGCGGCCGGCTCCGGCCGCGCATAGAGGAAGCCCTGAACCAGATCGCAGCCCGCGGCCCGCAGGAAGTCACGCTGCGCCTCGGTCTCGACCCCCTCGGCGATCACCTCCAGGTCCAGCCCCCGGGCCATGGCCAGCACCGCGGTGACGATGGCGGCATCGGCGCGGTCGCCGGGCAGGGCGTGAATGAAGGCGCGGTCGAGCTTGAGCTTGTCCAGCAGCAATTTCTTGAGATAGCCCAGCGACGAGTAGCCGGTGCCGAAATCGTCGATGGCGACGGGGTGCCCCAGCGCGCGCAGCGCCTCCAGGCGCGGGGCGATGTCGCCGGCGCGCTCGTCGAGCAGCACCGACTCGGTGATCTCCAGCCCCAGCAGCCGCGCCGGCACCCCGTGGCGGGCCAGCCCCGCGCTGAGCGCCGACTCCAGCTCGCCCTGGAACATCTGCAGCGCGGAGACGTTGATCCACACCGGCAGCTCGGGCATCCCCAGCCGGCGCCAGCGCGCCTGGCAGGCCAGCGCCTCGTCGATCACCCAGTTGCCCAGCGAGGCCATCAGGCCGTGGCGCTCGGCCAGGGGGATGAAGTCGGCCGGTGAGATCAGCCCGTCCCGGGGGTGGCGCCAGCGCAGCAGGGCCTCCCAGCCCACCAGGCTGCCGTCGTCCAGGCGGTGCTGCCCCTGATAGTGCAGCTCCAGCTGGGCGCCGACGGCCAGGGCGTGGCGCAGGTCGTTGACCAGCCCCAGCTGCGGGCTCTCCTGCACGTCCAGGGCGGGGCGGAAGCGCTGGCTGTGATTGCGCCCATGGCGCTTGGCGGAGTAGAGCGCCGACTCCAGGCGCTGGAAGAGGGTATCGGACTCGCGGCCATCCTCGGGGGCGCGGCAGCTGCCGATGGTGAGCCCCAGGCGCAGCGAGTGCCCCTGCAGCTCGAAGGGCTCGGCGAGGTGAGCGTGGAGGCCGGCGACCCACTTGTCGTGATCGTCGAAGGTGGTGGTGCGGATCACCATGAACTCGTCGCCGCCCAAGCGCCCCACCACGCCGCCGGCCACGTGGTGGGCCAGGCGCTGGCCGAAGCGCGCCAGCAGCCGGTCGCCCTGCTCCACGCCGAGGGCGTCGTTGATCGCCTTGAAGCCGTCGATGTCGACCAGCGCGATGTCGAGGCTCTCCCCGGCGCGCAGGTGGCGCAGCCGCGAGGCCATCAGGTCATGGAGGCGCCGCCGATTCGGCAGGCCGGTGAGGGGATCCTCGAAGCCGATCCGACGCAGGTCGCGCTCACGCGCCTTGTGCATCGAGATGTCGGTGAACAGGCAAACATGGTGGCTGAGCCGCCCGCTGGCATCGCTGATGGCCCGCACGCGCAGCCACTCGGGGTACTCGTCACCGTGCTTGCGCCGGTTTCACATCTCCCCCTCCCAGCGCCCGGTGGCCTGCAGAGTCTGCCAGTAGCGCTCGAAGAAGGCGGTGTCGTGGCGCGGGGCCGCCAGCGAGGTGGCATTGCGGCCGCGCACCTCCTCGAAGCTGAAGCCGGTGATGCGGGTGAAGGCGGGGTTGACGGCGAGGATCCGGTTGGCGGCGTCGGTGATGATGACGCCATCCTCGGTCAGCGCCAGCGCCTCCTGGCCCAGCCGGGCGTGCTGGTGCTCGCGGCGCACCTGCCGCCAGGCATCCGCCAGGCCGACCGCCACCAGCGTCAGGGCCACGCCGCGCAGGAGCAGATCGGGCAGCCAGAGGGTCGCCGTGAGGCCGACCAGGCCCACCCACAGCAGCGGGCGGTTAGGGAGAAGGGTGGCCACATGGCGTTGGTCGACTCATGGGTGATATGGGTAGGGCTCATCAGCCTATCGGCAGAACGGACGTTTACTGTACCCCTTCGGGGCACCCGGCCATTCCACGCTGACGTCGGAGATGGGCACTCGGCGTGCATTCCCCCTGCGCGGACAGTAGACTTAACGCCAGTCGCCTGGCGGCGCCCTGTCGCCTGCCGTGCACAATAACTTCGACCTTCGGAATGACCCAGTGACCAAGCAACACTCCTTTGATCGCGAAGAACTGCTGGCCTGCTCCCGCGGCGAGCTGTTCGGCCCCGGCAATGCCCAGCTGCCTGCCCCCAACATGCTGATGCTCGACCGCATCACCCGCATCTACGAGGATGGCGGTGACTTCGGCAAGGGCGAGCTGATCGCCGAGCTGGATATCCACCCCGACCTGTGGTTCTTCGACTGCCACTTCCCCGGCGACCCGGTGATGCCCGGCTGCCTGGGCCTTGACGCCATGTGGCAGCTGGTCGGCTTCTATCTGGGCTGGCTCGGCAACCCCGGCCGCGGCCGCGCCCTGGGCTGTGGCGAGGTGAAGTTCACCGGCCAGATCCTGCCCGATGCCAAGAAGGTCACCTACAAGATCGATATCAAGCGCATCATCACCCGGCGCCTGATCCTCGGTATCGCCGACGGCACCGTGTCGGTCGATGGCCGCGATATCTACCAGGCCACCGACCTGCGCGTGGGCCTGTTCACCTCCACCGCGAACTTCTGAATCAGGAGGCTTCCATGCGACGAGTGGTAGTCACCGGCCTGGGTATCGTGTCCTGTCTGGGCAATGACCGTCAGGCCGTTCTCGAGGCGCTCAAGGAAGGGCGTTCCGGTATCCGTTTCAAGGAGGAGTACGCCGAGCGCGGCTTCCGCAGCCAGGTGGCAGGGGTGGTCGATATCGACCTCGACGCCCTGATCAACCGCAAGCTGCGCCGCTTCATGGGCGACGCCGCGGCCTTCGCCTATGTGAGCATGGCACAGGCCATCGAGGACTCCGGGCTGACCCCGGAGATGGTCTCCAACGAGCGCACCGGCCTGATCGCCGGCTCCGGCGGCGCCTCCAGCGCCAACCAGGTCGAGGCCGCCGACGTCATGCGCGAGAAGGGCCTGCGCCGGGTGGGGCCCTACCGGGTCACCCGTACCATGGGCAGCACCGTCTCCGCCTGCCTGGCCACGCCCTTCAAGATCAAGGGGATCAACTACTCGATCTCCTCGGCCTGCGCCACCTCCGCCCACTGCATCGGCAACGCCATGGAGCAGATCCAGATGGGCAAGCAGGACATCGTCTTCGCCGGCGGCGGCGAGGAGGAGCACTGGACCCTCTCCTGCCTGTTCGACGCCATGGGCGCCCTCTCCACCCAGTACAACGAGACCCCCGACAAGGCCTCCCGCCCCTATGACCAGGCCCGCGACGGCTTCGTCATCGCCGGCGGCGGCGGCATGCTGGTGCTCGAGGAGCTGGAGCACGCCCGCGCCCGCGGCGCGAAGATCTATGCCGAGGTGGTCGGCTACGGCGCCACCTCCGACGGCCACGACATGGTCGCCCCCTCCGGCGACGGCGCGGTGCGCTGCATGCGCCAGGCCAGGCCATGGCCACGGTGGACGGCAAGATCGACTACATCAACACCCATGGCACCTCCACCCCGGTGGGCGACGTGGCCGAGCTCAAGGCGATCCGCGAGGTGTTCGGCGACACGACGCCGGCCATGAGCTCCACCAAGTCGCTGACCGGCCACTCCCTGGGCGCCACCGGCGTACAGGAGGCGGTCTACTCGCTGCTGATGATGGAGAACGACTTCATCGCCGCCTCGGCCAACGTCGAGACCCTCGACGAGCAGGCCGACGGCTTCGACATCGTGACCCAGCGCCGCGACGGCGTGAAGATCGAGCGGGTGCTCTCCAACAGCTTCGGCTTCGGCGGCACCAACGCCTGCCTGGTGCTGGAGAAGTTCAAGGACTGAGCTCGAGGGCTAAGCTCAGTGACTGAGCAAGACAGCGTGACTGGCTGAAACGAGAACGGCGCCCCGCGGGGCGCCGTTCTCGTTGTGGCCGACGGGTGGCGGCAGCGGGGCCTGCCTGGCGGCCAGGCCACAAAGTGTCAGCGCCTGGCGGACACCTCGAGCGGAGCCGCCTCGCCCCCCGCGGCGGCCGGGCGCGGCACCTCGGAGATCTCGGCCAGCCGCGCCTCGATCCACGCCTCGACCTCGACCAGCACCTCCTCCGGCGTGCGGCCATCGGTCTCGATGGGCGGCCCCACCACCAGCGACAGCCGCCCCGGGTTCTTGACCCAGTGGCGCCCCGGCCAGCGCTCGCCGGCGTTGTGGGCCACCGGCACCACCGGCACCCCGGCGCGGCAGGCGATCACCGCCCCGCTCTTGTTGTAGCGCTTGCGGTGCCCCGGAGCCACCCGGGTCCCCTCCGGGAAGATCAGCACCGAGAGCCCCTCGTCCAGGCGCTGCTTGCCCTGGGTGAGTACCTGCTTCATGGCCCGGGCGGGACGGGAGCGATCCAGGGCGATGGGGTGCAGCAGGCGCAGCCCCCAGCCGAACAGCGGGATGCGCAGCAGCTCCTGCTTGAGCACGGTGCACACCGGCGGCTTGAGGATCTGCAGGTAGATGGTCTCCCACTCGCACTGGTGGTTGGCCAGGATCACGCAGGGCCCCGCGGGCAGCCGCTCGCGCCCACGGATCTCGTAGCGCACCCCGCACGCCCAGCGAAACCAGGCGGTGATCAGGTGGTTGTAGACGTTGAGCAGGCGGTAGCGGCTGCCGAGCGGCAGCAGCGGCGCCAGCGGCAGGAAGAGCACCCCGCACACCAGCATGATCAGGAAGTAGCCGACGTAGAAGAGCAGGCTGCGCAGGACATTCATGGGGACGACGGTTCCTCCGGCGGCTCGGGGTCGCGACGGTTGGCCTCGCACCAGGCATCGAGCATCCGCCCCACCTCCAGCCGCCAGGGTTTCTGGTGGACGCCGAATACCTCCAGCACCCGCCGGCAGTTGAGCACCCGGCGCAGCGGATGGTCATGGTGGTGGTGCATAGCCTTCACCTCGCCCAGGGCGACCCGCTCGCCGAGCCCCTCGAGCCGGGTGGCGAGCTGGGTACGCACCATGGAGACGAAGGTGTAGACGCTGACTGGCTCGGTACCGGCCAGGTGGTAGCTGCCCCAGGCCTCGGCGCCGCAGTGCTGCTGCTGGAGCATGCCGATCAGCGACATGGCCACGGCGTCCGCCGAGGTGGGGCAGCAGGTGACGTCGGCCTCGCCGCGCACCTCGCGCCCGGCCACCAGGGTATCGATCAGCTCTCCCAGCCAGGCATGGCCGCCCTCGAGGGCGAACAGGGGCCCCAGCCGCACGATCAGGTGGCGCGGACACTCGGCGCGGATGCGATCGCCGGTGGTCACCAGGCGGCGCAGGCTCTCGTCCCGGGGCCGCGGGATGACGTGCTCGTCGATGGGCTCGGCGAAGCCATCCTCGTAGAGCTGGTCGGAGACGCACCACACCAGCGCCACCCCGGCCTCCCGGCACACCTCCATGCACCGCTCCACCGCCTCGGCGTGGGCGGTGACCTCCGCCGGCGCGGCGCGGATGGGGCGCGACAGCGGGGGGATGACCAGCGCATCCGGCGCCACCTCGGCGAGCCGCTCGGCATCGATCACGCTGCCGGCGTCGATGACCAGCTCGGTATCGGTGCGCCGGTTGGCCTCGCGAGCCAGGGCCAGGCTCAGGCAGTGGCCGGCATCCAGTATCAGCAGCTTCACTCGTGCTCCTCCCTGCGCCCGACGGGTCGTTCCACCTTAGAACGGAATCTCGTCATCGAAGTCGTCGAAGCTGCCCGGATCCGGCGCCCCGTAGTTGCCCTGCTGGTTGCCCTGCTGCTGCCCCTGCTGGGGCGGCGCGGGGCGCTGCTGGGGCTGGGCCGGACGCTGGGGAGCACCGCCACCCTGGGGCTGGCCGCCGCCGAAGTTGCCGGCCGGCTGCGGCGCGCCGCCGTAGCCCCCCTGCTGGGGCTGGCCACCGAAGCCGCCGCCCTGCTGGGGCGCACCACCACCGTACTGGCCACCCTGATAGCCGCCCTGCGGGGCCTGGCCACCGCCCTGGAAATCACCGCCGCCACGAGAGTCGAGCATCTGCATGTCGTTGACCACGATCTCGGTGCTGTAGCGATCCTGGCCGTCCTGACCCTGCCACTTGCGGGTCTGCAGGCGGCCCTCGACGTAGACCTTGCTGCCCTTCTTGAGGTACTGCTGGGCGATCTCGGCCAGCTTGTTGAACAGCACCAGGCTGTGCCACTCGGTGCGCTCCTGGCGCTGGCCGCTCTGCTTGTCCATCCAGGTATCGGTGGTGGCCAGCCGCAGGTTGGCCACCGGGGCCCCGGAGGGCATGAAGCGAACCTCGGGATCCTGTCCCAGGTTGCCGATCAGAATGACCTTGTTGACGCCACGGGCCATGTTGGACTCCTTGCTGTCATGAATGCATGTGTCTGCAGGCAGGCCTGCAGGATGGCGCATCGCGCGCCCGCTTGCGAGCCGCGTTTCAGGCGCGCTCCTTGCCAGTATCGATCACCTTCGCCAGGGCCTCCTCGTCGAGGCGCCGGCGATCCACCTTGAGGTAGGCCAGCCGCTCCTCGGGCACCACCAGCACGTCCTCCACGCCGGCCACCTCGGCGAAGCGAGCCGCCAGGGCCTCGAGGGCCGCGCCCTGGTGCTCGTCATCCAGCGCCACCACCTCGCTGGCCAGGTGGGGCGGCGGGGTCATGCCCGCCATCAGCGCCAGCCACACCAGCACCAGCAGCCCGGCGCCGACGAACACCGCGGAGAGCCCCCACTGCTGGGCCAGGAAGCCGCCCAGCACGCCCCCCAGGAAGGCGCCGAGGAACTGGCTGGTGGAGTAGATCCCCATGGCGGTGCCCTTGGCCCCCGCCGGCGCCAGCTTGCTGAGCATCGACGGCAGGGTCGCCTCGAGCAGGTTGAAGGCCACGAAGAAGAGCCACAGCCAGGCCAGCAGCCCCCACAGGCTGCCGCCCAGGCCGGCCAGCCCGCCGAGGCTCAGGGCAATGGCGGCGATGGCGGTCAGGCACATCGCCTTCATCTGGCGACGCTTCTCGGCCAGGATCACCAGCGGCACCATGCCGAGGAAGGCCAGCAGCATCACGCCCAGGTAGGTGAGGCCATGACGCTCCACCGCGATCCCGGCCTCCACCAGCCGGAAGGGCACGGCGACGAAGATCGCCATCAGGATCAGGTGCAGGGCGAAGATCGAGAGATCCAGGCGCAGCAGGTCGGCACGTCCTAGGGTCCTGCCGAGCTGGGCCCGGTCGATGCCCACGTCGCGGTGGCGCAGGCGGCGCGGCGCCGGGGGCACCAGCTTCCACAGCACCACCAGGCCCAGGGTGGCCAGCACCGCGGTGAACCAGAACACCGCCGAGAGCCCGAAGGCGGCGGCCAGCCAGGGGCCCAGCACCATGGCCACGGCGAAGGCCACGCCGATGGAGAGGCCGATGGTGGCCATGGCCGCGGTGCGCACCTGCTCGCGGGTCTGGTCGGCGAGCAGCGCCATGATGGCGGCGGCCACCGCCCCGCTGCCCTGCAGGCAGCGCCCGAGGATCACCCCGCCGATGGTGTCGGCCTGGGCCGCCACCACGCTGCCGACCATGAACAGCACGAGGCCGAAGGCGATCACCGGCTTGCGGCCGAGGCGGTCCGAGAGGGCGCCGAAGGGGATCTGCAGCAGCGCCTGGGTGAGCCCGTAGACACCCAGCGCCAGGCCCACCAGCAGCGGCGTGGCGCCGGTGAGCTCGTCGGCATAGAGGGCCAGCACCGGCAGCACCATGAACAGGCCCAGCATGCGGGTGGCATAGAGGCCGGCCAGGCCGGTGATGGCGCGCCGCTCGCTGGCAAGCAGCAGCCCGGAAACCTTTCGCATAGGGAGGATGACGTTCCATGCCGGGGCGCGAGGCGCCCTTGAGTGAATCGCATATTCTAGCGGCTCGCCACCACCCAGGGAAAGCCGCGGCCTGGCGCCGCTTTGCCGCCGGCGCGGGCGGGCCCGTATAATCGTTCTTTTGCCGTGCGCCCGAGGTGGGAATGGACAGGATTCTGGTCAGGGGTGCCCGCACCCACAACCTGAAGGATATCGATGTCGAGCTGCCCCGCGACAGGCTGATCGTGGTCACCGGGCTCTCTGGCTCGGGCAAGTCGTCGCTGGCCTTCGACACCCTCTACGCCGAGGGCCAGCGTCGCTACGTGGAGTCGCTCTCCACCTATGCGCGCCAGTTCCTGTCGATGATGGAGAAGCCCGACGTCGACCATATCGAGGGGCTCTCGCCGGCGATCTCCATCGAGCAGAAGTCCACCTCCCACAACCCGCGCTCCACCGTGGGCACCATCACCGAGATCTACGACTACCTGCGCCTGCTGTTCGCCCGGGCCGGCACTCCGCGCTGCCCGGAGCACGGCGAGGACCTCGAGGCCCAGACGGTCTCGCAGATGGTCGATCAGGTGCTGGCGCTGCCCGAGGGCAGCAAGCTGATGCTGCTGGCGCCGGTAGTCAGGGGGCGCAAGGGGGAGCACCTGCAGCTGCTGGCCGAGCTGCGCGCCCAGGGCTTCGTGCGCGCCATGGTGGATGGCCAGGTGCTGGAACTCGACGACATCGCGCCGCTGGACAAGAACAAGAAGCACGACATCAGCGTGGTGGTGGACCGCATCAAGGTCCGCGAGGGGCTCCAGCAGCGTCTGGCGGAATCCTTCGAGACGGCGCTGGGCCTCTCCGACGGCATCGCCATGGTCCATTTCATGGACGTCGAGCATGACGACATCGCCTTCTCGGCGCGCTTCGCCTGCCCCGTCTGCGGCTACTCCATCGCCGAGCTCGAGCCGCGCATGTTCTCCTTCAACAACCCGGCCGGCGCCTGCTCGAGCTGCGACGGCCTCGGCGTGCAGCAGGTCTTCGATCCCGAGAAGCTGATCAGCCACCCGGAACTCTCCCTGGCGGAGGGGGTAATCAAGGGCTGGGATCGCCGCAGCGTCTTCTACTTCAACCAGCTGCAGTCGGTGGCAGAGCACTACCGCTTCACCCTCGAGACCCCCTGGCAGGAGCTCGCCCGCCACGAACGCGAGGTGATCCTGCACGGCAGCGGCCACGACGAGATCGCCTTTCACTACGTCAATGACCGCGGCCGCAAGGTCACCCGCCAGCACCCCTTCGAGGGCATCCTCCCCAACCTGCAGCGCCGCTACCGCGAGACCGAGTCCAACATGGTCCGCGAGGAGCTGGCCCGCTACATCACCGTGCAGCCCTGCCCCGCCTGCCACGGCTCGCGGCTGCGCAAGGAGTCGCGGCACGTCTTCATCGACGAGCGCAGCCTGCCGGAGATGGTGCACCTGCCCATCGGCGAAGCCTGGGCCTACTTCAAGACCCTGGCGCTGCCGGGCCGGCGCGGCGAGATCGCCGAGAAGATCATCAACGAGATCCGCGCCCGACTGGAGTTCCTGGTCAACGTGGGCCTGGACTACCTGACCCTGGAGCGCAGCGCCGACACCCTCTCCGGCGGCGAGGCCCAGCGCATTCGCCTGGCCAGCCAGATCGGCGCCGGCCTGGTGGGTGTCATGTACATCCTCGACGAGCCCTCCATCGGCCTGCACCAGCGCGACAACGACCGCCTGCTCAAGACCCTGGAGCACCTGCGCGACCTGGGCAACACCGTGATCGTGGTGGAGCACGACGAGGACGCCATCCGCGCCGCCGACCATGTGCTGGACATCGGCCCCGGCGCCGGCGTCCACGGCGGGCGTATCGTCGCCCAGGGCACCCCGGCGGCGGTGATGGCCAATCCCGACTCCCTCACCGGCCAGTACCTGGCCGGCACCCGCCGCATCGAGGTGCCGCCGTGGCGGATTCCCGGCAACCCGGAGAAGGTGCTGCGCCTGGTGGGCGCCACCGGCAACAACCTTCAGGACGTGACCCTGGAGCTGCCCCTGGGGCTCTTCATCTGCGTCACCGGCGTTTCCGGCTCCGGCAAGTCGACGCTGATCAACTCGACGCTGATGCCGATCGCCGCCCGGGAGCTCAACCACGCCACCAGCCTCACCCCGGCCGCCCATGAGCGCATCGAGGGCCTCGATCAGCTCGACAAGGTGATCGACATCGATCAGAGCCCCATCGGGCGGACCCCGCGCTCCAACCCGGCCACCTACACGGGGATCTTCACGCCGATCCGCGAGCTCTTCGCCGGGACCCAGGAGGCGCGCTCGCGCGGCTACAAGCCCGGCCGCTTCTCGTTCAACGTCAAGGGCGGGCGCTGCGAGGCGTGCCAGGGCGAGGGCATGATCAAGGTGGAGATGCACTTCCTGCCCGACATCTACGTGCCCTGCGACGTCTGCAAGGGCAAGCGCTACAACCGCGAGACCCTGGAGATCCAGTACAAGGGCAAGTGCATCGACGAGGTGCTGGCGATGACCGTGGAGGAGGCGCTGGCCTTCTTCAGCCCGGTCCCCGCCATCGCCCGGCGCCTGCAGACCCTGCTCGACGTGGGGCTCTCCTACGTGCGCCTGGGACAGAGCGCCACCACCCTGTCCGGCGGCGAGGCCCAGCGGGTCAAGCTGGCCCGGGAGCTGGCCAAGCGCGACACCGGCAAGACCCTCTACATCCTCGACGAGCCCACCACCGGGCTGCACTTCGAGGACATCCGCCAGCTGCTCACGGTGCTGCACCGCCTGCGCGACCACGGCAACACCATCGTGGTGATCGAGCACAACCTGGACGTGATCAAGACCGCCGACTGGCTCGTCGACCTGGGCCCGGAGGGGGGCTCCGGCGGCGGGCGCATCATCGCCGAGGGCACCCCGGAGCAGGTGGCGAAGATGGAGGCCTCCCATACCGGGCGCTTCCTTGCGCCGCTGCTGGAGCGGGCCGAGCACAGCAAGAAAAAGGCTGAAAGCGTCACCTGATGCCCCAGAGGGCAGCGGCGCCGGGGGCAGGCCTGGAGGGGGTCCTACGCCAGGGATGGCGTCGGTAGCGCCCAGGGAGGGGTTCACAGCGCCCCCGCTCAGGCCTGTCGCCGGAAAAGCCGCGGATTCAGCCCACTCACCGGAACTCCTCTCAGCATGCCCAAGATGAAAAAAACCGGCCCCTCGAGAGGGGCCGGTTTGGCGTGCCTTGGCGGAAGGCCGGTCGAGGATCACTCCTCGGCGGCAGCTTCCTCGGCCTCGACGACCGGACGGTCGACGAGCTCGACATAGGCCATGGGCGCGTTGTCGCCGGTACGGAAACCGCACTTGAGGATACGGACGTAACCGCCCGGACGCTCGACGTAACGCGGGCCCAGCTCGTTGAACAGCTTGCCCACCGCTTCCTTCGAGCGGGTGCGGGCGAAAGCCAGACGACGATTGGCGACGCTGTCCTGCTTGGCCAGGGTGATGAGCGGCTCGATGACGCGACGCAGCTCCTTGGCCTTGGGCAGGGTTGTCTTGATGACCTCATGCTCGATCAGCGACACGCTCATGTTCTTGAACATGGCCTGGCGATGCGAGCTGGTCCGATTCAGATGACGACCACTCTTACGATGACGCATGGTTGTGATTCCTTACCAAACTGGGACTCGGGTCGGCGCTCACGCGGAGGCCTTGTCGTCCTTCAGGCTAGCCGGCGGCCAGTTTTCCAGCCGCATGCCCAGGGAAAGACCGCGCGCTGCCAGAACGTCCTTGATCTCGTTCAGGGACTTCTTGCCGAGGTTCGGCGTCTTCAGCAGCTCCACCTCGGTGCGCTGGATCAGATCGCCGATGTAATAAATGTTCTCGGCCTTCAGGCAGTTGGCGCTGCGAACGGTCAACTCGAGATCGTCTACGGGGCGCAGCAGGATCGGATCGATGTGATCCTCCTCCTCCTCCACTTCCTGTTCCTTGTCGGCTTCCAGGTCGACGAACGCGGCCAGCTGATCCTGCAGGATGGTCGCGCTGCGACGGATCGCCTCTTCGGGATCCAGGGTGCCGTCGGTCTCCAGGCTGATGATCAGCTTGTCGAGGTCGGTGCGCTGTTCGACACGCGCGGCCTCGACGCTGTAGGAGACCCGACGCACGGGGCTGAAGGTCGCATCCAGCTGCAGGCGGCCGATGGCACGAGACTCGTCGTCTGCCCCGATGCGAGCGTCCGCCGGCTCATAGCCGCGGCCGCGTGCCACCTTGAGCTGCATCTTCAGCTCGGCGCCCTCGTTGACGTGGGCGATGACGTGCTCGGGATTGACGATCTCGACGTCGTGGTCGAGGGCGATGTCACCCGCGGTGACGACGGCCGGGCCCTGCTTGTTCAGCGAGAGCACCGCCTCATCGCGGCTGTGCATCTTGATCGCCACGTCCTTGAGGTTCAGGAGGATCTCGATGACATCTTCCTGGACCCCTTCGATCGCGCTGTACTCGTGATCGACACCGCCGATCTCGACTTCCACCACGGCGCAGCCGGGCATGGACGAGAGCAGGATACGACGCAGTGCGTTGCCCAGGGTGTGGCCGAAGCCACGCTCGAAGGGCTCGAGCACGATCTTCGCGTGATGTGCGCTGATCTCTTCGACCTTGATGTCGCGCGGGCGAAGAAACTCGGTCACTGAACGCTGCATATGTACACCTTTCAGGCTGCCAAACGGATACTCGGTACTCTGAGCCGGCCCCCGCGAGGGGGCCGGGCGCTAGCAGCGCTTACTTGGAGTACAGCTCGACGATCAGGGCCTCGTTGATGTCGGCCGTCAGGTCGCCACGCTCGGGCAGCGCCTTGAACGTGCCTTCCATCTTCTTGGCATCGACCTCGATCCAGGTCACATCACCGCGGTTGGCGGCCAGTGACAGGGCACTCTGGATGCGCGCCTGGTTCTTCGCCTTCTCGCGAACGGAGACCACATCACCCGGCTTGACCTGGTAGGAAGCCACGTTGACGGTGCGGCCGTTCACGGCGATGGCCTTGTGGCTGACCAGCTGCCGAGCTTCGGAGCGGGTAGAGCCATAGCCCATGCGGTAGACGACGTTGTCCAGTCGGGATTCGAGGAGCTGCAGCAACACTTCGCCGGTCGCGCCCTTGAGACGGGCCGCTTCCTTGTAGTAGTTGCGGAACTGCTTCTCGAGTACGCCATACATGCGGCGCACTTTCTGCTTCTCGCGAAGCTGCAAGCCGTATTCGGAAATACGCTGACGACGCTGGCCGTGCACACCCGGAATCTGCTCGGATTTGCACTTCTTCTCGAAGGGAGTCACACCGCTCTTCAGGAAGAGGTCGGTGCCTTCACGACGAGACAGTTTGCACTTCGGTCCAATATAACGAGCCATGAATCTGTCTCCTTAAACGCGGCGTTTCTTCGGCGGACGGCAGCCATTGTGGGGAATGGGCGTCGCGTCGGTGATGCTCTGCACGCGGAAGCCGGCGGCATTGAGTGCGCGCACGGCGGATTCACGGCCAGGACCGGGGCCCTTGACCAGCACGTCGACGTTTTTCACACCATACTCGGCTGCAGCGGTCGCTGCACGCTCGCTTGCTACTTGAGCAGCGAACGGGGTGCTCTTGCGAGAACCACGAAAACCCGAACCACCGGCAGTTGCCCAGGAAAGAGCATTGCCCTGGCGGTCTGTGATCGTAATGATCGTGTTGTTAAAAGAGGCGTGGATATGCGCAACGGCATCCACTACCTGCTTTTTAACCTTCTTGCGATTGCTACGCGGGTTAGCCATGTTGATGTATCTTCCTGTCTTTACGCCAGAACGTGCGTGTTATTTGCGGATCGGCTTGCGCGGGCCCTTACGGGTACGCGCATTGGTCTTGGTACGCTGACCACGCAGCGGAAGACCACGACGATGACGCAGACCACGGTAGCAACCCAGGTCCATGAGACGCTTGATATTCAGCGTCACATCACGACGAAGGTCACCTTCTACGGTGTACTTGCCGACCTCGGAACGCAGGGTATCCAGCTCTTCGCTGGACAGATCCTGGATCTTGGTGGTCGGCGCGATGCCGGACGCGGCACAGATGTCCTGTGCACGAGTGCGGCCAATCCCGAAGATATAGGTCAGCGAGATCGCCGCATGCTTGTTGTCCGGGATATTGACGCCTGCAATACGGGCCATCAGCTTACTCCGAAATTTGAGCGGCTTGCTCGTTGGGTCTACTACAAAAGGCGCAACAGCATACCCCTTTCCCCGCGAGAGGGCAAGAGGCATGCCGGCACCCGGTTCAGTACAGCGTCAGGTTCAGCCCTGGCGCTGCTTGTGCCGCGGCTCGGTGCAGATGACGCGCACGGCGCCATTGCGACGAATGATCTTGCAGTTGCGGCACATTTTCTTTACGGAAGCACGAACTTTCATCGTTCCATCTCCAAGGTTGGCTCGCACCGCGAGCCGATCGCTCGCCCCGCGGTGCGCCAATTCACGTGCGGCGCGCCTCAGCGCATGATGCCGCCGCTACCGTAGCCTTTCAGGTTGGACTTCTTCATCACCGACTCGTACTGGTGCGACATGAGGTGCGACTGCACCTGGGCCATGAAGTCCATGATGACCACCACGATGATCAGCAGCGCGGTACCGCCGAAGAAGAACGGCACGTTCCACGCCACGATCAGGAACTGGGGCATCAGGGAAACCGCAGTGATGTACAAGGCGCCGAACAGGGTCAGACGGGTCATGACCTTGTCGACGTAGCGAGCGGTCTGCTCGCCCGGACGAATCCCCGGCAGGAAGGCACCCGACTTCTTGAGGTTGTCGGCGACGTCCTTGGGATTGAAGACCAGCGCTGTGTAAAAGAAGCAGAAGAATACCCCCGCCGCGGCGAAAAGCAAGATGTGCAGGGGCTGCCCCGGCCCGAGGGCCTGGGAAGCACGCTGCAGCCACTCGAGGCCGTCGCCGGCACCCACCCACTGACCCAGCGAGGCCGGGAACAGCAGGATGCTGGAGGCGAAGATCGGCGGAATGACGCCCGCCATGTTCACCTTCAGCGGCAGGTAGCTGCTCTGGCCGGCGTACATCTTGTTGCCGACCTGACGACGCGGGTAGTTCACGGTGATGCGACGCTGGCCGCGCTCGATGAACACCACGAAGGCCACGGTGGCGACACCCAGCACGGAGAGTGCCAGCAGCGGCAGCACGTTCCAGGCGCCCTCGTTGCGAGCCAGCTCGAAGGCCTGGCCCACGGCACCCGGAAGGCCCGCGACGATGCCGGCGAAGATCAGCAGCGAGATGCCGTTGCCGATCCCCTTCTCGGTGATCTGCTCGCCGAGCCACATCAGGAACACCGCACCACACACGAAGGTGACGATGGCGGTGAAATAGAAGCTGAAGTCGGCCGTGTAGGCGATACCCTGGCTGGCCAGGCCCACCGACATGCCGGTGCCCTGGACCAGGGCGAGCAGCACGGTACCGTAGCGGGTGTACTGGCTTATCTTGCGACGACCGGCCTCGCCTTCCTTCTTGAGCTGCTCAAGATGGGGCGAGACCGCGGTCAGCAGCTGCATGATGATCGACGACGAGATGTAGGGCATGATGCCCAGCGCCATGATGCTCATGCGCTCCAGGGCGCCACCCGAGAACATGTTGAACATGCCCAGGATGGTGCCCTGCTGCTCCCTGAACAAGGCAGCAAGCTGGTCAGGATTCATACCGGGCACGGGGATGTGGGCACCGATCCGGTACACCACGATGGCGAGGAGCACGAAGCGCAGACGCGCCCACAGTTCACCCAGACCGCTGCCCATCGCCGGCACTTTTCCTGACTTGGCCATTTAGTCCTCTACCTTGCCACCGGCGGCTTCGATCGCAGCACGGGCACCCTTGGTGACCTTGATGCCGCGGACGGTAACCGCCTTGTTCAGTTCGCCGGAGAGGATCACCTTCGCGTGCAGCGTGGCGTCCTTCAGCACGTTGGCCTGCTTCAGGGTCTCCAGGGTGACCTCGTCACCGGCGACCTTGGCGAGCTCGCCCAGGCGCACTTCTTCGGAGACCAGCGACTTCATGGAGGTGAAGCCGAACTTCGGCAGACGACGCTGCAGCGGCATCTGACCGCCCTCGAAGCCGGGCTTGACGCTGCCGCCGCTGCGCGACTTCTGGCCCTTGTGGCCGCGGCCGCCGGTCTTGCCCAGACCGGAGCCGATGCCACGACCGACGCGCTTCTCGGCGTGCTTGGAGCCCGGTGCCGGGCTCAGGCTATTGAGTTTCATGGATTACTCTCCCTCAACGCGCACAAGGTAGTTAACCTTGTGGATCATGCCGCGTACGGCAGGGGTGTCTTCCAGTTCAACCGTGTGACCGATGCGGCGCAGCCCCAGGCCCTTCATGGTGGCCTTGTGCTTGGGCAGGATGCCGATGGTACTGCGGGTCTGGGTAACCTTGAGTGTTGCTGCCATGGTATTTACCCCGTGATCGCTTCGACAGACAGACCGCGCTTGGCGGCGATGTCTTCCGGCGCTTGCATGGCAGTCAGGCCCTTGACGGTAGCCCGCACCACGTTCACCGGATTGGTGGAACCGTAGCACTTGGCCAGGACGTCGTGGACGCCTGCCAGCTCGAGCACGGAGCGCATGGCGCCGCCGGCGATGATGCCGGTACCCTCGGAAGCCGGCTGCATGTACACCTTGGAGGCGCCGTGACGGGCCTTGACCGGGTACTGCAGGGTAGTGCCTGCGAGGTTGACCTTGACCATGTTGCGGCGAGCCTGGTCCATCGCCTTCTGGATCGCGACCGGCACTTCACGCGCCTTGCCGCGACCGAAGCCGACACGGCCCTTGCCGTCGCCCACGACGGTCAGGGCGGTGAAACCGAAGATACGGCCACCCTTGACCACCTTGGCGACACGGTTGACCTGGACCAGTTTCTCCTGGAGGTCGCCGCTTTGCTGTTCGTTCTTCGCCATCGTAAAACCCTTTAGAATTCCAGGCCGCCTTCACGAGCGGCGTCGGCCAGAGCCTTCACGCGGCCATGGTACTTGAAGCCGGCACGATCGAAGGCCACCTGGGTGATGCCTGCTTCCTTAGCGCGCTCGGCAATCAGGGCGCCCACCTTGGCGGCGGCGTCAGCATTGCCGGTTTCACCCTCACGCAGGGCCTTGTCCAGCGTGGAAGCGCTGGCCAGGACCTTGCCACCATCCGGCGAGATAATCTGCGCGTAGATGTGACGGGGGGTACGGTTGACGCACAGGCGATACACGCCCAGCTCGCGGATCTTGGCGCGAGCGCGGCGGGCACGACGGAGACGAGATTCTTTCTTCGCGTTCATAACCCTGCCTTACTTCTTCTTGGCTTCTTTGCGACGCACCTGCTCGTCGGCGTACCGGACACCCTTGCCCTTGTAGGGCTCAGGCGGACGGAAGGCGCGGATTTCCGCTGCAGCGTGGCCGAGCTTCTGCTTGTCCGCGCTCTTCAGCACGATCTGGGTGTTCTTGGGCGTTTCCGCCGTGACACCCTCAGGCAGCGTGTAATCGACCGGGTGCGAGAAGCCCAGTGACAGATTGAGCGTCTGGCCCTTGGCCTGGGCACGATAACCGACGCCGATGATTTCGAGGGTCTTGGTGAAGCCTTCGCTCACGCCGGTGACCAGGTTCTGAACCAGGGCACGGGTGGTGCCGGCCATGGCCCAGCTCTTGGCGGACTCGCTCGGCGTGAAGGTCAGCTGACCCTCTTCCTGACCGATCACCACATCGGGGTGAATGGTCAGTGACAGTGTGCCCTGGCCGCCCTTGGCGGTCAGCTGGTTACCGTCGAGCTTGATCTCGACGCCAGCGGGCACTTTTACCGGATATTTGGCTACGCGGGACATTCCAAACTCCTAGAATACGGTGCAGATGACTTCGCCACCGACACCGGCCTTGCGAGCCGCGCGATCGGTCATCACACCCTGAGAGGTAGTGACAATCGCGATTCCCAGGCCATCGGCGACCTTCGGCAGCTCGCCCTTGCCCTTGTACTGACGCAGGGACGGCTTGGACACGCGCTGCAGATGCTCGATGACCGGCTTGCCCTCGAAGTACTTGAGGGTAACGGTCAGTTCGGGCTTGGCGCTCTCGGTCACCGCGAAGTCGGTGATGTAACCCTCGTCCTTCAGCACGCGGGCCACCTCGATCTTCAGCTTGGAGGACGGCATGGTGACCGTCTCCTTGGTGGCCATCTGCGCATTGCGGATACGGGTAAACATATCCGCCAGAGTGTCTTGCATGCTCATTTACATTGCGCTCCTGATATCTCTACGTGGCGTTACCAGCTGGACTTCTTCAGTCCGGGTACGTCGCCACGCATGGCGGCTTCACGCAGCTTGTTGCGGCCGAGGCCGAACTTGTTGTAGTAGCCGTGCGGACGGCCAGTGATGCGGCAGCGGTTGCGCTGACGCACCGGGCTGGAGTCACGCGGCAGCTGCTGCAGCTTCAGCGTTGCCTCGAAGCGCTCTTCATCGGAAGCGTTGACATCCTGGATGATCGCCTTCAGCGCGGCGCGCTTGGCGGCGAATTTCGCCACCAGCTGGGTGCGCTTGAGCTCACGCTCAATCATGCTCTTCTTTGCCATGGTCCCACCCCTTATTTCTTGAACGGGAAGTTCAGCGCGCTCAGCAGCGCACGACCTTCTTCATCGGTGTTGGCGGTGGTGGTGATGGTGACATCCAGACCACGGATCCGATCGATCTTATCATACTCGATCTCCGGGAAGATGATCTGCTCACGCACCCCCATGGAGTAGTTGCCACGACCGTCGAAGGACTTCGGGTTGAGACCACGGAAGTCACGAACGCGGGGGATCGCGATATTCACCAGGCGATCGAGGAAGTCCCACATGCGCTCGGAGCGCAGGGTCACCTTGATCCCGATCGGCCAGCCTTCACGCACCTTGAAGCCCGCGATGGACTTGCGCGCCTTGGTCACCATCGGCTTCTGACCGGAGAGCTTCTCCAGGTCACCGATGGCATTCTCGATCAGCTTCTTGTCGCTGGTCGCTTCGCCGATGCCCATGTTCAGAGTCACCTTGGTGATCCGTGGCACCTGCATCACGTTGGCGTAGCTGAACTGCTCTTTGAGTTGAGCCACCACCTCGTTCTGATAACGTTCTTTCAAGTTCGCCATTTTGCTACCCGACTCGCGTTAGGCGTCGATCTGCGTCTGCGTCGACTTGTAGATACGTACCTTGGTACCGTCTTCCTGAACCTGGAAGCCGACGCGATCCGCCTTACCGGTCTCCTGGTTGAAGATGGCTACGTTGGACGCGTGAATCGGAGCCTCGCGCTCGACGATACCGCCCTGATTGCCCGCCATGGGGTTGGGCTTGGTGTGACGCTTGATCATGTTCACACCGGACACGACAAAGCGGTCGTCCTTGAGGACGCGCTTGACGGTGCCACGCTTGCCCTTGTCCTTGCCGGCGATGACGATCACTTCATCGTCACGTTTGATTTTTTGCATATCCGCCTCGCTCCTTACAGCACTTCAGGCGCCAAGGAAATGATCTTCATGAACTTCTCAGTACGAAGTTCACGGGTCACCGGCCCGAAGATACGGGTACCGATCGGCTGTTCGTTGGTGTTGTTCAACAGAACTGCCGCATTTCCGTCGAAGCGGATCAGCGAACCGTCGGGACGACGGACGCCGCTACGGGTGCGAACCACCACCGCCTTGAGGACCTGGCCTTTCTTGACCTTGCCACGCGGAATGGCTTCCTTCACCGTGACCTTGATGATATCGCCAACGTGGGCGTAGCGACGGTGTGAACCGCCCAGCACCTTGATGCACTGCACCCGGCGCGCCCCGCTGTTGTCGGCGACATCCAGCATTGTCTGAGTCTGAATCATCGGTTTTCTCCAAACCTAATCTGACTGCACTGGTTTGACAGGCGTGAGCCGATCAGCCCTTGGCCTGCTCGACCACCTCGACCAGCTTCCAGGACTTGGTCTTGGACAGCGGACGGCACTCCTGGATGGAGACCGTGTCGCCTGCCTTCGCCTGGTTCGCCTCGTCATGGGCGTGCAGCTTGGTGGAGCGCTTGACGTACTTGCCGTAGATCGGGTGACGCACGCGGCGCTCGATCATCACGACGATGGACTTGTCCATCTTGTCGCTCACCACCTTGCCGGTGAGCGTACGAGCTTTCTTCTCTTCGGCCATCTCAGTCACCTGCCTTCTCGTTGAGCACAGTCTTCACCCGGGCGATGTCCCGACGAACCTGCTTGAGCAGATGAGTCTGGCTGAGCTGACCGGTGGCCTTCTGCATGCGCAGGTTGAACTGCTCGCGGAGGAGTTCGAGGAGCTGACCTTTCAGCTCGTCGACTGACTTTTCACGGATTTCCTGGGCTTTCATCACATCACCGTCCGTTTCACAAAGGTGGTGGATACGGGCATCTTTTGCGCGGCGAGAGTGAAGGCCTCGCGGGCCAGCTCTTCGGACACGCCTTCGATTTCATACAGGACCCGGCCCGGCTGGATCTGCGCGACCCAGTACTCGACGGAACCCTTACCCTTACCCATACGGACTTCGAGTGGCTTCTTGGAAATCGGCTTGTCCGGGAACACGCGGATCCAGATCTTGCCGCCACGCTTGACGTGACGGGGGATCGCGCGACGGCCGGCTTCGATCTGACGCGCAGTAATGCGGCCGCGACCGGTTGCCTTCAGGCCGTATTCCCCGA
Organism: Halomonas alkalicola; assembly: GCF_030704205.1. NCBI lineage: Bacteria > Pseudomonadati > Pseudomonadota > Gammaproteobacteria > Oceanospirillales > Halomonadaceae > Halomonas > Halomonas alkalicola. Next base: position 2,445,715 of record NZ_CP131913.1, on the reverse strand, counting down.
AGCTGATCTTGCTTCCGCGATGCGCCAGGCCACGGTTACGGCCTTTCTGCATCTTGCGGAATTTCATACGCTTGGGTTGTAACATCGACTCGCTCTCCCCTTACCTGGAACCTTTCTTCTTGGAGGGCGCGGCCTGAGGCTGCTTCGCCTTGGCGCGGACCTCTTCGATGCCCCCGAGGATCTCACCCTTGAAGACCCACACCTTGACACCGATGATGCCGTAGGTGGTCTTGGCCTCGAAGGTGGCGTAGTCGATGTCCGCACGCAGGGTATGCAGCGGAACACGACCTTCCCGGTACCACTCGGTGCGCGCGATCTCGGCGCCACCCAGGCGACCGGAGAGCTGCACCTTGATGCCGCCGGCGCCCAGGCGCATGGCGTTCTGAACCGCACGCTTCATGGCGCGACGGAACATGACGCGACGCTCGAGCTGGCCAGCGATGTTCTGGGCCACGAGCATGGCGTCCAGCTCGGGCTTGCGAACTTCTTCGATGTTGACGTGAACGGGCACGCCCATCATCTGGGTGACCTCACGACGCAGGCGATCGACATCCTCGCCCTTCTTGCCAATCACGATGCCCGGACGGGCGGTGTGAATGGTGATGCGTGCGTTGTTGGCCGGACGCTCGATGGTGATGCGGCTCACGGAGGCGTTCTTGAGACGCTCTTCCAGGAAGCGGCGCACTTCGAGGTCGTTGTTCAGCTTGTCGGCATAGGCGCCGCGCTCGGCATACCAGACCGACGTATGGTCCTTGACGATGCCCAGGCGAATGCCTGTCGGATTGACTTTCTGACCCATCTGGTCGACTCCTACTTCTCGGCTACCTTGACGGTGATGTGGCAGGTGCGCTTCAAGATACGATCCGCGCGGCCCTTGGCACGCGGCTTGATACGCTTGAGCGTCATGCCCTCATCGACGCAGATGGTCGAGACACGCAGCTCGTCGATATCCATGCCGTTGTTTTCTTCCGCATTCGCGATGGCGGACTGCAGCACCTTCTTGACCAGCTTGGCAGCCTTCTTCGGTGAGAAGGTCAGCAGGTCGAGCGCCTCGGCGACCGGCTTACCGCGCACCTGGTCAGCCACCAAACGGGCCTTCTGGGCGGATAAACGAGCGCCACGCAGCTTAGCTGTGACTTCCATCTCTCAATCCTCTCTGGCTTACCGTTTGGCTTTCTTGTCCGCCGCATGACCGCGATAGGTGCGGGTAGCAGCGAATTCGCCCAGCTTGTGGCCAACCATTTCCTCGGAGACATGCACCGGGACGTGCTGGCGACCGTTATGGACTGCAATGGTGAGCCCGACCATGTTGGGCAGGATCATGGAACGACGCGACCAGGTCTTGATCGGTTTACGGTCGTTCTTCTCCACTGCAGCCTCAACCTTCTTCAGCAGATGAAGGTCAATAAAGGGACCTTTCTTCAGTGAACGTGGCACAGCCGTTACCTCTTAAAGTGTGTTACTTGGCCTTGCGGCGACGAACGATCAGCTTGTCGGTGCGCTTGTTCTTGCGGGTCTTGTGGCCCTTGGTGGGGATACCCCACGGAGTCACCGGGTGACGACCACCACTGGTGCGGCCTTCGCCGCCGCCATGCGGGTGATCCACCGGGTTCATGGCCACGCCGCGAACGGTCGGACGCACACCTCTCCAGCGCTTCGCACCGGCCTTGCCAAGCTGACGCAGGCTGTGCTCGGAGTTGCTCACTTCGCCCAGGGTCGCGCGGCACTCGCTCAGCACCTTGCGCATCTCGCCGGAGCGCAGACGCAGGGTGGCGTAGTTGCCGTCACGGGCGACCAGCTGGGCGCTGGTGCCGGCGCTGCGAGCGATCTGAGCGCCCTTGCCAGGCTTCAGTTCGACGCAATGCACGGTGGAACCCAGCGGGACGTTACGCAGCGGCAGAGCATTGCCCTGCTTGATGGCCGCGTTCACGCCGGACTCGAGACGGTCACCCGCCTTCACGCCCTTGGGCGCGATGATGTAGCGACGCTCGCCGTCCAGGTACTTCAGCAGCGCGATGTGAGCGCTACGGTTCGGATCGTACTCGAGACGCTCGACGATGGCCGGAACGCCATCCTTGGTGCGCTTGAAGTCGATGATCCGGTAGTGCTGACGGTGCCCACCGCCCACGTGACGGGTGGTGATGCGACCGTTGTTGTTACGACCGCCGCTGCGCGACTGCTTCTCGAGCAGGGGCGCGTAGGGCTTGCCCTTGTGCAGGTCTTCACCAACGATCTTGACGACGTGGCGACGGCCGGCGGATGTGGGTTTGGTCTTGACGATTGCCATTGTCCGTACTCCTGCCCTTATTCGGCGCCAGAGAAGTCTTCAAGGGTCTCGCCGGCGGCCAGCGTAACGTAGGCCTTGCGATACCCCTTGCGGTGACCCAGACCGTGCGCGGTGCGCTTGGTCTTGCCCTTGACGTTCAGCGTCTGAACGCGGTCGACCTTCTTGCCGAACAGAGCCTCGACGGCCTTCTTGATCTCGGGCTTGGTCGCGTCGCTGGCCACCTTGAACACGTACTGGTTGCGTTCGGCAGCCATGGCGGCCTTCTCGGTCACGTGCGGACCCAGCAGGACCTTGAATACACGCTCCTGGTTCATGCCAGCTTCTCCTCGAATTTGCGCAGGGCGGAGACGGTGACCAGCACCTTGTCGAAGGCGACCAGGCTCACCGGGTCGGCGGCAGCCACGTCCACCACATCCACGTTGGGAATGTTGCGGGCAGCCAGGTAGAGCTTCTCGTCGACTTCCTCGGTGACGATCAGCACCTTCTCCAGACCCAGCTCCTGGAGCTTGGCGACCAGCTGCTTGGTCTTGGGCGCTTCGACGGAGATCTCCTCCACGGCCACCAGACGCTCCTGGCGAACCAGCTCGGAGAGGATGGAGCGCATCGCCGCGCGGTACATCTTGCGGTTGACCTTCTGGCTGTGGTCCTGAGGACGAGCCGCGAAGGTCACGCCGCCGCTGCGCCACAGCGGAGAGCGGATGGTGCCGGCGCGAGCGCGACCGGTGCCCTTCTGACGCCACGGCTTCTTGCCGCCACCACGCACGTCGGAACGGTTCTTCTGAGCGCGAGTGCCCTGACGACCACCGGCCAGATAGGCGGTGACGACCTGGTGCACGAGCGCTTCATTGAATTCTTTGCCAAAGGTGGCGTCGGACACTTCGACGGTGCCGGCGCCGGCAGCAAGATTCAGATTCATCGGTGATTTCCCCTTCAGCCAGCTTTCACGGCGCTGCGCACGACGACGTCACTACCGGTGGCACCGGGCACGGCGCCCTTGACCAGCAGCAGATTACGTTCGGCATCGACACGCACGACTTCGAGGCTCTGGACGGTGCAACGGACGTTGCCCATCTGGCCGGCCATCTTCTTGCCCTTGAACACGCGGCCCGGCGTCTGACACATGCCGATGGAGCCCGGTGCGCGGTGGGACAGGGAGTTGCCGTGGCTGTTGTCCTGGGTGCGGAAGTTCCAGCGCTTGATGGCGCCCTGGAAGCCCTTGCCCTTGGAGGTGCCGGTCACGTCGATCTTCTGACCAGCTTCGAAGAGGGATACGGTGAGTTCGCCGCCCACTTCCGGAGCCTCTTCGCCTGCAGCCAGGCGGAACTCCATCAGCGAACGACCGGCCTCCACACCTGCCTTGGCGTACTGACCCGCCTGGGCTTTGGTGAGGTGCTTGGCCTTGCGAGAACCGGCTGTCACCTGAATCGCCGCGTAGCCGTCGGACTCGACGGTCTTGACGCGAGTGATGCGGTTGGGTGCAACCTCGATCACGGTTACGGGCACAGAAGCGCCATCCTCGGTAAAGACGCGGGTCATCCCGGCCTTCTTACCGACTAAACCGATAGTCATACTCAGTCTCCTTTAGTGTACGGGGCTATCACCCGCTATGGCTGCCCTTTCCAGAGCATTTCACTAGCACGTTGTATGGCGCCTCACGGCGCGGCGGCTGCTGCTCATGCCCGCTTTTGTGCAGAGGCGATGAGCGCTGGGCCGCGAGTGTCTAGTGTGGAATCAGTCGAGCTTGATCTGCACGTCCACGCCGGCGGCGAGGTCGAGCTTCATCAGGGCATCAACGGTCTTTTCCGTGGGCTCGACGATGTCGAGCACACGCTTGTGAGTACGAATCTCGTACTGGTCGCGCGCGTCCTTGTTGACGTGCGGCGAGATCAGCACGGTGTACCGCTCGCGGTTGGTCGGCAGGGGGATCGGACCACGAACCTGGGCGCCGGTACGCTTGGCGGTCTCAACGATCTCCGCGGCGGACTGGTCGATCAGGCGATGGTCGAAGGCCTTCAACCGAATGCGAATCTTCTGGTTCTGCATTAGCCCTTAACTCCAATGGATCTCGACGGCGCGAGCCGTCTACCCACGCATTCAAAGGATGCGCATTATAGGTGCGCCGCGGATGAGTGTCAAACACTCTCCGCGGTGCGCAGAAAGGGGGCCCCGCGAGGAGCCCCCTTCGATCATCGAGAAGCCGAGGCTTACTGGACGATCTTGGCCACGACGCCGGCGCCGACGGTGCGGCCGCCTTCACGGATGGCGAAGCGGAGACCTTCGTCCATGGCGATCGGGGCGATCAGGGTGATGACCATCTTGACGTTGTCGCCCGGCATCACCATCTCGACGCCTTCCGGCAGCTCACAGGTACCGGTGACATCGGTGGTACGGAAGTAGAACTGCGGACGGTAGCCCTTGAAGAAGGGAGTGTGACGACCACCCTCTTCCTTGGACAGCACGTAGACTTCGGCTTCGAAGACAGTGTGCGGCTTGATGGAGCCCGGCTTGGCCAGCACCTGGCCACGCTCGACCTCGTCACGCTTGGTGCCGCGCAGCAGGGCGCCGACGTTCTCACCGGCACGACCTTCGTCGAGCAGCTTGCGGAACATCTCGACACCGGTAACGGTGGTCTTGGTGGTGTCACGGATACCGACGATCTCGATCTCTTCGCCGGCCTTGACGATGCCGCGCTCGATACGACCGGTCACCACGGTGCCGCGGCCGGAGATGGAGAAGACGTCCTCGATCGGCATCAGGAACGGCTGGTCGATGGCACGCTCCGGCTCCGGGATGTACTCGTCCAGGGCCTTGATCAGGTTGGCAACGGCGGTGGTGCCCATGCCGTTCTCGTCTTCACCGTTCAGCGCCATCAGGGCGGAGCCGGTGATGATCGGGGTGTCGTCGCCCGGGAAGTCGTACTCGTTCAGCAGCTCGCGAACTTCCATCTCGACCAGCTCGAGCAGCTCTTCGTCGTCGACCATGTCGGCCTTGTTCAGGAACACGACGATGTACGGAACGCCAACCTGACGGGACAGCAGGATGTGCTCGCGGGTCTGCGGCATGGGGCCGTCAGCGGCGGAACAGACCAGGATAGCGCCGTCCATCTGGGCAGCACCGGTGATCATGTTCTTGACGTAGTCGGCGTGCCCCGGGCAGTCGACGTGCGCGTAGTGACGCACTTCGGACTGGTACTCCACGTGAGAGGTGGCGATGGTGATGCCGCGCTCACGCTCTTCCGGGGCGTTGTCGATGGTGTCGAATGCACGCCATTCGCCACCGAACACCTCGGCGGAGACGCGAGTCAGGGCCGCAGTCAGAGTGGTCTTGCCGTGGTCGACGTGACCGATGGTGCCGACGTTGACGTGCGGTTTGGAACGCTCAAATTTTTCCTTAGCCACTGCTATAACCTCTTTACGTTAGCTAACGGTTACCCGTTTTGGTTGATGACGGCTTCAACGACGCTGGACGGCGCCTCTTCGTAATCCGCAAACTCCATGACGTAGCTTGCGCGGCCCTGGGTCTGAGAACGCAGATCGGTCGCGTAACCGAACATCTCAGCCAACGGAACCCGAGCGCGGATGATCTTGCCCATGGACGAGTCATCCATACCCTGCACCAGACCGCGACGGCGGTTCAGGTCGCCCATGACGTCACCCATGTAATCCTCGGGGGTCACGACCTCGACCTTCATCACCGGCTCCAGCAGCACGGCCTTGGCCTTCTTGGCGCCTTCCTTGACGGCCATGGACGAAGCGACCTTGAACGCGGTCTCGTTGGAGTCCACGTCGTGGTAGGAACCATCGTACAGCGTAACCTTGACGTCGATCATCGGATAGCCCGCGATGACACCGTTCTGCAGCTGCTCGTAGGCCCCTTTCTCGACGGCCGGCACGTATTCCTTGGGAACCACGCCGCCGACGATCTCGGAGGCGAATTTGAAGTGCAGGTCTTCATCTTCGCCCTTGTCTTCCTTGGTGAGCGGCTCGATGCGCAGCCAGACGTGGCCGTACTGGCCGCGACCGCCGGACTGACGCACGAACTTGCCTTCCTGCTCCACCGTGCCACGAATGGTCTCGCGGTAGGCGACCTGCGGCTTGCCGATGTTGGCCTCGACCTTGAACTCGCGACGCATGCGGTCGACGATGATGTCGAGGTGCAGCTCGCCCATGCCGGAGATGATGGTCTGACCGGTCTCTTCGTCGGTCTTGACGCGGAAGGAGGGATCCTCCTGGGCCAGCTTGCCCAGCGCCACGCCCATCTTCTCCTGGTCGGCCTTGGACTTCGGCTCCACGGCGACCGAGATCACCGGATCCGGGAACTCCATGCGCTCCAGGATGATCTTGTGCTCCTGGTCGCACAGGGTGTCACCGGTGGTGACGTCCTTGAGGCCGATACAGGCGGCGATGTCGCCAGCGCGCACTTCCTTGATCTCCTCGCGGGAGTTGGCGTGCATCTGGACGATACGGCCGACGCGCTCCTTCTTCGACTTCACGGAGTTGAAGACGCTGTCGCCCGAGTTCAGCACGCCTGAATAGACGCGGATGAAGGTCAGGGTACCGACGAAGGGGTCGGTGGCGATCTTGAACGCCAGGGCGGCGAAGGGAGCGGCGTCGTCGGCCTCGCGGGTCGCGACGGTGCCGTCCTTGTCGTCCAGCTCACCCTCGATGGCCTTGACCTCGGTGGGAGACGGCAGGTACTCGACCACCGCGTCCAGCACCGCCTGCACGCCCTTGTTCTTGAACGCCGAGCCGCAGGTGACCAGCACGATCTCGTTGCTCAGGGTGCGACGACGCAGGCCGGCCTTGATCTCTTCCTTGGTCAGCTCACCGCCTTCCAGGTACTTGTCCATCAGTTCGTCGGACGCCTCGGCGGCGGCCTCGACCATCTGCTCACGGAACTCTTCGGCCTTGGCCTGAAGCTCGGCGGGGATGTCGACCAGCTCGTAGGAGGTACCGAGGTCTTCCTCGTTCCACTTGATGGCCTTCATCTCGATCAGGTCGATGACGCCCTGGAACTCTTCCTCGGTGCCCCAGTTGATCTGGATCGGCACGGCGTTGGCGCCCAGGCGATCCTTGAGCTGGTCGACCACCATGAAGAAGTCGGCACCGGTGCGGTCCATCTTGTTGACGAACACCATGCGCGGCACTTCGTACTTGTTGGCCTGACGCCACACGGTCTCGGTCTGCGGCTGAACGCCGGAAGAGCCGCACAGCACCACGACGGCACCGTCGAGTACCCGCAGGGAACGCTCCACCTCGATGGTGAAGTCCACGTGCCCAGGGGTGTCGATGATGTTGATGCGGTGCTCATCGAACTGGTGGTTCATGCCCTTCCAGAAGGTGGTCACGGCAGCGGAGGTGATGGTGATGCCCCGCTCCTGCTCCTGCTCCATCCAGTCGGTGGTGGAGGCGCCTTCGTGAGTCTCGCCCAGCTTGTGGTTGACACCGGTGTAGAACAGCACGCGCTCGGTCGTGGTGGTCTTGCCGGCATCGACGTGAGCGACGATACCCAGGTTGCGGTAGCGGTTAAGTGGAGTCTTGCGAGCCACGGTGGAACTCCCCGTTGGTTGGCGATGCGTTTAAAGGCACTGCGCTGGCGAGCGCAGCACGTCCCCGACGGGGAGGCGCTGCACCCACCACGCCGCACTCAGAAGCGGTAGTGCGAGAAAGCCTTGTTGGCTTCCGCCATGCGGTGCACGTCTTCACGCTTCTTGACCGCGGAGCCCTTGCCTTCGGCGGCGTCCAGCATCTCGCCGGCGAGGCGCTGCACCATGGTCTTCTCGCCACGGCGGCGAGCGGCGTCCACCAGCCAGCGCATGGCCAGCGCCTGGCGGCGGGACGGACGGACCTCCACGGGCACCTGATAGGTCGCGCCGCCGACGCGGCGGGACTTCACTTCGACCATCGGCTGGATGGTTTCCAGCGCCTTGTCGAAGATCTCCAGCGGGTCTTCATTACTACGCTCGGCAACCCTGTCCAGCGCACCGTAGACGATGCGCTCAGCTACGGACTTCTTCCCGCTGAACATCAGGTGGTTCATGAACTTGGCCAGACGCTCACTTCCGAACTTGGGATCCGGGAGAATCTCGCGTTTCGCCGCAACTCTTCTTCTAGGCATGATAAGCCCTCTGTGGAAGGGTCCTTCAGGTAAACCCGGAACTCCCGCGCGGCCCTGTTGAGCCCGCGACGCCCGACCTTACTCTTATCAGACCGATATCAATTCTGGGTGTCGTTGCGTACCGAGGCCGATCAGGCCTTGGGACGCTTAGCGCCGTACTTGGAACGGCCCTGCTTGCGGTTCTGCACGCCGGAGGTGTCCAGGGCGCCGCGCACGGTGTGATAGCGCACACCGGGAAGGTCCTTGACGCGACCGCCACGGATCAGGACCACGGAGTGCTCCTGGAGGTTGTGGCCTTCACCGCCGATGTAGGAAGAGACCTCGAAACCGTTGGTCAGGCGCACGCGGCAGACCTTACGCAGGGCCGAGTTCGGCTTCTTCGGGGTGGTGGTGTAGACGCGGGTGCAGACGCCGCGCTTCTGCGGACAGGCCTGCAGCGCCGGCACGTCGCTCTTGCTGACGGGGCGCTTGCGCGGCTTGCGCACGAGCTGATTGATCGTTGCCATGGGTAGTAGCTGACTCCAATGGGTTGCCTTGGCCTTTTTCAGCGGGTGCGGGCGCACCCACCCCACTGTTAAAGGCTGCGCATTCTAATAGCTGACCCCATGCCCCGTCAAGACCGGGAGGCCGTCGCCTGGACGGCCCCGCGATCCCGGGGCGCGGGTCAGAGTTCCTCGTCGCCGGAATCCAGCGCGGTGAGCTGGGCGCCCAGCTCCTGCTCGACGTCGTAGGCCGACGGCGCCAGCTGGCGCTCGGTGCCTTCGCGCCGGCGACGACGCTCCTCGTGGTGGGCGAGGCCGGTACCGGCCGGGATCAGGCGTCCCACCACCACGTTCTCCTTCAGGCCGCGCAGGTAGTCGCGCTTGCCGGTCACCGCCGCCTCGGTCAGCACCCGTGTGGTCTCCTGGAAGGAGGCCGCGGAGATGAACGACTCGGTGGCCAGGCTGGCCTTGGTGATACCCAGCAGTACCCGCTGGTACTTGGCCGGGAATTTCTCTTCCTTCTCGAGGCGGGCATTCTGCTCCAGCACCCGCACCAGCTCGACCTGGTCGCCGGGGATGAAGTCGGAATCGCCGGAGTCGGTGATCTCCACCTTGCGCAGCATCTGACGCACGATCACTTCGATGTGCTTGTCGTTGATGCCCACGCCCTGGAGGCGGTAGACCTCCTGGATCTCGGCGGTGATGTACTTGGCCAGCTCAGCCACGCCCAGCAGACGCAGGATGTCATGCGGGTTGCTGGGACCGTCGGAGATCACCTCGCCCTTCTCGACGCTCTCGCCCTCGAAGACCGCGATCTGACGCCACTTCGGAATCAGCGCCTCGAAGGGATCGCCGCCGCCTTCCGGAGTGATCGTCAGACGACGCTTACCCTTGGTCTCCTTGCCGAAGCTGATCACGCCGCTGATCTCGGCGAGGATCGCCGGCTCCTTCGGCCTGCGCGCCTCGAACAGGTCGGCCACGCGGGGCAGACCACCGGTGATGTCCTTGTTACCGGACGCCTCCACCGGGATACGTGCGACGATCTCGCCGACGCCGATCCGGGCGCCGTTGTCGGCGGTGACGATGGCCTTGCCGGGCAGCAGGTACTGCACCGGCGTGTCGGACCCGGAGAGGGTGACCGGCTTGCCGGCGTCGTCGCTGAGCAGGATCATCGGGCGCTTGTCGCGGCCGGCCATGGGGCGCGCCGCCGACTCGATAACCTCGATGGAGGAGAGGCCGGTCATCTCATCCACGCTTCGGTGGATGGTCAGGCCCTCGTCCATGTCGGCGTACTGCACGGTACCCTCGGCCTCGGCGACGATGGGGTGGGTATGCGGATCCCACTTGGCCACCACCTGGCCGGCCTCGACGGGGTCGCCGTCCTTGACGGAGAGCTCGGCGCCGTAGGGCAGCTTGTAGTACTCGCGCTCGCGGCCGTGGTCGTCGGCGACGGCCAGGGCGCTGGAGCGGGAGACCACCACCAGCTTGCCGTCGGCACGCTCCACGTACTTGATGTTGTGCAGGCGCACGCGGCCACCGTGCTTGACCTGGACGCTGTCCACCGCGGAGGCACGGGAAGCCGCGCCGCCGATGTGGAAGGTCCGCATGGTCAGCTGGGTGCCCGGCTCACCGATCGATTGGGCGGCAATGACGCCCACCGCCTCGCCGATGTTGACCTGATGGCCGCGGGCCAGGTCGCGACCGTAGCACGAGGAGCAGACGCCGTGAGCGGTCTGACAGCTGATGGCGCTGCGCACCACGATCTCGTCGACGCCCATGGTGTCGAGTTCGGCACACCACTTCTCGTCGAGCAGGGTGCCACGCGGAATCAGCACCTCCTCGGTGGCCGGATCGATGACGTCCTTGGCGACCACGCGGCCGAGGACCCGCTGGGCCAGGGAGACGATGATGTCGCCGCCCTCGATCACCGGGTGCAGGGTCAGGCCCTCTTCGGTGCCGCAGTCGATCTCGGTGATCACCATGTCCTGGGCCACGTCCACCAGACGACGGGTCAGGTAACCGGAGTTGGCGGTCTTGAGTGCCGTATCCGCCAGACCCTTACGCGCGCCGTGGGTCGAGATGAAGTACTGCAGTACGTTCAGGCCTTCACGGAAGTTGGCGACGATCGGCGTCTCGATGATGGAGCCGTCCGGCTTGGCCATCAGGCCACGCATGCCCGCCAGCTGGCGGATCTGGGCGGCACTACCCCGCGCGCCCGAGTCGGCCATGATGAAGACGCTGTTGAAGGAGTCCTGCTCGACCTCGTTGCCGTGACGGTCGACCACGGTCTCCTTGGAGATGCCGACCATCATCGCCTTGGCCACCTTGTCGTTGGCCTTGGACCAGATGTCGATCACCTTGTTGTACTTCTCGCCGGCGGTGACGAGACCGGAGGAGAACTGGTCCTCGATCTCCTTCACCTCCTCCTCGGCGGCCTCGACGATCTCGGCCTTGGCGTCCGGGATGACGAAGTCGTTGACGCCGATGGAGGCGCCGGACCAGGTGGCCAGGCGGAAGCCGGTGTACATCAGCTGGTCGGCAAAGATGACGGTCGGCTTGAGGCCGGCACGACGGTACACCTCGTTGAGCAGCGCCGAGATCGCCTTCTTCTTCATCGGCTGGTCGATCAGCGCGAAGGGCACGCCCTCCGGCAGGATGCGGAACAGCAGCGCACGACCCACGGTGGTGTCATACAGGCGGCGATGACGGCTGCGCTCGCCGGTCTCCTCGTCGACGTCCACCTCGTCCAGGCGGACCTTGACGCGGGCATGCAGCGCGACGTTCTGGGTACCGAAGGCGCGCTCCACCTCGTCGAGGTTGGCAAACACCATGCCCTCGCCCTTGGCGTTGATCTTCTCGCGGGTCATGTAATACAGACCCAGCACCACGTCCTGGGACGGCACGATGATCGGCTCGCCGTTGGCCGGCGACAGCACGTTGTTGGTGGCCATCATCAGCGCACGGGCCTCGAGCTGGGCTTCCAGGGTCAGCGGCACGTGCACCGCCATCTGGTCACCGTCGAAGTCGGCGTTGTAGGCGGCACACACCAGCGGGTGCAGCTGGATCGCCTTGCCCTCGATCAGCAGCGGCTCGAAGGCCTGGATGCCGAGGCGGTGCAGGGTCGGGGCGCGGTTGAGCAGCACCGGGTGCTCGCGGATGACGTCGGCGAGGATGTCCCACACCTCGGGCAGCTCGCGCTCGACCATCTTCTTGGCGGCCTTGATCGTGGACGCATGGCCCAGCGACTGCAGCTTGGAGTAGATGAACGGCTTGAACAGCTCCAGGGCCATCTTCTTGGGCAGGCCGCACTGGTGCAGGCGCAGGGTCGGGCCCACGGTGATGACCGAACGGCCGGAGTAGTCGACGCGCTTGCCCAGCAGGTTCTGACGGAAGCGACCCTGCTTGCCCTTGATCATGTCGGCCAGGGACTTCAGCGGGCGCTTGTTGGAGCCGGTGATGGCGCGGCCGCGGCGACCGTTGTCCAGCAGGGCGTCCACCGCCTCCTGCAGCATGCGCTTCTCGTTGCGCACGATGATGTCCGGCGCATTGAGGTCGAGCAGCCGCTTGAGGCGGTTGTTGCGGTTGATCACACGACGGTAGAGGTCGTTGAGGTCGGAAGTCGCAAAGCGGCCACCGTCCAGCGGCACCAGCGGACGCAGGTCCGGAGGCAGCACCGGCAGCACCTCCATGACCATCCACGCCGGCGCATTGCCGGAGTTGTAGAAGGCCTCGAGCAGCTTCAGCCGCTTGGAGAGCTTCTTGATCTTGGTCTCGGAGTTGGTCTGGGGGATCTCTTCGCGCAGGCGATCGATCTCCTCGGCCAGGTCGATGTCCTTGAGCAGCGCCTGGATTGCCTCGGCACCCATGCGGGCGTCGAAGTCGTCACCGAACTCCTCGAGGGCCTCGAAGTACTGCTCGTCGTTGAGCAGCTGGCCGCGCTCGAGGGTGGTCATGCCCGGATCGATCACCACGAAGCTCTCGAAGTAGAGCACGCGCTCGATGTCGCGCAGGGTCATGTCCAGGAACATGCCGATGCGCGACGGCAGCGACTTCAGGAACCAGATGTGCGCGACCGGGCTTGCCAGCTCGATGTGGCCCATGCGCTCGCGGCGCACGGCGGCCTTGGTGACCTCCACGCCGCACTTCTCGCAGATGATCCCGCGATGCTTCATGCGCTTGTACTTGCCGCACAGACACTCGTAGTCCTTCACCGGGCCAAAGATCTTGGCGCAGAACAGGCCATCACGCTCCGGCTTGAAGGTCCGGTAGTTGATGGTCTCCGGCTTCTTCACCTCGCCGTAGGACCAGGAGCGGATCATGTCCGGAGACGCCAGGGTAATCTTGATCGCGTCGAACTCTTCGGACTGAGACTGCGATTTGAGGACTTTCACCAAATCTTTCATGGGGTCGGCTCCGCTGCGGAGTTGTCATGGGCGGGGGCGGCTTGCGCCCCCGCGGACCGTCATTCTGTGAAGCGTCGGCCGCCTCAGCTCTCGAGCTCGATGTCGATGCCCAGCGAGCGGATTTCCTTCACCAGTACGTTGAAGGATTCCGGCATGCCCGCCTGCATGGTGTGGTCGCCATCCACGATGTTCTTGTACATCTTGGTGCGGCCCTCCACGTCGTCGGACTTGACGGTGAGCATCTCTTGGAGGGTGTAGGCGGCGCCGTACGCCTCCAGGGCCCACACCTCCATCTCACCGAAGCGCTGACCACCGAACTGCGCCTTGCCGCCCAGCGGCTGCTGGGTGACCAGGGAGTAGGAGCCGGTGGAACGGGCGTGCATCTTGTCGTCCACCAGGTGGTTGAGCTTGAGCATGTACATGTAGCCGACGGTCACCGGACGGTCGAAGGCGTCGCCGGTACGGCCGTCATAGAGCGTCATCTGGCCGGAGTCCGGCAGGTCGGCCAGACGCAGCAGGTGCTTGATCTCGTGCTCGTCGGCACCGTCGAACACCGGCGTGGACATCGGCACCCCCGCCTTGAGGTTCTTCGCCAGGGCGATCACCTCGTCGTCGCTCAGGGTCTCGAGCTCCTCGACCCGGGTACCCGGGGTGGAGTTGTAGACCTGGCCCAGGAACTCGCGGATCTCGGCCACCTGCTGTTCGCGGGCGTCGCGCAGCAGGGCCTCGATCTTGCGACCCAGCCCCCAGGCGGCGAGGCCCAGGTGGGTCTCGAGGATCTGACCGACATTCATGCGCGACGGTACGCCCAGCGGGTTCAGGACCACGTCCACCGGCTCGCCGTTGTCGTCGAAGGGCATGTCCTCGATGGGCATGATCGCCGAGATGACACCCTTGTTACCGTGACGGCCGGCCATCTTGTCGCCCGGCTGCAGGCGGCGCTTCACCGCCATGTAGACCTTGACGATCTTGAGCACGCCCGGCGCCAGGTCGTCGCCCTGGGTCAGCTTGCGCTTCTTGTCCTCGAAGCGCTCGTCCATCTCGCGGCGGCGATTCTCGAGCTGCTCGTCGGCCTGGGCCAGCAGCTCGTTGAGGGCCTCGTCCTGCAGGCGCAGCTTGAACCACTGCTGGCGCGGCAGCTCCTCGAGGTAGCTCTCGGTGAGGAGATCGCCCTTCTTCAGCTTGGGACCGCCATTGACGGCCTCGCCGTTCAGGGTGCGCTTGAGGCGCTCGAAGGTGGCGTCCTCGGCGATGCGGTAGGTCTCCTGGAGGTCCTTGCGCACCTCGTCGAGCTGCATCTGCTCGATGGCCAGCGCCCGGGAGTCCTTCTCCACGCCGTCGCGGGTGAAGACCTGAACGTCGATGACGGTCCCCTTCATGCCGGTGGGGGCACGCAGGGAGGTGTCCTTCACGTCGGAGGCCTTCTCGCCGAAGATCGCGCGCAGCAGTTTCTCTTCCGGCGTCAGCTGGGTCTCGCCCTTGGGCGTGACCTTGCCGACCAGGATGTCGCCCGGGCCGACCTCGGCACCGATGTAGACCACGCCCGCCTCGTCCAGCTTGGAGAGTGCCGACTCGCCCACGTTGGGGATATCGGAGGTGATCTCTTCCGGCCCCAGCTTGGTATCGCGGGAGACGCAGGTCAGCTCCTGGATGTGGATGGTGGTGAAGCGGTCTTCCTGGACCACCCGCTCGGAGAGCAGGATGGAGTCCTCGAAGTTGTAGCCGTTCCAGGGCATGAAGGCGATGCGCATGTTCTGGCCCAGGGCGAGGTCGCCCATGTCCACGGAGGGACCGTCGGCCAGGATGTCACCGCGCGCCACCTGGTCACCGGGGCGCACGATGGGGCGCTGGTTCTGGCAGGTGTTCTGGTTCGAGCGCACGTACTTGGTGAGGTTGTAGATATCGACGCCGGCCTCGCCGCCGATGATCTCGTCCTCGCCGACCCGGACCACGATGCGCTTGGCATCGACGGAATCGATCACGCCGCCGCGGCGCGCCACGGCGCAGACGCCGGAGTCACGGGCCACGAAGCGCTCCATGCCGGTACCGACCAGCGGCTTGTCGGCACGCAGGGTGGGCACCGCCTGACGCTGCATGTTGGCCCCCATCAGGGCGCGGTTGGCGTCATCGTGCTCGAGGAACGGAATCAGTGCCGCGGCCACGGAGACCACCTGGCGCGGGGAGACGTCCATCAGCGTCACCTGCTCGGGACGCATGAAGGTGGTCTCGCCCTTGTGGCGCACCTGCACCAGGTCATCCACCAGCTTGCCGGCCTCGTCCACGGTCGCCGAGGCCTGAGCGATGACGAAGTCGCCCTCCTCGATGGCGGAGAGGTGCACCACCTCGTCGGTCACCTGGCTCTCCACCACCTTGCGGTAGGGGGTCTCGAGGAAACCGTAGCTGTTGGTGTGGCTGTAGGTGGCCAGGGAGTTGATCAGGCCGATGTTGGGACCTTCCGGCGTCTCGATCGGGCACAGGCGACCGTAGTGGGTCGCGTGAACGTCGCGCACCTCGAAGCCGGCCCGCTCGCGGGTCAGGCCGCCCGGGCCGAGCGCGGAGACGCGGCGCTTGTGGGTGACCTCGGAGAGCGGGTTGTTCTGGTCCCTGAACTGGGAGAGCTGGCTGGAACCGAAGAACTCCTTGACCGCCGCGGCGACGGGCTTGGCGTTGATCAGGTCCTGGGGCATCAGGCCCTCGCTCTCGGCCATGGAGAGACGCTCCTTGACCGCGCGCTCTACGCGCACCAGGCCCACGCGGAACTGGTTCTCGGCCATCTCGCCCACGCAGCGGATGCGGCGGTTGCCCAGGTGATCGATGTCGTCCACTTCGCCGAAGCCGTTGCGGATGTGGATCAGCTCCTTGAGCACGTCAAGGATGTCGCGACGATCCAGCACGCCGGAGCCGGTGTCGCTCTCGCGACGCAGGCGGCGGTTGAACTTCATGCGACCGACCCCGGAGAGGTCGTAGCGGTCCGCGGTGAAGAACAGGTTGTGGAACAGGGTCTCGGCGGACTCCTTGGTGGGCGGCTCGCCCGGACGCATCATGCGGTAGATCTCGACCAGCGCCTCGAGCTGGGAACCGGTGGTGTCCAGCCTGAGGGTGTCGGAGATGAAGGGACCGCAGTCGAGATCGTTGGTGTAGAGGGTCTCGAGGCGAGTGATGCCCGCTTGGCCCAGCTTCTCGAGCAGCTCCGGGGTGATCTCGGTGTTGCAGGGGCAGAGCAGCTCGCCGGTGTTCGGGTCCACCTGGTCACGGGCCAGGGTCTTGCCGAACAGGTACTCCATCGGCACCTCGAGACGCTCGAGGCCGGCCTTCTCCAGCTGGCGAATATGCTTCTGGGTGATGCGACGGCCTTCCTCGACGATCACGCCGCCATCGGCGTCCTTGATGTCGAAGGTGGCGGTCTCGCCGCGCAGGCGCGACGGCACCAGCTCCACGGAGAAGCCGGACTTCTCGACGTGGAAGACGCTGGTCTCGAAGAACTCCTCGAGGATCTCCTCGGCGCTCATGCCGAGCGCACGCAGCAGCACGCTCGCCGCCAGCTTGCGGCGACGGTCGATACGTACGAAGACGCTGTCCTTGGGATCGAACTCGAAGTCGAGCCAGGAGCCGCGGTAGGGAATCACGCGGGCCGAGTAGAGCAGCTTGCCGGAGGAGTGGCTCTTGCCCTTGTCGTGGTCGAAGAAGACGCCCGGGCTGCGGTGCAGCTGGGAGACGATGACACGCTCGGTGCCGTTGACCACGAAGGTGCCGTTCTCGGTCATCAGGGGGATCTCCCCCATGTAGACTTCCTGCTCCTTGATGTCCTTGATCGCCTTGTTGGACGAATCCTTGTCGTAGATGATCAGGCGGACCTTGACGCGCAGCGGGGCCGAGTAGGTGACGCCACGCAGCTGGCACTCCTTGACATCGAAGGCCGGGGTGCCGAAACGGTAGCTCACGTACTCCAGGGCGGCGTTGCCGGAGAAGCTCTCGATCGGGAAGACGGACTTGAAGGCGGCATGCAGGCCGACTTCCATCCGCTCTTCGGGCGAACGGTCCTGCTGGAGGAAGTCGTAGTAGGAATCAAGCTGGATCGCCAGCAGGTAGGGCACATCCATCACTTGGGGCAGTTTGCCGAAATCCTTGCGGATGCGTTTTTTCTCAGTGTATGAGTAAGCCATCTGTATTCCCCAGCTTGTTCACCATGGGTGACCGATGCGTGGTCGGCGCCACCCGACGGACGCGACGCCGTCAGGCGATGAAGGCAAGCGCCTGGCATGGGCGCTCGCCTTCGGAATTCGGCTGGCGGTTCTGCCCTGTCGGCAGAGGCCAGTGACAACAGAAAAAGGCCGGCAGCGGGTGTCCCGCCACCAGCCATGGAAGCTTACGCAGCGCGTGAAGCCATGGAGCCCAAGTCTTACTTGAGTTCCACGCCTGCGCCGGCTTCTTCCAGCTTGGCCTTGGCCGCTTCTGCGTCTTCCTTGGACATGCCTTCCTTGATGGTCGCCGGCGCGCCATCGACGGCACCCTTGGCTTCCTTCAGACCCAGGCCGGTGATCTCGCGAACGACCTTGATCACGTTGACCTTCTTGTCGCCGGCGCTGGTCAGCACCAGGTCGAACTCGGTCTGCTCTTCGGCAGCGGCTTCACCGCCGGCAGCCGGGCCAGCCATGACGGCGGCAGCGGCAGAGACGCCGAACTTCTCTTCCATCGCTTCGATCAGCTCGACGACTTCCATGACGGACATGTCGGCGACGGCGTTGATGATGTCTTCTTTGGTCAGTGCCATTGTCACGTTTCCTAACTTTGCGGGAGTCGCGGTGACCCGACGACTCGGGATTCAATATACGATTCAGGCGGCCAGCAGGAGTTCGCCAATCAGACGGCCTGCGATCAGACGGCCTGCGATCAGGCGGCTTGTTCCTGCTTCTGGTCGCGCAGGGCGGCCAGGGTACGGACCAGCTTGCCGGCAGACGCTTCCTTCATGACGGACATCAGCTTGGCGATGGCCTCGTCGTAGGTCGGCAGGGTCGCCAGGCGGTCGATATCAGCAGCCGGGATCAGCTCGCCTTCGTAGGCCAGCGCCTTGACTTCGAAGTCCTTCTCCGACTTGGCGAACTCCTTTAACAGACGGGCGGCGGCGCCCGGATGCTCGGTGGAGAAGGCCAGCAGGGTCGGGCCAACAAAGCTCTCGTTCAGACACTCCCACTGAGTGCCTTCGAGGGCGCGGCGTGCCAGGGTGTTGCGAACAACACGCAGCTGGACGCCATTCTCGCGGGCCTGCTTGCGCAGATCGGTCATCTTCTCGACCGTGACGCCACGAGAATCGGCAACTACGACGGAGAGCGCACCCTTGGCCGCTTCACTGACCTCGGCAACAATCGCCTTCTTGCCTTCGAGTGCTAGTGGCACAGTGATCACTCCTTCGTGCCGGAACCTCGCGATGAGGACTCCGGTGGTTACCATCTCCCCCACCGCTTGCCCGGAGGCGCCTGGCGGGGGTCCTGGGTGATGGTGCTCACCAGACACCTGGCGGCCACACCATCTGCGCAGGCCATCCCGGAGGGATGATTAAGCCGCCCTTCACGGGGAAGGGCGGCACCTGCGGTCTTTGACGGTGCCCCGCCGGCGAATATCGACTCCGCTCGGGGACCGCAAAGTTCTTGCAATCGTTCGATCCGCTGCCCGATCAGACCAGGGCAGAGTGATCCAGAGTCACGCCCGGGCCCATGGTGGTGGACAGGGTGATCTTCTTGAAGTAGATGCCCTTGGAGGAGCTCGGCTTCAGACGCTTCAGGTCAGCGACCAGCGCTTCCAGGTTGCCCTGGATGGCAGCGGCGTCGAAATCGACCTTGCCAAGGGTGGTGTGGATGATGCCGTTCTTGTCGGTACGGAAACGCACCTGACCGGCCTTGGCGTTCTTGACCGCAGTGGCCACGTCCGGGGTCACGGTGCCGACCTTGGGGTTCGGCATCAGGCCGCGCGGACCGAGGATCTGGCCCAGCTGGCCGACCACACGCATGGCGTCCGGGGAGGCGATGACCACGTCGAAGTCGAGCTGGCCCTTCTTGACCTGCTCGGCCAGGTCGTCCATGCCGACGATGTCGGCACCGGCTTCCTTGGCGGCATCGGCGTTGGCACCCTGGGTAAAGACGGCAACGCGCACGTCCTTGCCGGTACCGTTGGGCATCACGGTTGCACCGCGAACCACCTGGTCGGATTTACGCGGATCGACGCCCAGGTTGATGGCGACGTCCAGCGACTCCTTGAACTTGACGGTGGAGAGCTCGGCGAGCAGTGCCACGGCCTCTTCCAGAGAGTAGGCCTTGGTCGGATCGACCTTCTCGCGAATCAGTTTTGCACGCTTGGTCAGCTTGGCCATGATCAGAGACCCTCCACGTTCAGGCCCATGCTGCGGGCGCTACCGGCAATGGTACGCACAGCGGCGTCGAGATCGGCAGCCGTCAGATCCGGCTCCTTGGTCTTGGCGATCTCTTCGAGCTGCTCACGGGTCACGGTGCCGACCTTCTTCTTGTTCGGCTCACCGGAGCCGGACTTGATGCCAGCGGCCTTCTTCAGCAGGACCGCGGCGGGCGGGGTCTTGGTGATGAAGGTGAAGCTGCGGTCGGAATAGACGGTGATCACCACGGGAGTGGGCAGACCCGGCTCGATCTCCTGGGTCGCGGCGTTGAACGCCTTGCAGAACTCCATGATGTTCACGCCGTGCTGACCCAGAGCGGGACCGACGGAGGGACTCGGGTTGGCTTTGCCAGCTGCAACCTGCAGCTTGATGTAAGCCTGTACTTTCTTGGCCATGGTAAGACTCCAGTTGGGTAGTAGCGCCTTGCGGCTCCCCGGTGATGCGGCCACCTCGGCGGCCGCCTTGCTTGGTCAGGCCGAGCGGATTATTCCTTCTCGACCTGAGCGAATTCCAGTTCGACGGGAGTCGAGCGACCGAAGATCAGCACGCTGACCTGGACGCGGCTCTTGTCGTAGTTGACCTCTTCGACGACGCCGTTGAAGTCGGCGAAGGGGCCGTCGATGACACGCACGGACTGACCCGGCTCGAACAGCGTCTTGGGACGCGGCTTGTCGGTACCGTCCTGGACGCGACGAAGGATGGCATCGGCCTCCTTCTGGGTAATCGCGGCCGGCTTCTCCTTGGTGCCACCGATGAACCCCATGACGCGCGGGGTCTCGTTGACCAGGTGCCAGGTCTCGTCATCCATCTCCATCTCGACCAGCACGTAGCCGGGATAGAACTTGCGCTCGCTCTTGCGACGCTTGCCGTCACGCATCTCGACGACTTCTTCGGTCGGCACCAGGATCTCGCCGAAGCGATCTTCCATGCCGTACATCTTCACGCGCTCCTTGAGGGAGCGCATGACATGCTTCTCGAAGCCGGAGTAGGCGTGAACGACGTACCAACGCTTGGACATGGAGACTCCTAACCAATGACGCCGGACATCGCCCAGCCAAGAAGGGTGTCGATCAACCACAGCATCAGGCCGACCACCAGCACGGCCACCAGCACGATGGCGGTGGTCTGCACGGTCTCGGGACGCGTCGGCCAGACCACGCGCTGGATCTCTTTCTTGGCGGCGCGGGCCAGTTCGGCGAGCTCGCGGCCGCGGGCGGTGGTCAGGGCCACTACGCCAGCCAGCGCACACAGCGCGACGACACCCAGCACGCGGTAGAGCAGGGCCTGATCGGCGAAATAGGTATTACCGACCACGGCCAGAACCAGCAGAGTGACGACAGCCGCCCACTTGAGCCCGTCGTGGCGCGACTCCTGCACCTCGGCGCTATGCTTCATGAAAAGAGACTCCTCAGGGTGCGGCAATCGAAACATGAAATCTTTCGGGGACTCGCCAGCCTGGGGAAGGCTGGCAGGCCAGGAGGGAATCGAACCCCCAACCTGCGGTTTTGGAGACCGCTGCTCTGCCAATTGAGCTACTGGCCTGTATCTGCCTCTCGACCACCCTTTGCAGGCGGTCCGACACAGCGGGCGCCATGATAGCGGATAGGCATCCGCCTGGCAACCCCTTCCGCCAGAGGGGGGGGGCGGAAAGAGAAAAGGCGAGCCTCGGCTCGCCTTTTCAATGTGGAGCTCATGGACGGATTTGAACCGTCGACCTCACCCTTACCAAGGGTGTGCTCTACCCCTGAGCTACATGAGCAAAACCTTTGCATCCGGAGATGCTGGAGCGGGCAGCGGGAATCGAACCCGCACCATCAGCTTGGAAGGCTGAGGTTCTACCATTGAACTATGCCCGCCTACCCACTCTTGCTGCCTGCGCGCCTCGAGAGGCGCCTGGCGAAAATCTGGTGGAGGGGGAAGGATTCGAACCTTCGAAGCTTTCGCGGCAGATTTACAGTCTGCTCCCTTTGGCCACTCGGGAACCCCTCCAGCTGGTGGCATATCCTACCACCCTTTCTCTCGGTGTCAAGATGCTGTTTTATCAGCCTTCCCGACCGGAAACCTGTCGCCTTGCCGGCGCCGGCTTCCCCTTGGAACGCGGCGCATTGTGTCAAAGCAGCATGGAGAATGCAAGCCCAGCGCGAATCTTTTCCAGCGCCACCGGCGCCGGCACCCTGGGCGCCCCTGACATCCCGCCGGCACGCTCGGCGGCCGTGAGCGGGAAGCAGGCCTCCAGTCCGCCATAGACCATATCCGGCCACACCGCATGGGGCACCTGGAGGCCCCTGGCGACCACCCGCGCATCGCCGCCGGTGAGCAACAGCGGCAGCGCCACCCCCTCCATGTCGCAGACCTCGGCGTAGACGCGGTTGATGGCGCTCACCGCCGCCATGTAGATGCCGTGGTTGACCGCCTCCACCGTCCGCCTGCCGGGCACCAGCAGCTCCTCGGCCTCGCTGTCGGGATCGATCGCCACGTTGCGGGTACCCAGCTTGAGACTCTCCTTCATCAGCCGCAGCCCGGGCAGGATATAGCCCCCCAGAGGGCGTCCGCCCGGCAGCACGAAGTCGATGGTGATGGCACTGCCGCAGTCCACGGCACAGCAGCCGCCCGCCAGCTGGTAGCCCGCCAGCGCCCCGAGCCAGCGGTCGACGCCCAGCCGCTCGGGCTCCTCGTAGCCGTTGGTCACCCCGAGCGCCTCCGGGGTCGAGCGCGCCACGTGAACGTGCCCCACCTGGCGATGGAGCAACGCCACGGTCTCCTCCAGCACGGCGCGTCGCGCCACGCTGGAGATGCGCACCGCCTCCACGATGTCCAGATCGGGGATATCGGCGCCCGGGCGCCACTCCTCCCGGGTCCATACCGCGCCCCGGGAGCGAATCTCGCTGCTGTCGGCATCCTTCAGCCGCCACTTGGAGAGAGTGTTGCCGATATCGAGGTCGAGGATCATGAGCGCGCTCGCACGCTGATCTCGCCGCCAGCCAGCCGCTCGAGCCGACCCTCCCGGCGTACCAGCAGGTTGCCCGAGCCATCGACCCCTTCGGCCACCGCCGCCTCGCGGCGCTCGCCGCGCAGGATATCCACCTCATGATCCGCGAAGGCGTGACGCTCGTTCCAGGCCGCCTGCCAGGCGGGAAAGCCCTGCGCCTCGAAGCCGGCCATCAGCGACAGCAGCGCCTCGATCAGCTCCACGGCGAGCTCATTGCGCGACACGCCGGGCGCCTGGTCATGCACGGCGGCGGCGGGCTGATCCAGCCCCGCGCGAAACGCCGCGGGCAGGCCGACATTGATCCCCATGCCGATCACCACCTCGCAGGGCCCCGCGGTATCCCCCGTCACCTCGACCAGGATGCCGGCCAGCTTGCCGAACCCACCGTCCGGCTGCTCCAGGAGGACATCGTTGGGCCACTTGAGGCGAGGCGCCGCGCCGTGGCGCTCCAGCGCCTGAGCCAGCACCACGCCTATCGCCAGGCTCAGCCCCTCCAGCGCCGTCACACCGGAATCGACCCGCCAGCCGAGCGACAGCATCAGGCTCTGCCCCCAGGGAGTGTTCCAGGGGCGCCCCCGCCGGCCGCGCCCTGCGCTCTGCTGCTCCACCAGGCAGACCTCGCCATGGCCGGCGCCCTGGTCGAAGCGCTCACGCAGGAAGGCGTTGCTCGACGGCAGGGTCTCCTCGACGAACAGCCGCGTCAGCAGCCCGCGCGACTCCCGCGACAGGCCGGCGACGATGCGCGCCCCGTCGAGGAGCTCGAGCGGCTCGGCAAGCCTGTAGCCCTGCCCCTTCACCGCCTCCATGGCGATCCCCAGCGCCTCCAGCTTGCGCAGCTGCTTCCACACGGCCGCCCGCGCCACGCCGAGCCGCTCACCGAGCTGCTCGCCGGAGTGGAACTCGCCGTCGCTGAGCAGGCGAATCAGGTCTCCGATGGTCATTCGTAACCCTCAGACGGGAAAGGGCATCATTCTAGCGGATGCGAGGCGCCCCCGGAAACGTCGGAGATACAAACCTCCCCACCGGCGAGCCCGGGGCCCAAACGCGAAAAGCCCCGACCATCTCACGATGATCGGGGCTTTTCTCTATAAGTGCCTGACGATGACCTACTCTCACATGGGGAGACCCCACACTACCATCGGCGCTGAGCGGTTTCACTGCTGAGTTCGGCATGGGATCAGGTGGTTCACGCACGCTATGGTCGTCAGGCGAAAAGGGGGTGAATCATGCTCACGTCGAGACGTCTCTTGCGTATCCGCTGTCATCTGTCATCGACAGACAGACACACTTGGGTGTTATATGGTCAAGCCTCACGGGCAATTAGTATCGGTTAGCTCAACGCCTTGCAGCGCTTCCACACCCGACCTATCAACCAGCTGGTCTCGCTGGGCCCTTCAGGAGGCTCAAGGCCTCAGGGAAGTCTCATCTTGAAGGGGGCTTCCCGCTTAGATGCTTTCAGCGGTTATCCTGTCCGCACATAGCTACCCGGCAATGCCACTGGCGTGACAACCGGAACACCAGAGGTGCGTCCACTCCGGTCCTCTCGTACTAGGAGCAGCTCTTCTCAAACTTCCAACGCCCACGGCAGATAGGGACCGAACTGTCTCACGACGTTCTAAACCCAGCTCGCGTACCACTTTAAATGGCGAACAGCCATACCCTTGGGACCGACTTCAGCCCCAGGATGTGATGAGCCGACATCGAGAGGTGCCAAACACCGCCGTCGATGTGAACTCTTGGGCGGTATCAGCCTGTTATCCCCGGAGTACCTTTTATCCGTTGAGCGATGGCCCTTCCATACAGAACCACCGGATCACTAGAACCTACTTTCGTACCTGCTCGACGTGTCTGTCTCGCAGTCAAGCACCCTTATGCTCTTGCACTCAATGCACGATTTCCAACCGTGCTGAGGGTACCTTCGTGCTCCTCCGTTACGCTTTGGGAGGAGACCGCCCCAGTCAAACTACCCACCACACACGGTCCTCGATCCGGATAACGGACCTGAGTTAGAACGCCAATGATGCCAGGCTGGTATTTCAAGGTTGGCTCCACCCGAACTGGCGTCCGGGTTTCAAAGCCTCCCAGCTATCCTACACAAGCAACATCAGCGTCCAGTGTGAAGCTATAGTAAAGGTTCACGGGGTCTTTCCGTCTAGCCGCGGGTACACAGCATCTTCACTGCGATTTCAATTTCACTGAGTCTCGGGTGGAGACAGCGTGGCCATCATTACGCCATTCGTGCAGGTCGGAACTTACCCGACAAGGAATTTCGCTACCTTAGGACCGTTATAGTTA
Source organism: Halomonas alkalicola (assembly GCF_030704205.1). Classification (NCBI taxonomy): domain Bacteria; kingdom Pseudomonadati; phylum Pseudomonadota; class Gammaproteobacteria; order Oceanospirillales; family Halomonadaceae; genus Halomonas; species Halomonas alkalicola. The sequence continues at coordinate 2,420,739 of NZ_CP131913.1, read as the reverse complement.
CGGCCGCCGTTTACCGGGGCTTCGATCAGGAGCTTCGCTTGCGCTAACACCATCAATTAACCTTCCGGCACCGGGCAGGCGTCACACCCTATACGTCCGCTTGCGCGTTTGCAGAGTGCTGTGTTTTTAATAAACAGTTGCAGCCACCTGGTATCTTCGACCGCCTCGTGCTCCGGGAGCAAGTCCCTTCACACTAACGCGGCGTGCCTTCTCCCGAAGTTACGGCACCATTTTGCCTAGTTCCTTCACCCGAGTTCTCTCAAGCGCCTTGGTATTCTCTACCTGACCACCTGTGTCGGTTTGGGGTACGGTCCCACTGTATCTGAAGCTTAGAGGCTTTTCCTGGAAGCGTGGCATCGATGACTTCCTGACCGTAGTCAGTTCGTCTCGCCTCTCGGCCTTAGGATCCCGGATTTGCCTGAGATCCCAGCCTACTGGCTTTCACCAGGACAACCAACGCCTGGCTCACCTAGCCTTCTTCGTCCCCCCATCGCAATACAGTGAGGTACGGGAATATTGACCCGTTTCCCATCGACTACGCCTTTCGGCCTCGCCTTAGGGGCCGACTCACTCTGCTCCGATTAGCGTCGAACAGAAACCCTTGGTCTTCCGGCGGGGGAGTTTTTCACTCCCCTTGTCGTTACTCATGTCAGCATTCGCACTCGTGATACCTCCAGCAGACTTCTCAATCCACCTTCATCGGCTTACACGACGCTCCTCTACCGCTCATCCAGAGGATGAACCCGTAGCTTCGGCACCTGGTTTGAGCCCCGTTACATCTTCCGCGCAGGCCGACTCGACTAGTGAGCTATTACGCTTTCTTTAAAGGATGGCTGCTTCTAAGCCAACCTCCTAGCTGTCTGAGCCTTCCCACCTCGTTTCCCACTTAACCAGGATTTCGGGGCCTTAGCTGACGGTCTGGGTTGTTTCCCTTTTCACAACGGACGTTAGCACCCGCTGTGTGTCTCCCACGCTGCACTCACCGGTATTCGGAGTTTGCCTCGGGTTGGTAAGTCGGGATGACCCCCTAGCCGAAACAGTGCTCTACCCCCGGCGGTGATACGTGAGGCGCTACCTAAATAGCTTTCGAGGAGAACCAGCTATCTCCGGGCTTGATTAGCCTTTCACTCCGATCCACAAGTCATCCAAATCTTTTTTCAACAGATCCTGGTTCGGCCCTCCAGTTGATGTTACTCAACCTTCAACCTGCTCATGGATAGATCGCCCGGTTTCGGGTCTATTCCCAGCGACTGGTCGCCCAGTTAAGACTCGGTTTCCCTACGCCTCCCCTATACGGTTAAGCTCGCCACTGAAAATAAGTCGCTGACCCATTATACAAAAGGTACGCGGTCACAGAACAAGTCTGCTCCCACTGCTTGTACGCACACGGTTTCAGGATCTATTTCACTCCCCTCTCCGGGGTTCTTTTCGCCTTTCCCTCACGGTACTGGTTCACTATCGGTCAGCCAGGAGTATTTAGCCTTGGAGGATGGTCCCCCCATATTCAGTCAAGGTTTCACGTGCCCCGACCTACTCGATTTCACATGATCAGATTTTCGACTACGGGGCTATCACCCACTATGGCCGCGCTTCCCAGCGCGTTCGTCTAATCAGTCACATGCTTAAGGGCTGGTCCCCGTTCGCTCGCCGCTACTGGGGGAATCTCGGTTGATTTCTTTTCCTCGGGGTACTTAGATGTTTCAGTTCCCCCGGTTCGCCTCCCAACACCTATGGATTCAGTGTGGAATACCCTGCTTATGCAGGGTGGGTTTCCCCATTCAGAAATGCCCGGGTCACAGGTCGTTTGCCACCTCGCCGAGCCTTATCGCAGGCTACCACGTCTTTCATCGCCTCTGGCTGCCTAGGCATCCACCGTGTGCGCTTCATCGCTTGACCATATAACCCCAAGGGGTCTGATCTGCGATGACAGTTTGACAATTGCCGGATACGCTTGAGACGTATCTCATGTTCTTCCTGAATCTCTCCAGGAAGGAACGTTTGTCAGCATGATTCACATTGTTAAAGAGCAGACTGTCAATCGACAGTCATAAACCGGTCATTGCAAAGTGCAAGGTTGGCTTATGACTGCGGATCCGATCAGGTAATGACTGTTGTGGGGGGGATGGTGGAGCCAAGCGGGATCGAACCGCTGACCTCCTGCGTGCAAGGCAGGCGCTCTCCCAGCTGAGCTATGGCCCCGAGGCAATTTGTGTGAGACAAGGCGCTTCGATGCGACGCATAGCCTGCTATGCGAGTATCGGAGCAACGCGGTATCACGCAAATTTGGTGGGTCTGGGCAGATTTGAAACAAACCCCGCGACCTCACCCTTCTCTTCACAGAACTTCCGGGGGTGCGCTCTAACCAACTGAGCTGCCCGGCCGTTCAGAGAATGGTGGGTCTGGGCAGATTTGAACTGCCGACCTCACCCTTATCAGGGGTGCGCTCTAACCAACTGAGCTACAGACCCATTGGTCACGCTGGGCCTATACCCAAACAGTCTTTGCTCTGGTCGATCAGGTAATTCATTGTGAGCACTTGCCGCGTGTCGGGACGTCGTCGATAAGGAGGTGATCCAGCCGCAGGTTCCCCTACGGCTACCTTGTTACGACTTCACCCCAGTCATGAACCACACCGTGGTGATCGCCCTCCGAAGTTAGGCTAACCACTTCTGGTGCAGTCCACTCCCATGGTGTGACGGGCGGTGTGTACAAGGCCCGGGAACGTATTCACCGTGACATTCTGATTCACGATTACTAGCGATTCCGACTTCACGGAGTCGAGTTGCAGACTCCGATCCGGACTGAGACCAGCTTTTCGGGATTAGCTCCACCTCGCGGCTTCGCAACCCTTTGTACCGGCCATTGTAGCACGTGTGTAGCCCTACCCGTAAGGGCCATGATGACTTGACGTCGTCCCCACCTTCCTCCGGTTTGTCACCGGCAGTCTCCTTAGAGTTCCCGACATGACTCGCTGGCAAATAAGGACAAGGGTTGCGCTCGTTACGGGACTTAACCCAACATTTCACAACACGAGCTGACGACAGCCATGCAGCACCTGTCTGTGCGTTCCCGAAGGCACCAAGGCATCTCTACCAAGTTCGCACGATGTCAAGGGTAGGTAAGGTTCTTCGCGTTGCATCGAATTAAACCACATGCTCCACCGCTTGTGCGGGCCCCCGTCAATTCATTTGAGTTTTAACCTTGCGGCCGTACTCCCCAGGCGGTCGACTTATCGCGTTAACTGCGCCACAAAGCTCTCAAGGAGCCCAACGGCTAGTCGACATCGTTTACGGCGTGGACTACCAGGGTATCTAATCCTGTTTGCTACCCACGCTTTCGCACCTCAGCGTCAGTGTCAGTCCAGAAGGCCGCCTTCGCCACTGGTATTCCTCCCGATCTCTACGCATTTCACCGCTACACCGGGAATTCTACCTTCCTCTCCTGCACTCTAGCCTGACAGTTCCGGATGCCGTTCCCAGGTTGAGCCCGGGGCTTTCACAACCGGCTTATCAGACCGCCTACGCGCGCTTTACGCCCAGTAATTCCGATTAACGCTCGCACCCTCCGTATTACCGCGGCTGCTGGCACGGAGTTAGCCGGTGCTTCTTCTGTGGGTGATGTCCTTCCTCGAGGGTATTAGCCCCAAGGCTTTCTTCCCCACTGAAAGTGCTTTACAACCCGAAGGCCTTCTTCACACACGCGGCATGGCTGGATCAGGCTTTCGCCCATTGTCCAATATTCCCCACTGCTGCCTCCCGTAGGAGTTCGGGCCGTGTCTCAGTCCCGATGTGGCTGATCATCCTCTCAGACCAGCTACGGATCGTCGCCTTGGTGAGCCATTACCTCACCAACAAGCTAATCCGACATAGACTCATCCGATAGCGCAAGGTCCGAAGATCCCCTGCTTTCTCCCGTAGGACGTATGCGGTATTAGCCTGGGTTTCCCCAGGTTATCCCCCACTACCGGGCAGATTTCTATGCATTACTCACCCGTCCGCCGCTCGCCACCAGGAAGCAAGCTTCCCGTGCTGCCGCTCGACTTGCATGTGTTAGGCCTGCCGCCAGCGTTCAATCTGAGCCATGATCAAACTCTTCAGTTTAAGATCATATAGTCCTTACCCTTCGAAGAAGGAAGCGGACCAAACTTGGCTCAAGGTTCAAACGTTCTCAAAAAGATCCGAAGATCTTTGACGAGTCGCTTGCCTTGATGTTTCAGTGACTGGTCACCGACACATCGACAAGCGCCCACATGAATTACCTGATCGATTGTTAAAGAGCGGCTCCCGTCTCGGCATCCGAGTGGAGCATCTCGCTTGCTGTCGGTGAGAGTGAACTCTCTGTCACCAGCGCCCTGCGAGGAAGGCGTATTCTACCGATTCGCTTCAGCGTGTCAAGCGGCGGTTGGCGGTGCGTGGCACCCCGTCCGATTTCCGCTGACTGCCCGCCTCATCTTGCCGAGGCGCTGCGAATAGAGCCCTCAGCGAGCCCTGCAGAACAAGTGGTGCGCATTCTAGCGAATCCGCGGCGAGTGTCAAGCGAGAAGATTTTCGAAACTTTCAAAAACCTCAAGCAGAACAACCACTTCTACCACCTTTCACCGCCTGAAACCTTGCTGGTCACCGGCAGCGGATGCGTACTTTACGGCTTCCCCCGGCCCGGGGCAAGCCCTTTTGATAAAAAAGTGTCAGGAGCCCGGTCGGCTCGCCCGATCCAGCAGGGAGAGGATGGAGCGATAGGGGATTTCGCCATGTCGCGCCAGCCCGATCTCGCAGGTTCGCGAGTTGGAGTAGCCGGCACTGCACCCCTTCACCTGGTCGGCGAGCCCCGCCAGCGCCGAGGCGTTCAGCTCCGGCGTGGTGAAGCCCTTGTCGCCGGCGAAGCCACAGCAGGTGATCTCGGCGGGCACCACCACCTCCCGGGCACAGGCGCGGGCCAGGGCCACCATCTTCTCGCCGAGGCCCATGTGCGTGCTCGAGCAGGTCACATGGACCGCGACCTTCTCGTCCAGCTGGACCAGGGAGAGGCGCTCCAGCAGGTGATCATGGGCAAAGGCCACCGGCTCGCTGACCGCCAGCCGCTTGTCCAGGCGCGCCTGCAGGTGCAGCACGCAGGGACTGGTATCCATCAGGATCGGATAGCGGCCGTTCTGGCTCGCCACCAGCAGCTCGCGGTTGAGCTCCCGCGCCTTGTGGGTCGCCTCCTCGAACTGCCCCTTGGAGTTGAAGGCCATGCCGCAGCAGAGGTGCCCGACCATCTCGGGAATGATCACCTCGAAGCCGGCCCGTTCGAGCAGCGCCAGGGTGATCTCCATCGCCGAACGCGTCTCCTCGCCATCCTGGCGGCTGGCGCCGAATACCCGGGTCGCACAGCTGGGCAGGTAGACGACCTTGTCGCGACCCTGGCCCGAAGGCGGCTGCTTGAGCACGCGGACCGGCGCGGCCTGGGGCAACGCCGGCGTCCACTGGGGCAGGCGCCCGCCGCTGAGGCGGCGCGCACTACCGCTGGCCTTCTCCATCAGGTCGTCGCCGAGCACCCGGTTGGCCGCACCGGCGACGCTCAGGGCCCCACGCGCCATGCGGGTCACTCCGGAGAAGTGGCGGCCCACCCGATGGGCCAGCCCAGCTCGGCTCGCCAGGCGCTCGTGACGCAGTTCGCGCACCAGGTCACCCGTATTGATGCCCACCGGGCACTGGGTGGCGCAGAGGCCATCGGCGGCACAGGTCTCGTCGACCGCGTAGCCGCAAGCGGCGCGCAGCGCGGCCAGGCGCTCGACCTCCTCGCCGCTGGCCGCCTCGCCCAGCGCCTCGAGGCGCGCCATCTCGCGGGCGATGACGATGCGCTGACGGGGCGTCAGGGTGAGATCCTTCGACGGGCAGACATGCTCGCAGAAGCCGCACTCGATGCACTTGTCGACGATCTCGTGAGCGGCCGGCAGCGGCTTGAGGTTCTCCAGATGCAGGGTGGGGTTACGGCTGAGAATCACCTCGGGATTGAGCAGGTTCTCGGGGTCGAACAGCGCCTTGATCTCCCACATCAGGGCATAGGCCTCGGGACCCCACTCCAGCTCCACATAGGGGGCCATGTTGCGCCCGGTCCCGTGCTCGGCCTTGAGCGAGCCGCCGTACTCGACGCCCACCAGCTGGGCGACCTCGTCCATCAGCCCCTGGTAGCGCTCGACCTCGCCGGGCTTCTCGAAGCCCTGGGGGAAGACGAAGTGCAGGTTGCCCTCCAGGGCGTGGCCGAAGAGGATCGTCTCCGGGTAGCCGTGGCGATGGAAGACTTCGGTCAGCGCCAGCACGCCCTCGTCGAGGCGCTCAACGGGAAAGGCCACGTCCTCGATGATCACCGTGGTGCCGGTATCGCGCACCGCACCCACCGCCGGGAAGAGCCCCTTGCGGATCTTCCAGTAGAGCTCGTAGGTGGCCGGCTCGCGGGTGAAGGTGACCGGCTCCAGGGTGCGGATGCCCTCCAGGCTCGCCTGCACCTCTGCCATGCGCGACTCGAGATCCGCCTCATCGTGGCCGCGCACGTCGATCAGCAGCGCCGCGGCCCCGTCGGGGAGGGTGCGCAGGGACTCCGGCATGCCGGGCTTGTCCTGCACCGAGCGCAGGGCGGCACGGTCCATCAGCTCCACCGCGGAGACCGGCGAGGGCTTGAGTGCGATGGTGGCGCGACAGGTGGTGGCCATGTCGGGGAAGAAGGCCAGCGCGGCCGCCTTGCAGGGCTCGTCAACCACGCTGTCGTAGGTGATGGTGCTGATAAAGCCAAGGGTGCCCTCGGAGCCGATCATCAGGTGCTTGAGGATCTCGATGCCATCCTCGAAGTCGACCAGGCTGTTGAGGGCATAGCCGGTGGTGTTCTTCAGCCGGTACTTGTGGCGAACCTTCTCGGCGAGGGCCTCGTTGGCCCGAGTCTCGGCGGAGAGGCGCTCGAGGCCCTCGACCAGCCCGGCGTGGGAGCGGCGGAAGGCCTCGCGACTGGCGGGATCGGCGGTGTCCAACAGGGTGCCGTCGGCCAGGATCACGCGCAGGTCGCGCAGCGTGCGATAGCTGTTCTGGGCGGTGCCGCAGCACATGCCCGAGGCGTTGTTGGCGGCAATGCCGCCGATCATGCAGCTGTTGATGGAGGCAGGGTCCGGCCCGATCTTGCGCCCGAAGGGCGCCAGCAGCTGGTTGGCCCGGGCGCCGATCACCCCGGGCTGCAGGCGGATCGCGCGCCCCGCATCGAGGATCTCGTGGCCGCGCCAGCCGCGGCCGAGCTGGATCAGCACCGAGTCGGTCACCGCCTGGCCGGAGAGCGAGGTGCCGGCGGCCCGGAAGGTCACCGGCACGCCACGGGCGCGGCACTCGGCCAGCACCCGCTGCAGCTCGTCCTCGCTCTCGGGACGCACCACCAGCCTGGGAATCAGCCGATAGAAGCTGGCGTCGGTGCCGTAGGCCAGGGTGCGCAGCGGGTCATCGATCAGCCGCTCGCCGGGGATCGATTCCGCCAGGACCCGCTTCAGCTCGGCATAGGTGGCCTCGGACGGCGCCTTCATCACGCCTCCCCCGGCGCCGTGCCTGCGTGGCGCACGATCACCACCAGCTCCCGGGGACCGTGGACGCCATAGGCCAGGGTCTGTTCGATATCGGCGGTCTTGCTGGGCCCGGAGATCAGCAGCGCATTGGTGGGCATCCCGTTGGCCCAGCCGTGGCGCTCCACCACGTCGAAGAAGGTCTCCTCGACGGTGTCGGCATCCAGCACCGCGATATGGAGCGGCGGCACCAGGCTGATCAGGCGTGGCTCGTCGGGGGTCGGCCAGAGCCACAGGCTGCCGGTCTCGGCGATGGCACCCAGAGTCGAGGTCAGGCCGGCATCGACGCGCTCGAACTGCTCCTGCTGCCAGCCCTCGATATCGCGGTCGACCTCGACCAGCTCGACGCCGGCATCGGCCAGGGCCTCTCGAGCCTCGGCGGCCACCGGATGCTCGCGCCCCAGGGCCAGCCGGCGCACCCCCCTCTCGGCCAGCACCTCGGCCAGGGGCCGCGTCCAGTCGTCATGGCTGGCATGAACCACCTCCCCGTGGACCGAGGTGATCCAGCGTTCGAAGCGGGCCAGGCGCTCCTCCTGGCTCCAGCCGCGGCCGGTCACCACTGAGAAGTCGCTCTCGGGGGCGCTCAGTGGGCCGTCGAGGCGCTCGCGCAGGCGCTTGAGAATGGCGTTGCGGGCACTCATCGGCGCTCCTCCTCACGGGTTGGCTCGGTGCGGGGCTGGCCCGCCTGGTGCTCCTTGACCAAGGCGTGCAGGGACCTGGCGGCCGGTGCCGGAGCGGTGCGGTAGTCGGTCCAGGCGCCCAGCTTAGACGGCATCAGCGCCTTGAGCTTGCCCGCCAGGGCGGTGCCGCTGCGCCAGGCGCCGGGGTGGGTGGCCAGCCACTGGAACCCCTTCCAGGCGGCAGCCTCCTTGCGAGTGCGCTTGATCCCGGCACCGGGCACGTTACCGCGCCCCTCGCCCACCGACTCCTTGCGCAGCCGCACCAGCAGGTCGGGGATCGGAATCTTCACCGGGCAGACTTCGCCACAGGCGCCGCACAGGCTGGAGGCGGTGGGCAGGTCCTTGGTCTCCTCGAGCCCCATCAGGTGGGGCGAGAGGATGCTGCCGATCGGGCCGGGGTAGGTGGTGCCGTAGGTGTGGCCGCCCACCCGGGTATAGACGGGGCAGTGGTTCATGCAGGCGCCGCAACGGATGCAGCGCAGGGTGTCGAGCAGTTCGTCATCCTGATAGATGCGCGAACGGCCGCTGTCCACCAGCACCAGGTGGACCTCCTTCGGCCCGTCGTGCTCCCCCTCCCTGCGCGGCGAGCTGATCATGTTGAAGTAGGTGGTGACGTGCTGGCCGGTGGCGGAGCGGGTCAGCAGCGCATAGAGCGGCGGCACGTCGCGCAGGTGCTCCACCACCTTCTCGATGCCGGTCACGGCGATGTGCACCGGCGGCACCGTGGTGGTCATGCGCCCGTTGCCCTCGTTCTCCACCAGGCAAAGGGTGCCGGTCTCGGCCACCGCGAAGTTGACCCCGGAGATGCCCACATCGGCGGCCATGAAGCGCTCGCGCAGCTGCTGGCGTGCCGCCGCGGTCATGTAGTCGACGTCCCGGGTGCGCTCGGTGCCGGTCTTCTCGTGCATGATCTCGGAGATCTCATCGGTGTTGAGATGGATCGCCGGCATGATGATATGGGAGGGAGTCTGCTCGTTGAGCTGCACCAGGTACTCGCCGAGGTCCGACTCCAGCGCCTCGATGCCCGCCGCCTCGAGGTGGGCGTTGAGGTGCATCTCCTCGGAGACCATGGACTTGCCCTTGATCACCGACCTGGCACCGTGGGACTCGCAGATCTCGCGGATGATGCGGCACGCCTCCTCACCATTCTCGGCCCAGTGCACCCGGATGCCGTTGGCCTGGCAGTTGGCCTCCAGCTGCTCCAGCAGGTCGGGCAGCCTGGCCAGCGCCCGCAGGCGGATGTTGGCACCCAGCTCGCGCAGGGTCTCGAGGTCCCAGTCCGCGAAGGCGTCGCGGCGCTTGGCCATCAGACCGTCCATGGCGCGACGGAAGTTGCCGCGAATCTGCGGATTGCCGAGGGCGTCATGGGCTTGGCGGTGGAACTCCCGGGGGGTGAAAGTCTGTACGCTCATGAGGTTCTCCGCCACAGGTAGCTGGCGATGTGCTCGCCCTTCACGGCCTTCTTCTGATGCGCGAAGCGCCCGCCGATGTTCATCAGGCAGCCGCAGTCGGAGCTGACGAAGCGCTCGGCCCCGGCCGCCTCGATGGCCAGGGTCTTGTCCTCCACCATGGCGGCGGAGACCTCCGGGTGGCGCACGGCGAAGGTGCCGCCGAAGCCGCAGCACTCGGCGGCACGCGCCTGCTCGACCAGCTCCACCTGGCCGAGCTGGGCCAGCAGCGCCGGGCCGGTTTCGGCCAGGCCCATCTCGCGGCGTGCGCTGCAGGAGGTGTGCATGGCCACCTTCTCGGGCGCACCGCGATCCTCCAGCTTCAGGTGGGAGACATGCACCAGGAACTCGGTCAGTTCAAAGATGCGTCCGGCCACCTCGTTGGCCTTTGCCTCCTGAGGGGTGCCGGCGAAGAGCTGTGGGTAGTGGGTGCGCATCATGCCGCCGCAGGAGCCGGAGGGTACGATGATCGGCCAGGGCTCGGGGAAGAGACCAAGCTGTGCCGCCGCCACCGCCCGCGCCTCCTCCTGGTAGCCGGAGGTGTAGGCCGGCTGGCCGCAGCAGGTCTGGTCCTGGGGAAAGAGCACCTCGATGCCCTCCCGCTCCAGCAGGCGAATCCCGTCCAGGCCGGCTTCAGGATAGAAGAGGTCGATCAGGCAGGTACCGAAGAAGTAGACCTTCTCCGGCCTGGGCGGGTAGCACTTGACTGGCGTCATCGGCAGAATCCTCGTCAGACAGGACGGCGGCGCTGAATGAATTGGTCAAACCAATTTACAGCAGGCGAATGGGCGCACCTTAGGAGGGGCACCCCGACAGTGTCAAACCTGGACGGGCCTTTTTCCTGCCCCACAGCGCTATACTTTGGTAGTGGGGCATTTGCCCTCCACGGCAACCTACTGAAAGCCGGAAAGAAAATGACACGCTCCCGTGCGGCGCCACGGCGGAGATATTGGTATTACCAATTCAATGTCGTACCCTGACACCGGCACCATCGATCCGGAGTTCCCCCCATGGCCTATCAACCCGTACGCCAACCCCGCCTCGCCGACGTGCTCACCGAGCGGATCGAGGCGATGATCCTCGAGGGCAGCCTCAAGCCCGGGCAGCGCCTGCCCCCGGAGCGGGAGCTGGCCGAGCAGTTCGGCGTCTCCCGCCCCTCGCTGCGCGAGGCGATCCAGAAGCTCTCCGCCCGCGGGCTGCTGATCAGTCGCCAGGGCGGCGGCACCTTCGTCTCCGAGGCGCTCACCAGCGGCTACAGCGACCCCATCCTGGAGATGCTCTCTCGCCACGGCGAGTTCCATCTCGACCTGCTCGAGTTTCGCGACGCCATGGAAGGCATCTCCGCCTACTATGCGGCGCTGCGCTCCACGCCCACCGACCGGGCGCTGCTGATCAAGCGCTTCGAGGAGCTGGACGCCTGCTTCCAGGGCAAGGACCCGGTGCGCGAGGCCAAGGCCGATGCCGCCTTCCACCTGGCCATCGCCGAGGCCGCCCACAACGTGCTGCTGCTGCTGCTGCATACCATACGCGGCATCTTCCACCTTCTGGAGCGCAGCATCGTCGACAACCTGGCCCACCTCTTCGAGAACCCCGAGTCGCGCCCGAAGCTGATGGCCCAGCACCGCGCCCTGCTCGACGCCATCCTCGAGGGACGCGCCGAGGACGCCCGAGACCGTGCCCATGAGCACCTGGTCTACGTGGAGGAGGGGCTGCTGGAACTGGCCCGGGCCGAGACCCGCGCCCAGCGCGCCCTGCGCCGCGCCCAGGCGATGCCCGCGACGCGGCGAGAAGCCGCCTCGTGAGACGGCCTCGACGCTGGCGGGCCCTGCTGCTGCTGGCCGCCCCCCTGGGGCTGGCTCTGGTGATGTGGCAGGCGGCCCAGGTGGCCCGGGACCAGGCGCTGCAGACCCTCGAGCAGGACGCCGAGAACGAGCTGCGCCTCTCGGCGGCGGGCCTGATCGGCCACCTCTCCCGCCACGACTACCTGCCCCGGCTGCTCGCCACCCGCGAAGGGGTGCAGCGCTTCCTGGCCTCCCCCCACAGCCAGGACGCCATGCCCCTCAACCTGCTGCTGGACCGCTTCCGGGCCACCGCCGACGTCTCGGACGTCTACCTGCTCGACCGCCACGCCGACACCCTGGCCGCCAGCAACTGGCACCTGCCCAACACCTTCATCGGCCAGAACTACGCCTTTCGCAGCTACTACACCGACGCCATCGCCGGCGGCCAGGGGCGCTTCTATGGCCTCGGCGTGCAGTCGCTGGAGCGCGGCTACTACTTCTCCGCGCCGGTCTGGCTGGATGACACCCAGCCCGACTCGAGCCCCGACGGCGTGATGGTGGTCAAGGTGCTGCTGGATGAAGTCGAGGAGAGCTGGGCCGACCAGGACGCCGAGCTGCTGGTCACCGACAAGGACGAGATCATCTTCATGGCCAGCCGGGAAGAGCTGCGCATGACCTCCCTGCACCCGCTCTCCGAGGAGGAGCGCCAGGCGCTGCTGGCCACTCGTCGCTACGCGGATGAGCCCCTGACCCACTCCGGGGTCGAGCTGCTCGAGCGCCGCGGCGAGCGCACCCGCCTGGTGGGCTTCCGCGGAGGGCCCCTGTCCGGCCCCCGCTATCTGGCCGTCTCCCGCCCCCTGGAGGAGTTCGGCTGGGAGATGCATATCCTCAAGTCGGTGAGCCCGGTGATCCAGGCCCAATGGGTCTCGGCGCTGCTGGCCGGCGGGCTCTACGGCATCGTGCTGCTGGGCGGCGGCATCGGCTGGCAGCGCCTGCGCCTGCGCCGCGAACGCGAGCAGTTCGCCGAGCGCGAGCGCCAGACCCTGGCCCGCGCCCGGGACGAGCTGGAGCGCAACGTCGAGCGCCGCACCCGGGACCTGCTGGAGACCAACCGCCGACTCTCCGCCGAGATCGACGAGCGCCGGCGCGCCGAGGAGAGCCTGCGCCAGACCCGCGACGAGCTGATCCAGGCCGCCAAGCTCGCCGTGCTCGGCCAGCTGGCCGCCGGCATCAATCACGAGCTCAACCAGCCCCTGGCGGCGATCCGCGCCTATGCCGAGAACGCCCGCACCTTCCTGGCCCGCCAGCGCCTGGAGAGCGTCGACCTCAACCTCGAGCAGATCGTCGAACTGACCGCACGAATGTCGGAGATCAGCGCCCAGCTGCGCCAGTTCTCGCGCAAGAGCGGCGAGACGCTCACCGCCGTCTCCCCCGTCGCCTGCTTCGACTACGCCCTGCGACTGTTCCAGACCCGGCTGCGCGACAGCGACGTGGAGGTGATCCGCCGCTGGCCCGACCAGGAGGCCTGGGTGCGCGCCGACCTGGTGCGCCTCGAGCAGGTGCTGGTCAATCTGATCGGCAACGCCCTGCAGGCCATGGCCGACACCCCTGCCCCGCGCCTCGAGCTGAGCGTCGAGGTGTGGGACGACCGGGTGGTGCTGGGGGTGGCCGACAACGGGCCGGGGATCGCCGAGGAGAACCTGACCCGCATCTTCGAACCCTTCTTCACCACCAAGTCATCCGGCAAGGGGCTCGGGCTAGGCCTGTCGATCTCCTCGCGGATCGTCGACGACCTGGGCGGGCGCCTGAGTGCCGCCAACCGCCCCGAGGGCGGCGCCCTCTTCACCATTCGGCTGCCCCGCGACGAAGGCCGGCGCACCGTGAACGCCCAGCCCGATCAGGAGACCCTCCCCCATGCATGACCCGGCCGCCATCCCGGTGATGATCATCGATGACGAACCCCATCTGCGGATCACCGCCGGCCAGACCCTGGAGCTTGCCGGCTATGCCCCCGAGCCCCATGCCAGCGCCGAGGCGGCCCTTGAACAGCTGGCCCCGGACTTTCCCGGCGTGGTGGTCAGCGACATCCGCATGCCCGGCATGGACGGCATGGCGCTGCTGCGCGAGGTCCGGCTGCGCGACCCGGACCTGCCGGTGATCCTGATCACCGGCCACGGCGACATCTCCACCGCGGTGGAGGCGATGCGCGAGGGGGCCTGGGACTTCCTCGAGAAGCCCTTCGCCGCCGAGCGGCTGGTGGAGGTGGTGCGCCGCGGCGTGGAGAAGCGTCGGCTCAGCCTGGAGAACCGCGAGCTCAAGGCGGAGCTGGAGGCCCAGCAGTCGGCCCTGGGCCCGCGGCTGGTGGGGCGCACCCCGGCCATCCAGCGGCTCGCCTCCATGGTGCAGCGCATCAGCCAGGTGGAGGCCGACGTGCTGCTCTTCGGCGAGACCGGTGCCGGCAAGGATCTGGTGGCCCGCGCCATCCATGAGCGCAGCCACCGCGCGCCGCGACCCTTCGTGGCCATCAACTGCGGTGCGGTGCCCGAGAGCACCATCGAGTCGGAGCTGTTCGGCCACGAGAAGGGCGCCTTCACCGGCGCGGTGGAGCGGCGGGTCGGCAAGTTCGAACACGCCGACGGTGGCACCGTCTTCCTGGACGAGATCGAGTCGATGCCGCTCGCCCTTCAGGTCAAGCTGCTGCGGGTGCTGCAGGAGCGCAGCGTGGAGCGGCTCGGCTCCAACGTCCCGGTGCCCCTGGACATCCGGGTGATTGCCGCCACCAAGGTCGACCTCAAGGCCGCCGCCGAGGCCGGCGAGTTCCGCGAGGACCTCTACTACCGACTCAACGTGGTGACCCTTCCGATCCCGCCGCTGCGCGAGCGCCGCGAGGACATCCCGCTGCTCTTCCAGCACTTCGCGGTGGTGGCCGCCAACCGCAGCGGCCTCGAGGCGCCGCCCCTGGACGCCGCCGGCATCAGCGCCCTGCTGGCCCACGACTGGCCGGGCAACGTGCGCGAGCTGCGCAACCTCGCCGAGCGCTACGTGCTGCTCGGCGCCGCCTTCGACTACCGGCTGCAGGCGCTGCTCGAGGGCGCCGAGAGCGAGGCCGGCGAGCTGCCCCTGCCCCAGCAGGTGGAGCTGTTCGAGAAGAGCCTGATCGACCAGGCCCTGGCGCGCCAGCGCGGCCGGGTCACCGAGGTGGCCGAGCAGCTCGGCCTGCCCCGCAAGACCCTCTACGACAAGCTCAGGAAGTACGGCCTCAAGGCCGAGGACTACCGCCAGAGCGCAGCACCCTGAGCCAGCAGCGCCCACAGCGGCGCCAGCGGGGGTAGCCAGGGCAGCAGGTTGACCGCCGCCAGCAGCATCACCAGGGAGTTGCCCGGCGAGCGCCAGTCGAAGGGCTTGAGGGCGGTGCCGAAGGAGCGCTTGATGCGCGCCCCGGTGAGGTCGACGCTGTAGAGCTCGTCGAGCAGCAGGTGGATGACGAAGCCCAGCGCCACCGCCAGCCCGTGGGCCCAGGCCAGGATATCGGGCTGGGCGAAGAGCCGCTGGCTGAGCGCCACGCTGATCAGGCCGCACAGGGCGGCCGCCAGCAGCGAGTGCCACAGGCCACGATGCACCGTGAAACGCGAGAAGAGGGCCCCGGCCAGGTAGCGCACGCCGAGATAGATCGCCCCGCACGCCAGCAGCAGGCCGCCGGCGTCGAGCCGCCCCTGCAGCAGCAGGGCGCCGGCCACCACCCCGGGCACCGCCAGCAGGTTGAAGATCAGCCGGATCGCCTTGGAACGGTCGGCGTCGATATCGGGCAGGATGCCGCCGAAGGTCACCAGCGCCAGCATCGGCAGGGCCTCCCAGGCCGTCCACAGGCCCGCCTGCCAGCCGCCATGGGCGACCACGGCACCGCCGGCGGCGGCCACGCCAAGATGGGTGCGGAAGTCGGCCATGCCGGGGCGAGCCCTCGATGTACTGGAGAAACATGCACTGGATAAATCACCAGATTATCGCGCGTCACGGCATGGCGAAACAATGGGTTAGGAAGGTATTTCGGCGTCGTAACCGCCCCTCGGGCCGGGTTAGGCCCGCTAAGCGCCCATCGCCGCCAGGTACTCGTCCTTGAGCCGAACATAGTTGCCGGCGGTATAGGGGAAGAAGGCGCGCTCCTTCTCCTTGAGCGGACGCAGCGCCTTGGCCGGGTTGCCGGCGTAGACGTAGCCGCTCTCCAGGCGCTTGCCCGGGGTCACCACGGCCCCGGCGGCGATGATCACCTCATCCTCCACCACGGCGCCGTCCATGACGATGGCGCCCATGCCCACCAGGATGCGGCTGCCCAGGGTGGCCCCGTGGAGGATCGCCTTGTGGCCGATGGTGACATCGTCGCCGATGGTCAGCGGGAACCCGCCGGGGTTGAAGTCGCTGGCGTGGGTGATGTGCAGCACGCTGCCGTCCTGCACGCTGGTACGCGCGCCGATGCGGATGCGGTGCATGTCGCCGCGCACCACCGCCATGGGCCACACCGAGCTGTCGTCGCCCAGGGTCACGTCGCCCAGCACCAGGCTGGCGGGGTCCACATAGACCCGCTCGCCCAGGGTGGGGGTGGTGCCCTTCCAGGGGCGGATCGCCGTCGTCTCGCTCATCGTGAAATCCTCGTGTCGGTTCAGACCAGGCCGGCCACCAATACTACCAGCGTCAGCGGAATCGCGACCCAGCGCACCAGGCCACGCCACAGGGTGAAGCCCCCGTGCCCCACGCCCAGCGCCCGGCGGGCCGCCGCCTCGGGCATCACCCAGGCGGCGAAGATGCCGATCAACAGGCCCCCGAGGGGCAGGAAGATCTCCGGCGGAATGGTGCTGACCAGCTCGAAGGCGTTCATGCCGAACAGCGGGCGCCACTCCGCCAGGGGCGAGAAGGAGAGCACCGTGAGCAGGCCCACCAGCCAGACGGCGAGCCCCACCAGGGCCGCCGCCTGGCCGCGCTTGAGGCCGATGCCCTGGAGGGTCGCCACCATGGGCTCGGCCAGGTTGATCGACGAGGTCCAGGTGGCCAGCAGCAGCAGCAGGAAGAAGATGCTCAGCCACAGCGCCCCCCAGGGCAGCTGAGCGAAGGCGATGGGCAGGGTGACGAACATCAGCCCCGGCCCCTCGCCCGGGTCCATGCCCTGGGCGAAGACCACCGAGAAGATGGCGATGCCGGCCAGCAGCGCCACCGAGACGTCCAGCACCGCCACGGCGCCAGCGGCCCGCGGCAGGCTCTGCTGGTCCGGCATGTAGGCGCCATAGGCCATCAGCGCGCAGGCCCCCACCGCCAGGGTGAAGAAGGCGTGGCCCATGGCGTGCATCACCACCAGCGGGGTCACCGCCGAGAGATCCGGCATGAATAGCCAGGCCAGGGCGGGGCCGAAGCCCTCGGTGGTGGCGGCATAGCCGGCCAGCAGCAGCAGCAGCAGGTAGAGCAGCGGCATCAGCAGGTTGTTGAGGCGCTCCAGCCCCTTGGCCACACCGGCGGCCACCACCAGCATGGTCATGGCCAGGAACAGGGTGTGGTTGAAGGTCATCCTGGCGGGGTCGGCCAGGAAGGCATCGAAACCGGCGCCGATCTCGGCGGGGGCGGCGCCGACGAAGCCTCCGTTGATGGCGGTGACCAGAAACTCGATGGACCAGCCGGAGACGACCGAGTAGAAGGAGAGGATGCAGAACACCGTGAAGGCGCCGAACAGCCCCAGCAGCCGCCAGTGGCGGCTGGCCCCGGCCTGGGCGGCCAGGTGGCCCAGTGACTGCACCGGGCTGCGCCGGCCCGCGCGGCCGACCATGATCTCTGCCATCATCACCGGCAGGCCGAGCAGCAGCACGAAGCCGATATAGAGCAGCAGGAAGGCGGCGCCGCCGTTCTCGCCGGTGATGTAGGGAAACCGCCAGATGTTGCCCAGCCCCACGGCGGCACCGGTCACCGCCAGGATAAAGGCGCGCCGCGTGCTCCAGCGCTCCAGGGTCTCGTTCATGGTCTGCTCTCCTGCCGGGCCATCGTGAAAGGCGGCAAGCCTAGCAGGCCCGCCCCTGCCGGCCAAACGCCCGCATTGAAACCCGGGCCCGGCGCCCGCATCTAAGCGTCATTACACTCCCCCGACCCCCGAGGTGCGCATGTCCCGCAACCCGCTGCTCGAACCCCATGAGCTTCCCCCCTTCGATGCGATCCGTCCCGAGCACGTGGTGCCGGCCATCGAGGAACTGCTGGCCGAGAACCGCACCGCCATCGAGGCGCTGGTGGCCCGCGCCGGGGACGAGGCACCCAGCTGGGCGAGCCTGGCCGCACCGCTGGAGTCCCTCAACGACCGACTCTCCCGGGCCTGGTCGCCGGTCTCCCACCTCAACGGCACCATGAACAGCCCCGAGCTGCGCGAGGCCTACCAGGCCTGCCTGGGCAAGCTCTCCGAGTACAGCACCTGGCTGGGCCAGCACGAGGGGCTGTTCCGCGCCTGGCAGGCCCTGAAGGAGGGCCCCGCCTGGGCGGCGCTCGACGATGCCCAGCGCCGCGCCGTGGACAATACCCTGCGCGACTTCCGCCTGGCCGGGGTCGACCTCCCGGCGGAGAAGAAGCAGCGCTACGGCGAGATCAAGGCGCGCCTCTCCGAGCTCGGCAACACCTTCTCCAACCAGCTGCTCGACGCCACCCAGGGCTGGCACCTCGACCTGGCCGACGAGACCCGCCTGGCCGGCCTGCCGGAGAGCGCACTGGCCGCCCTGCGCGCCAACGCCGAGGCCAAGGGCCAGGCCGGCTACCGCATCACCCTGGACTTCCCGAGCTTCTTCCCGGTGATGACCTACGCCGAGGATCGCGAGCTGCGCCGCGAGGTCTATACCGCCTTCGTCACCCGCGCCTCCGACCAGGGGCCCCTGGCCGACCAGTACGACAACGCCCCGGTGATGGAGGAGACCCTGGCGCTGCGCCGGGAGCTCGCCGAGCTGCTGGGCTTCGCCACCTACGCCGACTATTCGCTGGCCACCAAGATGGCCGAGTCCCCGGCCCAGGTGCTCGAGTTCCTCGAGGACCTGGCGCGCCGCGCCGTGCCCCAGGCGAAGGAGGAGTTCGCCGAGCTCGAGGCCTACGCCCGGGACGAACTGGCCATGGGCGAGCTCGCCCCCTGGGACGTGGGTTTCGCCAGCGAGAAGCTGCGCGAGGCGCGCCACGCCATCTCCCAGGAGCAGCTGCGCCCCTACTTCCCCGCCCCCCGGGTGGTGGACGGCCTCTTCCAGGTGGTGGAGCGCCTGTTCGGCGTCACCTTCGCCGAGGACGACCAGGCGCCGCGCTACCACAAGGACGTGCGCTTCTTCCGCATCCTCGAGCAGGGCGAGCCCATCGCCGGCTTCTACCTCGACCTCTACGCCCGCGAAGGCAAGCGCGGCGGCGCCTGGATGGACGAGTGCCGGGTGCGCCGCCTGGAGGGCGAGGCCCTGCAGCTGCCGGTGGCCTACCTGACCTGCAACTTCACCCGCCCGGTGGGCGACAAGCCGGCGTTGCTGACCCACGACGAGGTCACCACCCTGTTCCACGAGTTCGGCCACGGCCTGCACCATATGCTGACCCGCCAGACCGTCGCCGACATCTCCGGCATCAACGGGGTGGCCTGGGACGCCGTGGAGCTGCCCAGCCAGTTCATGGAGAACTACTGCTGGGAGCGCGAGGGCCTCGACCTGATCGCCGGCCACGTCGAGAGCGGCGAGCCGCTGCCCGCCGAGCTGCTGGCGAAGCTGCAGGCGGCCAAGAACTTCCAGTCCGCCATGGGCATGGTGCGCCAGCTGGAGTTCTCGATCTTCGACCTGCGCCTGCACCACCAGCTGGCCGCGCCCTCGGCGGCGGAGATCCAGGCGCTGCTCGACGCGGTGCGCGACGCCGTCTCGGTGGTGCCGCGGGCCGAGTTCAACCGCTTCCAGAACGGCTTCGGCCATATCTTCGCCGGCGGCTATGCGGCGGGCTACTACAGCTACAAGTGGGCCGAGGTACTCTCCGCCGATGCCTGGAGCGCCTTCGAGGAAGCGGGTATCTTCGACCCGGAGACCGGCCGGCGCTTTCGCACCGAGATCCTCGAGCAGGGCGGCGCCCGGGATGCCGCGGAGCTGTTCCGCGCCTTCCGCGGCCGCGAGCCCAGCGTCGAACCGCTGCTGCGCCACAGCGGCATCCGCGCGGCCTGAGCCGCCCCCTGCCGCCGAGCCGGGCTCGGCGGCACCGCTTCCTGATACTCTGGTTTTCTGACACCTGGCTTCCTGACCCCCTGGAGAGAACATGGCCCAAGCCAAACGCTTCATCGCCGGTGCGATCTGCCCGCGCTGTGCCGAGCTGGACCGCATCCGCAGCTGGGAGCAGCACGGCATCCGCTACCGGGAGTGCGTGAGCTGCGACTTCTTCGAGCAGCTGCCCATCGAGGACGAGGCCGCCCCGGAGCTGGCCACCCGCGTCAACCAGGCCCGCGAGGAGCAGAGCCGCCAGGACTTCCAGCCAGTGAAGATCCTCGACCCCAAGGGCCACTGAGTTGACACGCCAGGGAGTGGCACAGGCGCTGCTGTCGCGGCGCCATCATCTCGAGCTGCTCGGGCTGGCCGCGGCCGCGGCGCTGCTGCTGGCACGGCTTGATCTCGCCACCCTGGCCGCCGGCCTGGGCCTCTTCCTGTGGGGCATGACCCACCTGGGCGACGCCATCAAGCGCCTCTCCGGCGGCACCCTGGACCGCTGGCTGCACACCGCCACCCGTCACCCGCTTCGCGCCATCGGGGTGGGGGCCGCCGCCACGGCGCTGGTGCAGTCGAGCTCCCTGGTCACCCTGCTCTCGCTCTCCTTCGTCGGGGCGGGCCTCGTCGCCCTGCCCGGCGCCATCGCCCTGCTGTTCGGGGCCAACCTCGGCACCACCACCGGGGCCTGGCTGATCGCCGGCTTCGGCCTGCGCTTCGATCTCGCTCAGTTCGCCATGCCCTTCCTGGCCCTCGGGCTGCTCGGCTCCCGGGTGCTCAAGGATGGCCGCGCCGCAGCGGCCGGGGTGCTGCTGGGCATCGGCCTGCTGTTTCTGGGCATCGACTTCATGAAGCTGGGCTTCGAGGCGTGGCAGGACGGCCTCTCCCTGGACGGCCTGGCCGGCGACAGCGCCTGGCACTGGCCGCTCTTCGTGCTGTTCGGGGTGGTGGCCACGGTGGTGATGCAGTCGAGCCACGCCACCCTGCTGATCACCCTGGCGGCCCTGGCGGGAGGACAGCTGCCATACCTGCCGGCCCTGG